>CANPZO010000009.1 GCA_947589005.1 uncultured Clostridia bacterium | reverse complement strand
TCTCAATAAAATGGTATCTTAAAAAGCTTTCGCTTCCTAAAATCTATCCTATCGAGCTTTTTGGCTCTTTTACTTTTCCAGTTTAACTGGTTGCTGGTTTGTATTTCTACAAGTTTGTTCTCAATTTCCGTCTATGTTTCCATAGACCTTCTTGAGCCCTTAACGCTATCCAATTTTCAAGGTCCACCGGCGTGTCGCCGGACCCTATTCGCGCACTGGCAAGCCCGCGCTTTTGGGATTTTTCGCCGCCCGCTTCCGCCGACAGCTTAATTAGTTTACCACAATTCCGACCGTTTGTCAAGAGGTTTTTTCAACTTTTTTTATTTTTTTTTGAAAAACCCCTCGACCACGAGGTTTGCGGCCAACCGCGCCTCTCCCGAAGCGCCTTGCCATTATATCATCGTTTTTTACCTTTGTCAAGCCCTTTTTGCAAAAAGTTTATAATTTCTTCAAAATCCGCAAAACCCCAAAAATCCGAACGGTTTTCGTCCGGATTTTTGGTCATTTTACAGATCGTCCACGTCCTGGGTGGGTACTTCGCCGAGGTCGGCAGGATTGCCGGTCCAGCTGCCCAGGGGGTCGGTTTTGACGTTGCTCTTATCCGTAAAGGCCCGGACGGTATCCTTCGCCTTTTCGGGGTTATCGGATTTGTTGAGGTTTTCCTTGGCTCTGTCAGTCTTTTTCATGGCTATTCCCCTTCGCTCCCGACTACCCGCATATTGGGGTAGATTTTGTGAAGAACGTCATCGTTAAACCGAAGGTCCAGCCATTCTTCAACGGCAGTTGTGGGCGGGAGGTTGTTTCTCCGTCCGGTCTGACGTTTTACGGCCATATAGCTGAGCTGCAGATTAAGAATGAAGAACACGGCCACCGCGGCGGCCAGCGCCGTGGAGCCAAGTCCCCGGACCCTCGATATAACGGACGAAAGAGCGGGATTTATGAACTTTATGAGCATAACTCCCATCAGTCCCCAGAACAGGCAGAAGAGGAGGTGGGTCCTTCCGCCAATGCTCAGGAACCCATCGCCGTAATCCCAGGACACGGTGCCAAACACCTTTTCCTGGGCAAATGAGCAGAAATATTCATATATTCCGCCCACAACCGCGCTGATCAGGAATATTTTGGCAGTTGAGCTGTTTTTACTTATTATTAATGTCAGTATCACGGCGCCAAGGCCGTAAACTTGGCTGAACGGGCCGAACACCATGCCTTGACGGGACTCAAGCACATGGTTGATGCCCAGGCACCAGAGTGTCTCCGCCAGGTAACCGGCCACCGAACCCACAGTAAAAACAGAAACTAAAAACTCCATAAATCAACCACCCTTGGTAGTTATGATTTACGGAGTCACGCGGTTTTATTCAAAAATTTTTTGAGGCAATTTAATCGGCGCCGTTGATTATGCGAAGCTCCTCCCGGGCGTCGGTAATGGCGCAGATGAGCTGACCGGTGGGTCGCTCCTGCTGAGGACAGGTGCGTATGGTGGCAAGGGCGTTGTAAAGGGCGGCGGCGGTTATCTCATCGGCCCCGGCCTGGTCGTCCTCAAGGTATTTCTTTTCCCAGGCCAGCTCCTCGGCGGCCTTTACGGGGTCGGCCTTGAACAGCAGTATAAGGGTGCCCAGCTTGTCGATATGCTTGTCTAAAATTTCGGACATGGTCATTTCTCCGTTCTGCCGCACCGAGGCGGCCAAAAATATCGGCGGCGAAAAAGCGCGGGCCTCGCCGACTATAATTTAAATTACTCGCCCTTCATTTTCCAGCGGATATCCTCGCCGAAAAACTTTATTATCGTGAAGCTGCCGACAAGCCGCGAATAAAGCCGCGACGAGTAGCGTTTTTCCGTCTCGGCAAGGCCGAGATTGGTGGATATTATCATGGGGCGGCTCTCCAGCAGGCGGTTGTTGACTATACGGAACAGCTCCGCGGAGGTAAAGGGAGTGACGAACTCCGCGCCCAAATCGTCAAGTATGAGCAGGCCGGAGCTGAACACCTTGTCCACAAGGTATTGGTTTTTTTCGGAAACGTCACGGTTGAAGTGGAGGTCCTCAAGTATGGGGAAAAGGGAGTTGGCGCTGACATAAAGCACGTCCTCGCCTCGGCTTATCAGCTCGTTGGCAACGGCGGAGGACAGATAAGTTTTGCCGAGGCCGCAGCCGCCGGTAAAAAAGAGGTTTTCGTCGGAATGACCGAAATTTTCAACAAAGGCGCGGCAGATACCGAATATGGAGCGCATATTGTCCCGGGGCGAGACCCCCAGCTCCGGGTCGGGCTCGGAGCCGTAGTAATCCAGGCGGAAGCGGTCAAAGGTCTGACCGGAGAGCTTTTCGGAGAGGTTGGCCTGAGTGGAAAGCTCCCTGTCCAGCCGGTCGCGGACGCAGGAGCAGAGGCCGCCCTTAACATAGCCCGTGTCCCCGCAGAGAGGGCAGTCGGGCTTGTCGTCCAGATAGTCGGGGGCAAGGCCCGCGGAGGTCAGTATTTCGGCCCGCTCTTTTTCGGCGAGGCGGTTTTCGGCCATGATTTTTTCCACGGCGTCCTCGGGGGAGCTGTCCCCCTCCGCCACCATACGCATGAGAGCCATGCCCGTGCCGTCGAAACGGGTCTCTATCTCACGGAGTCGGGGGAACCGCGCAAAAAGCTCCTCCCGCCGCCGTGACAGGCGTTCTCTGCGGAGACCGAGACGCTCCTCGATGACGCGCCGGGCCAGAGCCTCCGTCTTGTTCATACTGTCCTCCCCCTTTACTTATCGGTGGTTTTTCCCATTCTGCGCATCGTCTCGATGCGCTCTATCTCATCTATTTTCGCGGCGGGCCGGGCCGGTTTTCGGTCCAGCTCCTGAATTTTTTCAGGCGTTTTTATACCCTTTTTATACCAATTGGACAAAATTTTGTTCATATAAGCGAAGGAAAGCTTGCCGGTGTTTTTGACGGTGATATCGTAAGCCTGCTCCACCATGGCGGGAGAAAAGCTCATCTCGCTTTTCCATGAGCTGAGATATTTGAGCTCGGTGTTGGTGAAGGCCCTCTCAAGGCCGAATATTCTGCGGCACTGGCCCTGGAACTTCTTTTCCGCGCTGGCACGCTTGATAACGGCCTCGGCGCTTTTGATGTCGTTGATGCCGTCGCGGTTCCAGCTCTGGGCCACCTTTTCGATGTAGGCGAAGCTCCGCTTATCCATGGAGATGCAGTATTCAAAAAGCATCAGCACGAGGCTCTGATCCATGCCGTACCAGTCCATCAGGTTGAAAACGCTGGTCATTTCCCGACGGGTAAGGGGTTTGCCCAGCATATGCTCCACCATGGTCAGCGTCTCACGCATATTTGGGTCCATATTGAGGGCGGCGGTAATGTCGGCGGGGGTAACCTGAGGGGGCTTGTCCCCGGCGGAGGCTTCGTCGGCGGCCCCGGCGCCGGACGGGGCGGCGCCGTAGGTTATGCCCTCGCCGTCCATGGCGACGAGGCCCCTGTCGGCCCAGTATTTCCAAGCCTTTTCCACGTCGGTGACAAGTATACCCAAATCCTCGGCCACCGTTTCGTTGTCGGCCTCGCGGCCCTGAGCGGCGGCGGCCAGACCGTAGAGATAGACCTTTATATAGGCACCGTGGGCCCCGGCCATGTACTTGTCAATAAAGTCCACCGGGACGGAAACATATTGATTTTTTACCTTAAAGGCGGACATGGCGCGTCTCCCTTTCGACATATTTTTCGGCGTTCGAGGATTAGAGATAAAAAGGTAGTATCAGGAGAGATACTACCGCAAATTTAAAATCTATCAAAAATCCGCTTTAAACGGTTATTCACATAATACCGAAGACGGAAGCGGAGCAGCGGACGACCCCCTGCTCCGCCCCACGGTATTTGGCGTGCTTGAAGGGATTCGAACCCCCGACCCCATGGTTCGTAGCCATGTACTCTATCCAACTGAGCTACAAGCACACTTTCAACAAAAGTTATTATAACACACCAAAAAGAAAAATGCAAATATTTTTTATTTTTCAAAGCCTAAAAAACATCTAATTTTTATTCATAAAATTTGTGCAGTATATACAAAAAGGGGCCGTAAAAAAGTCGCGCAGAGCGTTCAAGGGCCGAATGACTTAATTTAAGGTAAATTTGAGTGTTGTATAATAAAACAATTGCATTAGTGTAGAAAATTCGCCCTAACGAGCGAATTTTCTCGTTATTATGCCCTTGAACTACGAACGAAAATCACCCTCGGCGTACACATCATGTACGCCGTCGGGAGGGCTTTCTCGGCGTCAGGCTTCACCTGCCGCCTGCGAGAGCTGATTTTCGTCCGTTCTGCACGATTTTTTCGGCCGGCCCCGCGCCTCCATGTTACAGAGCGAATTCTTATTCTTCCATCTGTTCTTCCGTAACGGCGGCATCGGCCTCACGGTCGGTCTTGGCCATGGAGACCACCCTCACGCCCTCGTCCAGGCGCATGAGGCGGACGCCCTTGGTGCTGCGGCCGATGGTGCTGATATCGGCGGCGGAGATGCGTATCACCACGCCGGCGTCGGTTATCATCAAAAGATCGTCATTGTCGGTGACGGAGTCGATGCCCACCACCATGCCGGTCTGGTCGGTGATGTTATAGTTGCGCAGACCTATACCGCCGCGGCTCTGAACGCGGTAGGCGGAAAGCTCGGTGCGCTTGCCGTAGCCGTTTTCGGTGACGGTAAGAAGCTCCTCGCCCTCACGGGGAGCGCACATACCCACCACATAATCGCCCTCACGGAGGGTGATGGCCTTTACGCCGCGGGTGACGCGGCCCATGGGACGGACGTCGTTCTCGTTGAAGCGGATAGCCATGCCGTCATGGGTGCCAACGACGATATCGTTGTCGCCGCCGGTGAGCTCAACCTTGATGAGCTCGTCGTCCTCGTCCAGAGAAATGGCGATAAGTCCGCCCTTTCTGGCTGTGTCATAATCCTTGAGCGGCGTCTTTTTGATTATGCCGTTGCGGGTACACATGAACAGGTACCTGCCCTCCTCAAAGGTGCGCACGGGTATAACGGCGGTTATTTTTTCGCCGTTTTCCACGGGCAGCAGATTTACGATAGCCGTGCCCCGTGCCTGACGGCCCGCCTCGGGAAGCTGATAAGCCTTGAGCCGGTAAACCCGCCCCTTGTCGGTAAAGAACAGGACGAAATTGTGAGTGGACGAGGAGAAAATCGTCTCCACATAGTCCTCCTCACGGGTCTGAAGGCCGGAAATCCCCCTGCCGCCCCGCCGCTGGCTGCGGTAGGTGTCTGTTGGGACGCGCTTTACATAGCCGAAATGGGTGAGGGTGATTATGTTTTCCTCCTCCTCGATAAGGTCCTCCACGTCTATGTCGTCCACGTTGGCGGTAATTTCGGTGCGGCGCTCGTCGCCGTACTTTTCCTTGATGACCAAAAGCTCCTGCTTGATTATGTCAAGGACCATGCTTTCATTTTCCAGCACGTCGTTGTAATACTTTATTTTTTCCAAAAGCTCATTATATTCAGCGTCAAGCTTTTCCTTTTCCAACCCCTGCAAACGGGCAAGGCGCATATCGAGTATGGCCTTGGCCTGCTCCTCGGAAAGGCCGAAGGCGGACATAAGATTTTCCTTGGCGTCGTCGTAGCTTTCGCGAATGACCTTTATCACCGCGTCGATATTGTCAAGGGCGATAAGAAGGCCCTCCAGGATATGAGCCCTGGCCTTGGCCTTGGCCAGGTCATAGCGGGTACGGCGGACTATGACCTCCTCCTGAAAGGCCACGTAGTTCTCCAATACCTCCTTGAGGTTCAGCACCTTGGGCTGACCGTCCACAAGGGCCAGCATTATGACGCCGAAAACCTCCTGCATCTGAGTGTTTTTATAGAGATTGTTAAGTACGACGTTAGCGTTGGCGTCCCGCTTAAGCTCGATAACGATGCGCATACCGCCCCTGTCGGACTCGTCCCGCAGGCCGCTGATGCCGTCGATGCGCTTTTCGCGGACGTGCTCGGCTATCTTTTCGATGAGCCGGGCCTTGTTCACCTTATAGGGTATCTCGGTTACGACGATGCGCTGCTTGGAACCCTCCTCGCCCTCTATCTCGGCCCGGGCGCGGGTGAGTATCTTTCCCCTGCCGGTGTGATAGGCGGCGCGAATTCCGCTGCGGCCCATAATGAGGCCGCCCGTCGGGAAATCGGGCCCCTTGATGTAGCCCATGAGCTCGTCCACGGTGATGTCGCGGTTGTCGATAAGGGCTATGATACCGTTGATTACCTCCGTCAGGTTGTGGGGAGGGATATTGGTGGCCATGCCCACGGCAATGCCGTTGCTGCCGTTGATAAGAAGCTGAGGCAGCCGCGAGGGGAGCACGGTGGGCTCCTTAAGGCTGTCGTCAAAGTTGGGCATGAAGTCAATGGTGTCTTTTTCGATGTCGTTAAGGGCCTCGAGAGCTATCCTGCTCAGGCGGGACTCGGTATAACGGTAAGCGGCCGGCGGGTCGCCGTCCACGCTGCCGAAGTTGCCGTGGCCGTCGATGAGGGGATAGCGGAGAGAAAAGTCCTGAGCCATGCGCACCATGGCGTCGTAAACGCTGGCGTCGCCGTGGGGATGGTACTTACCGAGCACGTCGCCCACGGTGGCGGCGCATTTTTTGTAGGGCTTGTCGGGGGTATATCCCGCCTGATACATAGTATAAAGTATCCGGCGGTGAACGGGCTTAAGTCCGTCCCTGACATCCGGCAGCGCGCGGCTGACAATAACGCTCATGGCGTATTGGATGTAGGAGGTTTTCATCTCGTCCACTATTTCCACATCGGTTATTTTACCGGGGTCAAATTCATTGATTTCTGCCATATTTCACATACCTTTCAGCAAAGCTCGGGCCGGGGGCCGAGGCGCTCGGCCCCTCCCGAACGGTTTTAGATGTCCAAATTCACTACGTCCTTAGCGTTGGTCTCGATAAATTCTCTTCTCGGCTCCACCTTATCGCCCATCAGGATGGTGAATATATTGTCGGCGGCGATGGCGTCCTCAAGAGTTACGCGGAGCATACTGCGGGTCTCGGGATTCATGGTGGTCTCCCAAAGCTGCTCGGGGTTCATCTCGCCCAATCCTTTGTACCGCTGGATGTCCACCTTCACATCGTCGCCGTATTTTTCACGGAAATCGCGCATGGCCTGCTCCTGCTCCTCCTCGGTGTAGGTGTAGCTTTCCTCCTTGCCCCTTTTGTTTTTAAACAGAGGGGGCTGGGCCAGATACACATGACCCTCCTCGATGAGGGGACGCATAAAGCGGAAAAAGAAGGTCAGCAGCAGCGTCCTGATATGGCTTCCGTCCACATCGGCATCGGCCATGATTATGACCTTGCCGTAACGCAGGCGCGTTATGTCGAACTCGTCTCCGATGCCCGCGCCGAGAGCGGTGATAACGGGGGTGAGCTTGTCGTTGCCGTAGACCTTGTCGATGCGGGATTTTTCGACATTCAGCATTTTGCCCCACAGGGGAAGTATGGCCTGGAAGTTGCGGTCCCGGCCCTGCTTGGCGCTGCCGCCGGCGGAATCTCCCTCCACGATGTATATCTCCGTGCGTTCGATGCCGTTTTCAATGCAGTCGGCCAGCTTGCCGGGGAGGGTGGTGGTTTCGAGAGAGTTTTTCCTGCGGGTCAGCTCGCGGGCCTTTCTGGCGGCCTCGCGGGCGCGGTTGGCGGTCATGGCCTTGTCGATGATGAGACGGGCGACGGCCGGATTTTCCTCGAGATAGTTGGTGAGGGTCTCGTTCATAGCGTTTTCCACCAAAGCGCGAACCTCGATATTGCCCAGCTTCGTCTTGGTCTGGCCCTCGAACTGGGCCTCGGCTATCTTTACGGAGATAACGGCCGTAAGTCCCTCGCGGACATCGTCGCCGCTGAGCTTTTTGTCCCCGTCCTTTATGAGATTGTACTTCTTCCCGTAGTCGTTTATTATCTTGGTGAGGGCGTTTTTGAAGCCCGTTTCGTGATAGCCTCCCTCGGTGGTATGTATGTTGTTGGCGAAGGAGACTATTATCTCGTTGTAGTCGCTGTTATACTGCATGGCGACCTCAACATTCATGCTTTCCTTTTCGCTTTCAAAATAAATTACCTGGGGGTGAAGGGCCTCCTTGTTGCGGTTGATATATTCGACGAAAGAAATTATGCCCCCCTCGTACATGAGACTGTCGCGGCGGGGTTCGTCGCCCCGCAGGTCGGTGAGGGTTATCCTTATCCCCTTGTTGAGGAAAGCCTGCTCCCTCATGCGGCGGAGGAGCACCTCATAATCAAACTCCAGCACGTCAAAAATTTCCGGATCCGGCTTAAACTTTGTGACGGTGCCGGTGTGGTCGGTCTCGCCCACAACCTTAAGAGGGGCGACGGGCGTGCCTCTCTCATAACGCTGGTAGTGAATGTTTTTTCCGTCGTGGACCCAGACCTCCAGCCACTCGCTGAGGGCGTTGACGACGCTGGCGCCCACGCCGTGCAAGCCGCCGGAAACCTTATATCCGTCGCCGCCGAATTTGCCTCCGGCGTGGAGCACCGTATGAACCACCTCCACGGTGGATATTCCCTGAGTGGGGTGGATACCCGTGGGAATTCCGCGGCCGTTGTCGGTGACGGTGATTATATTGTCCTTGCCTATCTCGATTTCGATGTGGGTGCAGTAGCCGGCCAGAGCCTCGTCTATACTGTTATCCACAATTTCGTATACAAGGTGGTGGAGGCCGTTTTCTCCCGTTGAGCCGATATACATACCCGGGCGCTTGCGGACGGCCTCAAGGCCCTCCAGCACCTGTATCTGGCTCTCGTCATAAATTTTTGTGGTCTTTTCCTCCAAAATTATCTACCTCGCTCTATACATAAAAATAATTTTTTTCACTTTACCATGGACGGCGCGGGCCCTAACCGGCCGCTTTATCTTTTTATTCCACTCTTTTCAAAAGCGTCGCCGACGATATCTGCGATATATAAATCTTATCGCCGCAGAGTATATAGGACTTGGGTATATCCTCGGCCACGTTTATGACCTGGCCGCGCTTTTCACATTCCTTGAAAAATTCACGGGTCTTTTTGCTGACGGAAGTGGTTTCCATATCAAGTATTGCCACAATATCGCCATATTTAACCATCGTATTTCCGCCGATGTGAAGATACATATTTCTCCTCCGCAGTTTTTCGATAAAACTTTTTGTCAAACAACGACTTTGCCGTTTTCTATCTTAATGATGTTGTTAAACTCTTTTATATTTGAATTTTCCATCTCCGTGCAGGTGATGATGACCTGCTTGCCGGAAATTTTTTCCCTTAAAAAATCCCGCCGAAACCTGTCAAGCTCGCTCATAACGTCGTCCAGAAGCATCACCGGACTTTCTCCGGTCTCCCGCTGTATCAGCTCGGTCTGGGCGGACTTTAGACAGAGGACTATGCTCCGCTGCTGACCCTGACTGGCATAGCTGCGGGCGCTCCTGCCGTTGATTTTGAATGATATGTCGTCTCGGTGAGGACCGACAAAGCATATTTTGTTTTCCTTTTCGCTTTCTTCCATTTCCTCCAGCTTTTTCAAAAACGAGGCCGCGGTTTCCTCGCGGGTGTTTTCGGGCCTTACGGAGGCGGCGTAGCCGATTTCCAGCCTTTCCCTCCCGCCGGAAATATCCATCTGGACGGCGGCGGCCAAATCCTTGACGCCCTCGATATAGGAGCGGCGGACGTGAATTATCCTCGAGCCGATTTCCGCAAGCTGCTGATTGAACACCGGCAGCAGCTTATAGTCCTCCCCCCGCAGGAGGATGCTTTTCTGCCTCAAAATAAGGTTATACCGCATAAGCGCCGACAAATACGCCGGCCGTAGGGGGATTATCGAGCTGTCGATAAACCGCCGCCGCACCTCCGGCGCACCCTTTACAAGGTTCATTTCGTCGGGAGTAAAAAGGACGCACACAAACTTACCTATGAGCTGGCTGGTTTTTTTAAGCTCTATTTCATTCAAAAATATTTTTTTGTTCTTGCCCTCGAATTTTATTTGTCCGTCAAAATCCCTTTCACCGCTGTGAAAGGTCAAATCTATCCGTCCCTCCTGACAGCCGCAGCGCAGAGCCTCCCGGCTTGAGCCCCTAAAGCCCCTGCCCTGAGAAAAGTAGTAAATTCCCTCAAGGGCGTTGGTCTTGCCCATGCCGTTGCCACCGCAGATGATGTTCACTCCCGGGTCAAAGGCCAAAACCTCGTTTTCGTAATTCCTGAAATTGTGAAGAGACAGCGTCTTTATGTGCATATTCCACGTCCTTCATTTAAGACGGCACAATCAGATATACCGTCACGCGCCGTCTTTTTTACCGAATATTTTTGCTCGCTGCGGTATTATTTATCGTTCGGTATCGCCTTAATTTCGTATATCACATTGTCAAATTCAAATCTATCTCCCGGATAAAGCTTCCGCCCGCGGCGGAGCTCGGTCTCGCCGTTGACCCTGACCCGCCCGTCCTGGACAAGATGCTTGGCCTCGCCGCCCAGCATGACGGCGCCGCCCAGCTTCATGGCGGAATCCAGCTTAATAAATTCGGTGTTGATGGTTATTTCTTTCATTTCAAAAACTTCTTAAAGTCTCACCGGCAGCACCATAAACATATACGACTCGTCCTCGGGAGAACGGACAATGACGGGGTTGAGAGGAGAATTCATTTGAAGAAGTATCTTTTCGTCCTCGCAGCGCACCACCGCGTCGTGAAGGTAACGGTAATTGAAGCCGATCGTCATTTCCTCCGCAGCGTAGCCGCACTCCACCACGTCGTTTATGCGGCCCAGCTGCGTCTCGCACTTTATCTTTATCTTTCCCTCCACAAAGGTGACCTTTATGGGATTTTTGCTCACGTTGTCGATTATGGGCTCCACTCTTTCGATAGTTTTTACGAAGGACCGTCCCTCCACGTCGAGCTCAACCTTAAACTGCTTCGGTATTATCTGTTTATAGGAGAAAAACTCGCCGTCGATGAGCCGGGTGGTAAGCGTGAAGTCGGAGCAGTCGAAGCGGGCCTGATTTTCCCCCACGGTGACGGTGACCGTTTCGCCGTCGTCGTCCCTAAGCATGGTTTTAAGCTCGTTAAGGGTCTTGCCGGGTACGATGAACTTTACGTCGCCGGAGGAGAAATCCAGCTCCTTCTTTATAAGGGCCATGCGTACCAAATCCACCGAAACCACGGTGAGTCCGCCGTTATCCACCTCGAAAAGGGAGCCCTTCAGCACCTTGCGCACCTCGTCGGGATTTGTGCTGACGGCGAATATCGTTTTGTTTATCATATCCTTAAGGACGGGGGAAGAAAGCCTTATTTCGGCCTTTTTCTCTATTTCCGGAAGCTCGGGATATTCAGCCGCGGAAAGACCCGCCACCGTGTAGTCGGAATTGAGGCAGGTTATGGAAATGTTGCTCCTTTCGCCGGCCACGAGCTCCATAACGTCCTTGGGGAGTTTGCGCACTATCTCGCTGAGCATACGGCAGTTGACCACCGTTTCTCCCTCCTCGGCCACGTTGGCCGGTATGGAGGTCTCTATACATATTTCCATATTGTTGCCCTTAAGACGGAGCAAGCCTCCCTCGGCCCTTAAAAGGACGCCCTCGAGATGGGGAGACACGGCGTTACTTTCCACCGCCTTTGAAACCAAGCCGAGAGCGGAGCCGAGCTTGTCTGTATCGCAGTAAAATTTCATAAATATTCCTTCTTTTCTCTTTTTTATAAAATAAGAAAAATAATATATTAATATTTTTTAGTAGTATAAGGGCCTGACGAAACTGTTGATAACCGCCGGGCTTCCCTTTATTACGGAAAATTTTATCCATATGCCGTGTGGAAGTTTGTCCGCGAAGCTTGGGACAGACTTTCCACAGGTCTGTGGAGTTAACAGCCTGTCTTATTGAAAACTCATTAAAAATTTAGGGCTGCTCCGTCTTTATATCTTTTATTATGTCGCTGACGGTAACTTTAAACAGAGGGTCTGTGGAAATTTTTTCCTCAATGCTCTTGATGGCGTACATGGCCGTGGAATGGTCCTTGCCGAAAAGAGCGCCGATTTTTGGGAAGGATAGCCCCGTTATTTCCCTGATCACGAACATGGTTATCTGTCTGGCGGACGAGATGTCCTTTTTTCTGTTGTCGGACTTGAGCTCGTCCACGGTTATATTGAAAAATCTGGCGCAGTAGTCTATTATTGAAACGGGGGTGACGGCCGCGCCCTCTCTGGGGCCGTAGGATTTGAGCGCCTCCTCCGCCAATTCGAGGGTGATTTCCCTGTTGACCAGGCTTTTGTATGCGGCGATGCGGTTGAGGGCGCCCTCCAGCTCGCGGACGTTTGAGTTGACGCTTTCGCAGATGAGATAAAATATCTGGTCGTCTACTTCAAGATTTATTTCTCTGGCCTTATTTTTGAGTATCGCCAGCTTCGTGTCGAAGTCCGGGGGCTGTATGTCGCACTGGAGACCCCATTTAAAGCGTGAAATGAGCCTTTCCTCCAGGGTCTTTATCTCCTCCGGCGGGCGGTCGCTGGTGATGACTATCTGCTTGTTGGCCTCGTGGAGCACGTTGAAGGTGTTGAAAAATTCTTCTTCAATACTCTTTTTGCCGGCGATGAACTGTATGTCGTCTATGAGAAGCACATCCATTTTACGGTATTTTTCCCGAAACTCAGCCGGTTTGTTTTCTCTTATCGCCGCCACAAGCTCGTTGGTGAAATTTTCTGATGTGACGAGAGCGATTTTAATTTCGGGGCTGTTTTCGTTTATGTAATTTTTTATGGCGTGTATCAGGTGCGTCTTGCCGAGGCCCACCCCTCCGTAAAGGAAAAGGGGATTGTACATCGGCACCATGCCCGGCTCCTCCGCCACCGCCGCGCAGACCGCGTGGGCCATCCTGTTACTTCCGCCCACGACAAAATTGTCGAAGGTGTATTTTTCATATTTGTTTTGGGTGTTTTTTACTTTCTTTTCTTCCTCGGCCTGGGTTTTTATTATTACCTCCATTTCCGGCAGCTCGCCGGTGACCTCCTTAAAGGACTGCTTTATCAGCGAGGAATAGCGTTTGACAATGAAGTTGCGGTTGACCTCGTTGTCCGTGGACAGCAAAAGCACGCCGTTTTTATAAGATATGGGGGCCAAAGATTTTATCCATGTGTTGAAAGCCAAAGGCGTACACTCTTCTTCGATAAGAGCGAGACAGTTGTTCCATATATTGTTCAGTTTATTTGTATCCATAGTCTTTTTCTCCTAAAAATCAGTGGGTTGTGGAAAAATTAAATTTTTAACATGGCTGTTTAAAAAATCTGTGGAAAACACCCTTAAATCCTTTTTTAATGGGGGTTTTACTGTTGAAAACCTTAAATTTCAACCTCTTTGCCTGTGGAAAACTCAAAATTTTGGCTCGGACCCATACAATTATTATACCAAAATCAATGGAAAATTTCAAGTGTAAATTTAAATTATTTGAAGAAAATAAAAATTTTTTCTAAAAAAATATTGACAAAGGAGCCTTCGATAATATATAATAGGGTGGCGTTGTTGTGGACAATGGCGGCAAAAAATTATAGGAGGTGTTAAGATGCTCAGAACTTATCAGCCTAATGTGAGAAAGAGAAAAAAGGATCACGGTTTCAGAAGCAGGATGAGTACTTCCAACGGAAGAAAGGTACTCAAGCGGCGCCGTCAGAGAGGCAGGAAGGTCCTTTCCGCCTGATTGGGGCGGAAAGGGTCGCTTTCCGGCGGGACAAAGGCATGAAAAAGACGGTTTCCATTAAGGAAAATAAGGATTTTAAAAGACTGTATTATCGGGGTAAAAATGTTTCGGACGAGTTATTGGCGGTCTACAGCCGCCGCACCGGAGGGACGGGCTGCCGGCTGGGGATAACCGTCTCGTCGAAGGTGGGCAAGGCCGTGGTCCGCAACCGGATACGCAGGCTCATTCGCGAAAGCTACCGCTTGATGGAGGAAAGGGTATCCCCGGGCTTCGACATAGTGGCGGTGGCGAGAGGACGGGCCGCGGGCGCCGATTACCATGCGGTGAACAGGTCTTTGGAAAAGCTCCTTAAGAAAAGCGGTTTGATAAAATGAGTAAGCTTGCCATATGGCTCATAAGGCTTTACAGGAAGCACATTTCACCCATGAAAACGCCGTGCTGCCGCTTTACGCCGACCTGCTCCCAGTATGCTCTCGAGGCTTTTGAAAAGTACGGTTTTTTTAAGGGCCTTTATTTGTCTGTCCGCCGGGTGCTAAGGTGCAATCCCTTTTGTAAGGGCGGATATGACCCGCTTCCTTAGATTTTTCCATGCGAGGAGAAATGTGAATGTATTTTTTATCCGAACCGCTTTCGATGCTGATAAGACCGATTTATCAGCTGGTTCAAAATTACGGTTGGACATTGGTGATAGTTACCGTGCTCATCAACCTTTTGACCATTCCTCTTACGATAATGAGTCAAAAGAGTATGTCCAAAACTCAGCAGCTTCAGCCGCTTCTTATGGAGCTGCAAAGGAAATACGCCAACGACAAAGAAAAATATAACGCGGAAATGCAGAAGCTCTATACCAAGTACGGCATAAATCCCATGGCCGGCTGTCTCCCCATGATAATCAGGCTTTTCATAATCCTGGGCTTCGTGGGAGTGGTGTATAATCCCCTTCAGTACCTTTTGAGACTGTCGCCGGACCAAATAGACGGCATAAAGAAAATTCTTGTAGACGCGGGGACGAAGGTGACCTATCAGGTTCAGTACTGTTCCCATCCGGAGACCATCAAGGCCATTGAGGGCTTCGGCAAAGAGCCCATTAATTTTGATTTCCTTGGAATAGACCTGACAAAGATGCTCAGCGGGAATATGACCGATTGGAAGGTATGGATAATTCCCGTGCTGGCAGTGCTGGCGACGGTGGCCTCGTCCTTCGTTTCCAAAAAGATGATGGCCAAAAACTCCAACGGACAAGCCGCCGGCGGAAATACAATGCTGTATATCATGCCCGTAATGACCGCCTATTTTACCTATATCATGCCTATCGGAATGTCGCTTTACTGGCTGACCAGCACGGTGGTGAACATGATACAGCAGGTGTTTACAAATCTTATAATGAAAAAGGCCGGCAAGGAACTGCCTCTTACTCCCAACGATAAAAAGCTGCTTGAAGGACAGAAAAAGAGTAAGAACAAGAGTAAGGAATTAGCAAAAAATTCAAACGCTGACGGCAGCAACAAAAACAGTAAAAAATAAGTTTTTCAGCAAATTACGAAAGGAAGGTATCCCGCCCGGCGAAGCGGGGCGGTTCAAAAATGGATAAGGTAGTTATTAAAAGCGCAAAAACGATTGACGAGGCTGTCGAGCTGGCTCTTCAGGAGCTGGGAGTCAGTCAGGACAAGGTGACAATAGATGTTCTCAACGAGGGCAAAAAGGGTTTTCTCGGACTCGGAAGCATGGAGGCGAGGGTCAAGGTCACTTATTCCTGTAATTCTCCCGTGTCCAAGGCCGAGGATTATCTCAACGATATTTTGGGGAGACTGGGCATCGAGGTTCAGCTCAAATCCGAGTATGAGGACGAGAGGATAAATATTTCCATCGACTGCGACGAGGAGGCCGTAGGCTATATCATCGGCCGCCGTGGAGACAATCTTGACGCCCTCCAATATCTGACCAGCCTTGTGGTCAACAAGGGCGAGGAAAACTATATACGGGTATCCCTTGACATAGAGGGTTATCGGGAGAAGCGTGAGGAGACCCTTATTAAGCTGGCCAAGAGCAAGGCGGCTGTGGTGGCCAAAACTCACCGCAGCGTGACGCTGGAGCCCATGAATCCCAACGAGAGAAGGATAATCCACTCCACGCTTCAGGAATTTAAGAATATTTATACCTATTCCATCGGCGACGACCCCAACAGAAAAATAGTCATCGCCCCCAAAAAGAAGGAGTACGGCAGCGATTACAAGTCCAAGTACCGTTATAACCGCAAGGAGAACGAGCTTGTCATCGACGGCACTCCAACCGAGGTAGCGGACGAATGAAAAACGGAAATCAGGGGCCTGCGGTCCCTGATTTTTAATGAGAAATTTGTGTCGGGCCGTTGTAAATAACGCCGAATGTGCCTGTAAAGGTATTTGGCGAAGCCGTAACTTAAAATCGATAAAAAGCGGGTGATATCTTGTCCGTCCCCACAATCTGTGCCCTGTCCACTCCGTATGGCAGAGGCGGCATAGCAGTAATAAGAATAAGCGGGCCAAGGGCCGTTGAAATTACGTCTAAAATATTTGTTTCCAAACAACCCTTGGAAAACGCGGACTCCCATACCGTGACCTTCGGCAGGGTTGTGCATGAGGGCGGCACGGTGGATCAGGCCCTTGTGAGCCTTTTCCGCGGCCCCGGCTCCTTTACCGGAGAGGACGTGTGCGAGATAAACTGTCACGGCGGAATGGTTATAGTTAATAAAATTATTGATATTTTGATTGAAAATGGCTGTACGATGGCCGAACCGGGGGAATTTACCAAAAGAGCTTTTTTGAACGGCAAGCTCAGCCTGACCGAGGCCGAAGCTGTGAAGGACGTGATAGACGCCCGTACCGACGGGGCGCTTTGGGCGGCGGTGAACCGTCTTGAGGGCGGACTTACCGGCCCCGTCGTCAGCATGAGGGAAAAGCTTTTGAAATTACTGGCCGCGGTGCAGGTCGCCTCGGACTTTCCGGACGAGGACGCGGAGGATTTCGGCGGCGAGGATATGGCCGGACGGTTGAAGGAAATTTATTCCGAGCTTGAGGCCCTGAAAAACACCGCCCGACGGGGCGAGGCTCTGCGGGAGGGAATAAGCTGCGCCATCTGCGGCCTGCCCAACACCGGCAAAAGCTCTCTGCTGAACGCCCTTTACGAGAGGGAAAAGGCCATCGTCACGGATATTGCCGGCACCACTCGGGACGTGGTGGAGGCATGGATAGATTTGGAGGGCGTCCCCGTAAGGCTGGGTGACACCGCCGGCATAAGGGAAAGCGCCGACACGGTGGAAAAAATCGGCGTGAAAATGAGCCTTGACTATATACGTCAGGCGGACATCTGCCTTTTTGTCACTGAGGCCGGCCGCGGCCTTGTACCGGAGGAGGAGGAACTCCTCGCCGGAATAAAATGTCCCGTCATTAAAATCGCCAACAAAACGGACCTCAGCCCCGACGGGCGGGAGGATTTTATAAAGATAAGCGCCGCTTGCGGCGTCGGGACGGACGAGGTAAAAAAAGAGATAATAAGGCTGCTGGGACTCGGTGCTCCGGCGGGGGCCGTTATCGCCAACCGCCGTCAGCTTCAGGCCGTCATCAGGGCCATGGAAGCCGTGGGCCGCGCCCTTTCCTCCGTTGAGGCCGGTTTTTACAGTGATTTGGCCGCCATCGACATAAGGGCGGCGGTGGAGGCTCTGGGCGAGGCCGAGGGTCTCAGCGTTGATGACGAAACGGTAAATAAAATATTTGAGGAATTTTGTCTGGGAAAATAGAGTGAAAAATCAACGTAAAAAGGTGAGATATATATGAACGACGCCCTGGATTTTGACATAGCCGTAATAGGGGCGGGACACGCGGGCTGCGAGGCGGCGCTGGCCGCGGCGAGATTGGGAAAAAGGACGGTCATTTTTACCATAAATCTCGACGCCGTCGCCAATATGCCCTGCAACCCCAACATCGGCGGTACCGCCAAGGGTCACCTCGTCAGGGAGATAGACGCCCTTGGCGGCGAGATGGGCAAGTGCGCCGATAAAAATATGCTCCAGTCCAGAATGTTGAATTTGCGCAAGGGGCCGGCGGTCCATTCCCTGCGGGCGCAGGAGGACAGACGGATGTATCAAATCGACATGAAGCGCCGGCTGGAGGGGCAGGAGAACCTATGCCTCCGTCAGGCCGAGGTTAAGGAACTGAAAAGGACTGAGGGCGGCTTTGTTCTGAAAATACATACCGGGGTGGAGTTTACCGCCAAATGCGTCATCGTCGCCACCGGCACCTATCTGGAGGGCCGCATAATCGTGGGCGAAACCTCCTACAGCGGCGGGCCGGACGGTATGTTCCCCTCAAAGGGACTGAGCGCCAGTCTCGCGGAAATGGGCGTTTCGCTTATGCGCTTTAAGACCGGCACCCCGGCCAGGGTTCACGCCCGAAGCCTGGACTACTCAAAAATGCAGGTTCAGGAGGGGGACGAAAGGGTGGTTCCCTTTTCCTTTGAGACCGAGACCCCCGGCGAAAACAAGGTGGTATGCCACCTGACCTACACCAATGAGGAGACTCACCGTATAATCAGAGAAAACCTCCACCGGAGCCCGCTTTTCAACGGCTTTATCGACGGCGTGGGGCCGCGCTACTGTCCGTCGATAGAGGACAAGGTGGTGCGCTTCGCCGAAAAGGAGCGCCATCAGGTATTTATCGAGCCCATGGGCCTCGACACCATGGAAATGTACGTTCAGGGCATGAGCAGTTCACTTCCGGAGGATGTGCAGCTCCGGATGCTCCGCTCCATGGCGGGCCTTGAAAAGGCGGAAATAATGCGCTGCGCCTACGCGATAGAGTATGATTGCTGCGACCCGCTGCAGCTTAAGCCCTCCCTTGAATTCCGCGGCATCGAGGGTCTGTTCGGTGCGGGTCAGTTCAATGGCACCAGCGGCTATGAGGAGGCCGCCGCTCAGGGACTTATGGCCGGCATCAACGCCGCCCGAAAGCTGGACGGTCTGCCGCCGGTGGTCTTTGACCGCAGCGAGGCATATATCGGGGTGCTCATCGACGACCTTGTCACCAAGGGCACCAACGAGCCTTACCGTATGCTCACCAGCAGGGCGGAGTACCGCCTGCTTCTGCGTCAGGATAACGCCGACCTGCGTCTTACCCCCATTGGACACGAAATCGGCCTTATAAGCGACGGGCGCTACGCGGGGTTTCTGGCGAAAAAGGAAAGGATAGAGAAGGAAATAGCCCGCATCCGCACGGTGAACCTTCCGCCCTCCGACGGGCTGAACCGCCTTTTGGAGGAAAAGGGCAGCAGCCTCCTCTCGACAGGTATAAATATGGTTGAGCTGCTGCGCAGACCCGAGGTAGGCTATGACGAGCTGGCGCCCTTTGACAGGGAGCGCCCCCCTCTCTCCGACGCCGAGCGTGAACAGGTGGAGACGGCCGTCAAATACGAGGGCTATATCCGCCGCCAGTTTGAGCAGGTGGAGCAGTTCCGCCGGAACGAAAAGCGCCTTATACCGGACGATATCAACTATGACGAGGTCTACGGCCTTCGCATCGAGGCCAGGCAGAAGCTGGCGAAAATGCGCCCCGAAAATGTGGGCAGGGCCAGCCGCATAAGCGGCGTCAGCCCCGCGGATATAGGGGTGCTGCTGATATATCTTGCCGGGAGGGAACGCGATGGAAAGGCTTAAAACCGCCGCCGAAAAGCTGGGAATATCCCTTGACGGCGGACAGACGGGACAGTTTGAGACCTATATGGAGCTGCTTCTGGAATGGAATGAAAAATTCAACCTTACCGCCATAACCGAAAAGGACGAGATAATTTCCAAACATTTCCTGGACTCGTTGACCCTGCTCCTGTCGGACAGACTGCCGGAGGGGGCACGACTTATAGACATAGGCGCCGGGGCGGGCTTCCCCTCCGTTCCGGTCAAAATTGCCCGGCCCGACCTCCGCGTGACAATGCTGGACAGTCTGGGCAAAAGGGTGGATTTTTTGAACGAGGTCTCCGCCCGCCTTGGGCTTGAGAACATCTGCGCCGTCCACTGCCGGGCCGAGGACGGTTCCCGCACGGAGCTCAGAGAGAGCTTTGACGTGGCGACCGCGAGGGCGGTGGCCAATTTGTCCGTTTTGGCGGAGTACGCCCTGCCCTTCGTGAAGGTGGGCGGATATTTTGTGGCCATGAAGGGCTCCGCTCCCGAGGAGGAGATAAACGCCGCCAAGCCCGCGATCAGGGTTATGGGCGGAAAAATCGAAGAGGTCAGGGAAATTTCCTTCGACGGACTTGGCCGGAGCCTTATAATTGTAAAAAAGACCGCGCGGACTCCGTCAAAATATCCGAGAAAAGCCGGAAAACCCTCAAAAGACCCCATAAAATAGGGCTTTCGGTCGTCAAAAGGCGAAAAGTTTTTATTCACTTTTATATTGATTTATGGTATAATCAGCCTGTAGAGAGTTGCTTTACGGGCTGATTTTTTACATTTTTTACATAAGGAGAGATGAATATGAAAGCGGAAGAAATAGATGTGAACCTGATTTTCCCCAACCCTTTTCAGCCGCGCCGCATCTATGACCCCGACGCCATGCGTGAGCTGACCGAGTCCGTCAAGACCATGGGCGTTATCAACCCGATTTTGGTGCGCCGCGCCCCGAAGGGCTTTGAGCTGATCGCCGGAGAGCGGCGGCTCAAGGCCGCGAAAAAGGCCGGACTTAAAACCATCCCCGCCGTGATACGCAATATGAGTGATTCGGGCAGCGCCGTGGCGTCCATCGTTGAAAACATCCAGCGTCGGGATTTAAATTGCTTTGAGGAGGCTGAGAGCATATCCCGGCTCATAAATTACCACGGTTACACTCAGGAAAAGGTCGCGGACCTGATATCCAAAAGCCAAAGCGCCGTGGCGAACAAGCTGCGGCTCCTGCGTCTGTCGGCCCCCGTGAGAAATAAAATGATGGAATACGGCCTTACCGAGCGTCACGGCAGGGCCCTGCTCCGCCTGGACAACGAGGCCCAGCAGCTGGAAGCGGCGGAAAAGATTGGTCAGTGCGGCATGAGCGTGGCAATGAGCGAAAGGCTGGTCCAGCGCATGATAGAGGAAAAGATACGCTCCTCCCGGCGCATAGTGCCCCGAACCTCGGTGGGCAGCACCCGCAGCTTCATAAACACCCTCGTCAAGACCGTGGACGTGCTGAAAAAGAAAGGGGCCGTCGCCACCGCCACCGAGGTGGAGTATGACGATTACATAGAATACGTTGTAAAGATTGCAAAATAGCGAAATGTATAAAATGCACAAACAATGTTAATTTTGTTTGTGCATTTTTTCAAAATAAAATGTTTCACATGAAACAAATTATATGCTATAATATTATTATGATTTTTGCTAAAGAAGGTGAAATCTTGTCGAAGGTAATAGCTATAGCGAACCAGAAAGGCGGCGTGGGCAAAACCACCACCGCGGTAAATCTGGCCGCTTCGCTGGCGGAGCTGGGCCGTCGGGTACTGATAATCGACGTGGACCCTCAGGGCAACACCACCAGCGGCTTGGGGGTGGACAAGCGCCGCTGCGAAAAGACGGTTTATGACTGCCTTGTGAACGGCGTGTCGATGGACGAGGTCGTCGTCCCCACCGCCTATGAAAATCTTTTTGTCTGCCCCTCGAATATTGACTTGAGCGGCGCGGAGATAGACCTTATAAGCGTTATGGGGCGGGAAAATCAGCTCAAAAACTCTATAAGGCCCATCAGGGAGGACTATGACTTTATATTTATCGACACTCCCCCCTCGCTGGGACTTATAACCATAAACACCCTGACCGCGGCGGACAGCGTGCTTATCCCCATACAGTGCGAGTTTTACGCTCTTGAGGGGGTGAGCCAGCTCACCAACACCATACGTCGGGTCAAGGAGGCTCTTAACCCCGGCATAACGCTTGAGGGCGTCCTGCTGACGATGTTTGACAGCCGGACGAACCTGTCAATTCAGGTGGTGGACGAGGTGAAGAAGTTCTTCCCCAACAAGGTCTATAAGACCATAATCCCCCGCAATGTCCGTTTGAGCGAGGCTCCGGGCTTCGGGCAGCCCATACTGTCCTATGACAGGGGCTCCAAAGGGGCCGAAAGCTATGTTAATCTTGCGAGGGAACTGATAGGAGATGATGTTTGATGTCCAAAAGACAGCTTGGGCGGGGCTTTGAGTCCCTGTTTGAAATGACAGAGCAGCTTGGGCCGGAAAATCCGGACGCCACCATGCAGGTTAAGCTGTCGCAAATAGAGCCTCGGCCCGACCAGCCGAGAAAGGTTTTTGACAAGGAACAGCTTCAAGCTCTGGCGGACTCCATTGCCGAGCACGGGGTAATACAGCCCATCATTCTCGTGAAGGGAGAAAACGGCTACTACCGCATTATTGCCGGCGAACGCCGCTGGCGTGCGGCAAAGTTGGCCGGACTGACGGAGATACCCGCCATTGTTCGGGATTACAGCGACATTCAGGCGGCCGAGATAGCCTTGATAGAAAACCTCCAGCGGGAGGATTTGAACCCCATTGAGGAGGCCCGGGGCTATAAGGACCTGATGGACCGCTTCGGCCTGACTCAGGATAAGATAAGCGAGCGGGTGGGCAAAAGCCGCAGCAATGTGGCCAATATGCTCCGCCTTCTCAACCTTGATCCGGAAATTCAGTCGCTGCTCCAACGCGGAACCATTTCGACCGGTCACGCCAGGGCGCTTCTCGCCGTGCCCGACAGGGAGCGGCGCATAGACATCGCGGCCCGAATTGAGCCCGAGGGCCTTACGGTCCGCCAAATCGAGGAGCTGAGCAAGAAGCAGCCGGCGGTCAGGATGGCCAGAGAGCATGCGTCCGCGCCCAAATATCCCGACGTGGAAAAGGCCCTGTCCGAAAAATTCGGCACAAAGGTCCTTATCAAGGGCGGAAAAAAGGGGAAAATAGAGATAGAATTTTACAGCGTCGAGGATTTGACGCGAATTGTGGATTTACTGTAGATATTAAATATTGGAGGCGTTAAAATGTTAGACATGAAAGTTATACGCGGCGAAACCGAAAGAGTTAAGGCAGCCATGGCCCGCCGCAAGGAAGATGTGGACATCGACGGCGTAATTGCCCTCGACGACCGCCGCAGGGCAATTCTGTTTGAGGTGGAGAGCCTGAAGGCGAAACAGAACGAGACCTCGAAGAAGATACCGGTCATGAAGAAGGCCGGCGAGGATACGGCTCCGGTTTTTGCCGAAATGAAGGCCCTTTCCGACAGGGTCAAGGAGCTGGACGAGCAGGTGCGCGACGTCGAGGGCCAGATATATGAGGCCATGCTCCGTATTCCCAACATTCCCAACGATGATGTGCCCGACGGCGACACCGACGAGGATAACGTGGAAATACGCCGCTTCGGTGAGCCCACAAAGTTTGATTTCGAGCCCAAGGCCCACTGGGATATCGGCGCTGATTTGGGCATACTTGACCCCGACACCGCGGCAAAGATAACGGGCGCGAGGTTCCATGTTTACAGGGATATGGGCGCCAAGCTGGAGCGCGCCATAGTGAACTACTTCCTTGACACGCACACGGAAAAGCACGGTTATACCGAGATTTTCCCGCCCTTTATGGTACACCGCAGCTCCATGATAGGCACCGGCCAGCTCCCCAAGTTTGAGGAGGACGCGTATAAGGTGGCCGGCACCGAGTATTTCCTTGTGCCCACGGCCGAGGTGCCCGTTACAAATATGTACCGCGAACAGATACTCGACGGGGCCCAGCTGCCCATCAAGCATGTGGCCTACACCGCCTGCTTCCGTCAGGAGGCCGGCAGCGCCGGACGTGACGGCCGTGGTCTCATACGCCAGCACCAGTTTAACAAGGTTGAGCTTGTGAAGTTTACACGGCCGGAGGACAGCTATAACGAGCTGGAAAAGCTGACTCACGACGCCGAAATGGTGCTTCAGGGGCTGGGCCTCCCCTACAGGGTCGTTCGCATCTGCGTGGGCGATTTGGGCTTTACGGCCGCAAAGAAGTATGATATCGAGGTGTGGATGCCCTCTTACGGCAGGTATGTGGAGATATCGTCCTGCTCTAATTTCGAGGATTTCCAGGCCCGCCGCGCCAACATAAAGTATAAGGACGCCGGCGGCAAGGCTCAGTTTGTTCACACCCTCAACGGCAGCGGCGTAGCCGTTGGCCGCACCGTGGCCGCCATTCTGGAAAACTACCAGAACGCCGACGGCACGGTGACCGTTCCCGAGGTTCTCAGACCCTACTTGGGCGGTAGAGACATTATAAAATAATTTAAACAGTTGGGGCTGTAAAAAAATGGCGCAGATCGTTCAAGGGCAGAGTGACTTAATTTAAGGCAAATTTGAGTGTTGTATAATCAATAAATACAACAATGTATTAATGTAGAAAATTCGCCCTTACGAGCGAATTTTCTCATTTCTATGCCCTTGAACTACGAACGAAAATCACCCTCGGCGTACCTGTGTACGCCGTCGGGAGGGCTTGCTCGGCGGCAGAGGCCGCCTGCGCGAGCTGATTTTCGTCCGTTCCGCACGATTTTTTTGGACAGCCCCCGTGCCTCCAGATTACATAGTGCGTTCTTTTGCTTACAAAAGTTTCGCCTAAAATCCGGCCTGCGGCCTTCTTCCGTCCGCTACATTTCCCACATATGACGAAAATATCTGGCGGGCATCATTTGTTTCATAAGGCGGAGATTTTTCCTTTCCTTTATGCCGACGGTTCCGTAAAACAGCTTCCACAGCCCCTCGAAATATTCCTCGTCGCTCGACTTTTCGGGCGGCACGAAGCCCTCCGCCGAAACGATATATTTCTCCCTTGTGTCATAAATGCCGAGAATTTTATGCCTCGTGTCGTGCATAACAAAGGGAATACAGGAAAGTCTTGCCGCAAAGTGGTTCAGAACCAGAGGCATGATATTATTCTCGGGGGAAAAACGGCAGTATTGGACGCCGCCCTCCATCACTGAAAATCTGATGAAGCCCATCATCTTGTCTGTTTCACGTGAAACATTTTGGCTCAGGGCCGACACCCTAAAGACGTATGGCTCGGTGAGCAGACTGTTTGCCGCCCTCCCAAGCCGAAATCCCAGCATGAGATAGCGGTATATGCAGAGCTCGCGCCCCTCTCCGGAGGAAAGGAAAGCCCGGTATATGCGGCTCATCGCCTCGCCGCCAAGCTTTTTCCTGGCCGCGGAGACTACACGGCCCGCTTTTGCGGGGTCGGTCTCCACATCCGTAAAGCGGGTGTTGAAGGTGAGCTGGAGCCGGTCCTCGGAGACTATGTCCGCCGGCTCGGTCCGCGAATATACCGCCTCAAAAATGGCGGTGAACAGCCCCTGATAGGAGCCGTCGTATACGAAAACGGCGCCATGACCGTCTAAAACTGTCCCGTCAAGCATTTTACTTTCTCCTCCGTCGAAGGTATGAGCGAGTCAAAATCGTCCTCCATGGTGAGCTGGCGGTGCTGAATGATGGCCGGCATCATTGTGCTGGACGCGGTGAGAGCGCCGTAGATAAAGGGGTAGTCCATCTTAAATGAAGGAAACATATACTTTCCGCCGCAGGTAATGAAATATACGGAGGTTTTCAGCTGAACCCTGAGCTTTTTTAAATCCTCGAAGGAAAGCCGGGACATTCGGCGGGCGGCGACGATGCGTTTCGCACAGTGAACCCCTATTCCCGGCACCCTAAGCAGCATCTCATATGGGGCGGAATTGATTTCCACCGGAAACCGGTCAAGATGATTGATCGCCCAAAATGCCTTTGGGTCCAGCAGAGGGTCAAGATGGCTGTTGCTTTCGCTTAGTATCTCGTCTGAGGTAAAGCCGTAAAACCGCATGAGCCAGTCCGCCTGATAGAGCCGGTGCTCCCGCAGCAGCGGCGGCTGTATGTCCTTGGGGAGGGCGGGATGTGTGCCGACGGGCACGTATGCGGAGTAAAACACCCGTTTCAGGCCATAGGTGCGGTAAAGCGCCTCGCTGAGCCGGATTATCTGGTAGTCGGAATCGGGAGTCGCCCCGATTATCATCTGGGTGCTTTGGCCGGCGGGGACGAAACGGGGCGTGGAGCGAAAGTGTTTTATCTCGTTTTTCCGCCGGATTATGCCGTCTCTTATTTGCGCCATCGGCTTTGTGACCTTTTCTCTGGACTTTTGCGGGGCCAGTAGCTTGAGGCTGCTTTCGCTGGGCAGTTCGATGTTGACGCTCATTCGGTCCGCCAGCGTTCCCAACGCCTGTATCAGCTCCGGCGCGGCGCCGGGAATGGCCTTGACGTGGATATAGCCGCAGAAAAAATACTCCTCCCTGAGGATGCGGAGCACCTCCAGGAGCTGCTCGGCGGTGTAGTCGGGATTTTTTATTATGCCCGAGCTGAGAAACAGCCCCTCGACGTAGTTGCGCCGGTAAAAATTCAAAAACAGCTCTGCCAGCTCCCGGGGCTCAAAGGCCGCCCGTTCAATGTCGTTGCTGCGGCGGCAAACGCAGTATTTACAGTCGTTTATGCAGTAGTTGGTGTATAGCACCTTTAAAAGGGAAATACAGCGTCCGTCGGAGCTGAATGCGTGGCAGCAGCCCGCTTTTGCTGCGCTGCCGATGCCTCCTTTTATATTTTTTCGGTCGCTGCCGCTGCTTGTGCAGGCGGCGTCGTATTTTGCGCTTTCGGTCAGTATTCGAAGTTTGTCGTTTGTCTCCAAAGCTCTCACCTCGACTATAGTATACCACAAAAGTGCGCAAAAAGCAAACAAATGTTCGAAAAAGTTGCACAAAGTTTTACTTAATTTTTTGTATATAACTTACAATAACCATAACCGCGGCCGGCCCCAGCACCAGTCCCGGGAGGCCGAACAGCTTAAAGCCCACAAAAATCCCCGCCAGCGTCAGCAGAGGGTGCAGACCTATCTGGGCGCTGAGTATCCGCGGCTCCAAAATCTGCCTTATCAGCGAGCAGACCCCGTAAAGGGCCATCAGCCCGAAGGCCATGGAGGTGCTTCCCGTCAGGAACTGCCACGCGGCCCACGGCAGCAGGACAAAGCCGGTGCCGAACACCGGTATGGCGTCGAGGAACGCCGTCCCCAAGGCTATGAGCACGGCGTTTTTGACCCCAAAAAGCACCAGAAAGACCGACAAAACCCCGAAAGTTACGGCCATTAGTATGACCTGCGCCCTGACATAGCCCCCCAGCGCGTCGCGTATGATGAGCCCGATGTCGGAAGCGGCCCGGACGAGGTTCCCTCCGCCGTGACGCGATATTATGTCAACCAACCTTTCCTCGTCCCGCAGGAAGAAAAAGGCGGACAGAAAGGCGAAAAACAATATCATGACCGCGCCGGTTATGTCGCTCATGTGCGAGAGCAGGCTTCGGGAAAGGGACCTGGCGGCGTCGGCCATTTCCTCGCTCAGGGTGGAGAGAAAGCCCTGCAGCAGGGAGCTTTCGCTTTTAAATGCGGAAATCTGCCTAAATATCTGCGGCAGGCGGTAGCGTTCGCCATAGGCGAAAAAGAACACCGCCGCGCAGAAGCCCAGGACCAGCGACAGCATAAAAAACAGGGCCAGTCCCGCGCCGAGGCCGCGGTTCAGGCCGGCGGCGGCCATACGGCGGACGGAGCGGCGGCACATCAGATAAAGCACAAAGCCAAGCGCAAAGGGGAAAACCAGGTTCAGCGCCCGCGGCAGCATCAGCACCGCCGCGGCGATAAGTATAACGTTGACAAAACGGCCCATATCATCACCAAAGTTAGTATATGACCCGACCGGGGCCGTATTCAGGAAATAAACGGGCCCGCTTTAAACTCTTGACAAGGCTGCCCGTTTGTGGTAAAATACAAATATGCGGATGTGATGGAATTGGCAGACATGCAAGATTTAGGTTCTTGTGTCTTAGACGTGCAGGTTCAAGTCCTGTCATCCGCACCACGTCGGAGCAAAGCCTGTCTTTGCTCCGACGCTTTTTTCTTGCGAAAAAAGGTCGTCGCACGAAGGCTTGCTCCTCCTCTTTCGCAAAAGGTCACGTTCGCGTCGCCTGCTTCGGGCCTAAAGCGGCCCTCGCGATGGCTTTGGCTCACTACCAACCTTTTGCGAGTAGAAGAACCGCCGCACCCAAATCGCGCCCCATGCTTTGGGGCGTGAATTTGTGCTTGTGGCACGCGTTGTGACGATGATTTTGTAAGACAACTCGCACCACGGCGTCGGAGCAAGCATCGCGTCGCGCCGCTGCTCCTCCTTTTTGCCGCTTCTCCCGCTTCACGAGAATAACTTTCTCCCAACGCGAGGTTTACATTGCGCCCGATTTCTGATATAATAATTTTATCAGATAAAAAATCGGGGGAACGATTATGAATCTCAGCTTTGGAACCAACCTGAAAAAACTTCGCCGCCAGCGGGATATAACCCAAGAGGAGCTTGCCGGGGCTTTGGGGATATCCGTCCAGTCGATAAGCCGCTACGAGACAAATGCCGCCTATCCCGACATTGAAATGCTGCCGGTTATCGCGGCGTATTTCGGCGTGAGTGTCGATTACCTGCTGGGCGTTTCGCCAAAAGCGCGGGAAAGCCGGCGCGGGGAGTACATGACCCGCTTTCAGGGGGCAAAGGGGGCGGAGGCCAAGCTGGAGGTTTTAAACGAGTGGCGCACCGAATTCCCCGACGACTGGGAGGCGGTATGCAACGCTGTAGCCGTCCTCGGCGGTTTGCCCGCCGAAAAACGCGGCCTTAGCGCGATGCGGGGTATTACAAAAAACGCTTTAAAACGCTGCACGGACACCTATTGGCATGACCGGCTGATTTTCACGTATCTTGACGCGGAGACCGACGAGAGGACCGCGCTCGGATTTATCCGCGAGTACGGCTCGGAGCTCGACCTCAGCAAATTAAATCTGATGACGCGGTACTACACCGGCCGCGACGAAAGGAAAAACCGGATTCTGTGCCAGTATTGGCATCAGGCGGCGGTGTGCAAAGTGATAGATTTTATGACGGTTTACGGATATGGCGGCGGCGTCAGGGAGGCAATTGAAGGCTGCGAGCTCGCCCTCGACTTCCTTAAAAGGCTGTCCCACAACCCGGACATCACAAAGCCGGATATGTGGCTCCACGAAAAGCTGATGGCCCTTCTTCGCCTCTCGAACAACCACCTTTTCTTTGACGAAGAGGAGGCGGCTTACAGGGCGCTGGACCGGGCGGTCACGCTGATTGAAAACGCGGCGGCCCTCCCGAACGGCACGAGGGTTTCCTACGGCAGCCCGAAATTTGACACGCTGAGCGCCGTGACGCAAAAGACCGCGTCTTTATACGGCAAGCGGGAGAGCCTTTACTCCTGCGACGGCCTCGCTATAACCATGAAATATGAAAACCTGCCTTTTGAGGACGAGGAAATACCCATCGCCCCGCCTGTTTTTTACCCGTCTGATTTCCGCGCGATTATCGCCGCCCCGCACTGGCGTAATTTTGTGAGGCACAAGGACGACCCCGAGTATAAAAAATATGCCGAAAGGGTCAAAAAGGCGGCGGATATCGCGGAGCCGAAAAACGCGGAGTATATTCTCACCTGCGGCGCCGTGCAAAATCCGCGGGGCGGGCGGCTGTGCGCCGTTAAAACGGAGGACAGGGAAAACCTCGGGCTGCTTTATATTCTCGCGGAGGACCGCGGCGGCGGATTTGGGGAGGCGCTTAGGCAATTCGGCGAGAGCGTCGGCGCGTTCGGAATAACCGCCGCCGAACCGGTCGTGGCCGTGGACTGCGAGGGAAACCCCGTTCCCGTGCCGGAGGAGGCGAAAACGCTTTTCGCCAAGGTGTGATTTGCTTTCGCGGTTCAAGGGCATAAAACAAAAAGAGATTTTGCTATGTAATCTGGAAGGCACGGGGGCCGGCCGAAAAAATCGTGCAGAACGGACGAAAATCAGCTCGCGCAGGCGGCCCCTGCCGCCGAGCAAGCCCTCCCGACGGCGTACACAGGTACGCCGAGGGTGATTTTCGTTCGTAGTTCAAGGGCATAAAAATGAGAAAATTCGCCCGTAAGGGCGAATTTTCTACATTAAGTTATCGTTCTATTTTTACTGATTGATTATATAGTGCTCAAATTTGCCTTAATAAAAGTCTGCTGCCCTTGAACGATCTGCGCCATTTTTTTACGGCCCCTGTGTAATATGTTTAGTTTTTGCTTAGAGCGTCAAAAATAGTCTCCAGCGCGGCGGGGTCGCAGTCCTCCAGCCGGCCCTCGTCACAGAGACGGGCGAGACCCGGGTCGATGGGGAGGCGCGTCTTGGCGGAAACACCGCTCTTCGCGGCCGCTTCGTCAAGGCGGCTGGGGCCGAAAATGCTGTGTTCCCTGCCGCAGTCGGGGCATTTGAAGTAGGAATAATTTTCGACTATGCCAAGGATGGGAATGTTCATTATTTCGGCCATCTGCACGGCCTTTTCCACTATCATGGAAACCAGCTCCTGCGGAGAGGTGACCACGATTATTCCGTCCACCGGCAGGGACTGGAACACCGTCAAAGGAACGTCGCCGGTGCCCGGAGGCATATCCACGAACATATAGTCCACGTCGCCCCAGACCACGTCGGTCCAGAACTGCTTAACCGCCCCGGCGATGACCGGGCCGCGCCAGATTACGGGCTTGGACGGGTCGTCGATAAGGAGGTTGAGGGACATTATTTTTATGCCTGTTTTTGTTGTGACGGGGTAGATGCCGTCCTCTCCGCCCTGGGCCCTTGCCGTAACGCCGAAAGCGCGGGGAATTGAGGGGCCGGTGATGTCCGCGTCCAGCACGGCCGTCTCGAAGCCCTTGCGCCTTGCCAGCACCGCCAGCATGGAGGTCACCGAGGACTTGCCCACGCCGCCCTTGCCGCTCACCACGGCAATGACCTTTTTGATTTGGGACAGACTGTTTGACGGTTCGATAAGACTGCTCGGGTCACGCTTGGCGCAGCTTTCGCCGCAGGTGGAACAGTTGTGGGAACATTCGCTCATATACATTCTTCCTTTTCAGCTTTTTTCGTATATTCAGCTATATTGTAACTCATTGGCGCCGGTTTGTCAAGGGGGCGGTAAAGATACCTGCAATTGGCCGTAAAAAATCATTCGTAGAAAAGACGGAAATCCGCTTTTGCAAGCGGATTTCCACATTTTTACAGTATTCTTTACTGTGCGCCGGTCTTGGTATTGGTCTTGGGGTTGGTCTTGGGGTTGGGACCGTACTGGTTTTCACCGTGCTGGCTGTCGGCGCAGAGTATAAGTATAAAGTTTGTGACGAAAAGTATGAATGAGAGGAAACCGAATATAAAGGCGGTTATCTCAAACACGGCGCCGTCGGCCTCTCTGCCCAGAGCGTTGGCAAAGGTGCCGCACAGGAGAAACGCCACAAGAAATGATATCCACAGAGCACTGTGCCCGGTGTCATGGAGCCGGCGCACGATTATGGCCGCGGTGGGGCAAAGGAATACCAGCACTATGGCCAGCGATACGCCGAAGGCGGTGGGGCTCATGCCCATGGGACGAAGGTTGCCGGGCTCGCCGAGGCCGCCGGTCACAAGAATGGAAACCGTGATGCACACGGCGGAAACGGCAATGGCTATCAGCAGATAAAACCATACGTCCTTTCTCGCGGTCCTGCCCTTGAAGTTGGCATAATTCTTCATTGCGTTAAGAAACTGATTCATAAACATCCTCCTTTTTATATATAAGACGGTACCGCCTTACAAATATCTATATATTAATTATACATTTACGCAGAGGTTTTGTCAACAATTTTTTTGAATTTATTGGAAAAATATTTCAAAAATATACGCGCGGCGCCGCCGAAAAAGGATGGCGGCGCCGCGGCGCGAAATTAACGGCTCAATATGCCTTGCCCCAATAAACCATGGTCTTAGCGGGCTTGCCGCAGCAGACGCATTTGTCGCTTATATGCTCCTGCTCAAAGGGCATACACCGGGCGGTGGCGCCGGTATCGGCCTTTATCCTGTCCTCGCAGGCTTCGTCGCCGCACCACATTCCCCGGATAAAGCCGGGCTTGTTTTCGGCGATGTCCCTGAACTCCGCGTAATCGTGGGCGTCGAAGGTACACTCCTCCCGGTGGGCCAGGGCCTTGTTGTAAAGGGAGGCTTGGATGTCCTCCAGCACCTTGGCCGCCTTGCTTTCCAGCTCGTCAAGCGAAACGAAAATCTTCTCCCTGGTATCGCGGCGCACAAGCACGCAGCTGTTCTTCTCTATATCCTTGGGGCCTATCTCAAGGCGCAGAGGAACGCCCTTCATCTCGTACTCGCTGAATTTCCAGCCGGGATTTTTGTCGCTGTCGTCCAGCTTTACCCTGAATTTCTCTCCCAAGGCGGCCTGAAGCTCCCGAGCCTTTTCCAGCACGCCCTCTTTGTGCATGGCGATGGGTATTATCATAAGCTGGATGGGGGCGATGCGGGGCGGCAGCACAAGGCCGCTGTCGTCGCCGTGAACCATGATTATCGCGCCGATGAGCCGCGTCGTCATGCCCCAGGAGGTCTGATGCACGTACTGAAGGGTGTTGTTCTTGTCGGTGTACTGTATGCCGAAGGCCCGGGCGAAGCCGTCGCCGAAGTTGTGGCTGGTGCCGCTTTGCAGGGCCTTGCCGTCGTGCATAAGGCTTTCTATGGTGTAGGTGGCCACCGCGCCGGCGAACTTTTCGCTCTCGGTCTTGCGGCCCTTCACCACGGGAATGGCCAGGTAGTTTTCACAAAAATCGGCGTAAACATTGAGCATACGCTCGGTCTCGGCCTGCGCCTCCTCCGCGGTGGCGTGGGCGGTGTGGCCCTCCTGCCAGAGAAATTCCATTGTCCGCAGGAAGGGGCGGGTGGTTTTTTCCCACCGGACGACGCTGCACCACTGGTTGTAGAGCTTGGGCAGGTCCCTGTGGGAGTGGATTATGTTCTTGTAATGGTCGCAGAAAAGGGTCTCGCTGGTGGGCCGAACGCAAAGCCGCTCCTGGAGCTTTTCGTTGCCGCCCATGGTGACCCAGGCCACCTCCGGCGCGAAGCCCTCGACGTGGTCCTTTTCCTTCTGGAGCAGGCTTTCGGGGATGAACATGGGCATATACACGTTCTCATGGCCGGTGGCCTTGAACATGGCGTCCAGCGTTTTTTGAATATTTTCCCAGATGGCGTAAGCGTAAGGTCGTATCACGCAGCAGCCCCTCACCGAGGCGTACTCGATAAGGTCCGCCTTGGTCACGATGTCGGTGTACCAGCGGGCGAAGTCCTCATCCATGGGCGTAATCTCTTCCACAAATCTTTTTTCTTCAGCCATCGATATCAACTCCTATTTTTCTCCCGGGGGCCCGTCCCCCGGATTTGTTGCATACTATTTTACCACGTTTTCCCCATGTTGTCAAGGTCTATTTTGGCACGGGAGGAAATTCAAAATTTTACCTTCAAACCACTTTACAAATCGGGGAATTAATTGTATAATATACTTAGTAAAAAATACCGAAAGGATGATAGAATATGAAGGTACTGCTCACAGGCGGCGCCGGTTACATCGGCTCCCACACCTGCATAGAGCTGCTGGCCCTGGGCCACGATGTCATCATCGTGGACAATTACAGCAACTCCAAGCCCGAGGCCCTCAACCGCATACGCGAGATAAGCGGCAGAGACTTTAAGTTTTACGAGGCCGACGCCACCGACGGCGAGGCCATGGACAAGATTTTCGGCGAAAACCGCATCGACTGCATCATACACTTCGCCGGACTCAAGGCCGTGGGTGAAAGCTGCAAAATACCCGTCCGCTATTACCGCAACAACCTTGACTCCACTCTCACCCTGCTGGAGGTAATGGCCAAGCACAATGTGAAGAATATTGTGTTCTCCTCCTCCGCCACGGTTTACGGCGTGCCCGAGAAGGTGCCGCTGACCGAGGATATGCCCGCCTATAAGACGAGCAGTCCCTATGGCTGGACGAAGATAATGAGCGAGCAGATTTTCCGTGACGCCTGCGCCGCCGACCCGGAGCTGAGCGTGGTGCTGCTCCGTTATTTCAACCCCATCGGCGCTCACGAGAGCGGCCGCATCGGAGAGGACCCCAACGGCATCCCCAACAATCTTATGCCCTACATCTCTCAGGTGGCCATCGGAAAGCTGCCTAAGCTGGGCGTCTTTGGCAACGACTATCCCACTCCCGACGGCACCTGCGTCCGGGACTACATCCACGTTGTGGATTTGGCGAAGGGCCACGCCAAGGCCATCGAGTACGCCGCCGCCCACAAGGGCGCCGAGGCCATAAACCTTGGCACCGGCGTAGGCTACAGCGTAATGGACATCGTCAACAGCTTTATGAAGGTCAACAATATAGACCTTCCCTATGAGTTCCAGCCCCGCAGGGCCGGCGACGTGCCCGAGTGCTATTCCGACCCCTCCAAGGCCAAGGAGTGCCTGGGCTGGGTGGCCGAAAAGACCATCGAGGATATGTGCCGCGACACCTGGAACTGGCAAAAGAACAATCCCAACGGTCTGGACTGATTTAGATGGAAAAGAGGGGCTGTAAAAAAATGGCGCAGACCGTTCAAGGGCCGAAAGGCTTTATCTAAGGCAAATTTATGTATTGATAAACACGGCAATAAAACCAAGACTATGAATTAATGTGGAAAAACCGCCTTTTTACGAAAAAAAGACGGTTTTTCTTTTTGTTTTATGCCCTTGAACTACGAACGAAAATCACCCTCGGCGTACCTATGTACGCCGTCGGGAGGGCCTGCTCGACGGCAGGGGCCGTCTGCGCGGGCTGATTTTCGTCCGTTCTACGCGATTTTTTTGTACAGCCCCCGTGCCTCCAGGTTACATAGCGAGTTAAAATCAGCGTCACCGTTTTACGTGTTTCTCATTTTCCGCGTACTTTTAAACGCGAACGAATTTTCCGGCGGCTTGAAGGCAAGCCGCCCTACGTTGCGTAAAATTATGCCGTAGGGCGGGCTGCCCTCAGCCCGCCGCTTAGCATGACGGACAAAAAGGGCCGATACCATTTGCCGCCGGATTACGAAGCTTTTTTACTATTTCAGCCTCAGGCCGGCGGCCTTGACGGTGTTTTTCATCAGCATGGCGATGGTCATGGGCCCCACGCCGCCGGGCACCGGCGTTATGGCCGAGGCGACCTCGCTGACCTCGTCAAATTTCACGTCCCCGCAAAGCTTGCCGTCCACACGGTTCATGCCCACGTCGATAACTACCGCGCCGGGCTTTACCATGTCCGCCGTGATAAAATTCGCCTTGCCCACGGCGGCCACGAGGATGTCCGCCCTGCGGCAGACCTCCGCCAGATTTTTGGTTTTGCTGTGGCAGACGGTGACGGTGCCGTTTTGGTGAAGGAGAAGCATGGCCATGGGCTTGCCCACGATGTTGCTGCGGCCCACCACGACACACTCCTTGCCGGTCACGTCTATGCCGGTGAGACGTATAAGCTCCATGACTCCCGCCGGCGTGCAGGGCAGAAAGTCGAAGCTGCCTATCATTATTTTCCCCACGTTCACCGGGTGAAAGGCGTCCACGTCCTTGCGGTAGTCTATGGCCAGCAGCACCTTTTCGCTGTCGATGTGCTCTGGCAGGGGAAGCTGCACCAGTATGCCATGGATGTCGTCGCGGCGGTTGAGCTTGTCTATCAGCGCCAAAAGCTCCTCCTCGGCGGTCTCGGCGGGGAGGGCGTATTCCTCGCTCATTATGGAACAGACCTCGCAGGCTTTCTTTTTGTTGTTCACATATACCCGGCTGGCCGGGTCATCGCCCACGATAATGACCGCCAGACCGGGCCTAACGCCCTTTGCGGCCAGAGCCTCGGCCTCCCCGCGGAGCTCCTCCTTTATTTTTGCCGACAGGGCCTTTCCGTCCAGAATTTGTGCTGACATTTTTTGTTCTCCTTTCGTTTTCTCCGTTTATTTTCGGCCTGATGAGGCAGTTTTCGCCAAAGCCTATCAAGTCCCGCCGGTTGGCCTTTATGAGGGCCTCCCGCACGATGTCGTAGTTCTCGGGCCGGGACCATTGGAGCAGGGCCCGCTGCATGGCCTTTTCGCGAGGGTCGCGGGCCACGTAGACCCGCTTCATGGTTCGGGGGTCGAGACCGGTGTAGAACATGGCGGTGCTCAATGTCCCCGGCGTGGGATAAAAATCCTGCACCTGCTCGGGGTGGATGTGATTGCTTTTTAAATATAGCGCCAGCTCTATGGCGTCGTTTATGGTGCTGCCGGGATGACTGCTCATCAGATAGGGCACGAGGTACTGCTCCTTGCCGAGCTCCCGGTTTATCTCGTAAAACTTATCCTTAAACCTGTTGTATACGTTCACTCCCGGCTTGCCCATGTAGCGGAGCACATTGTCGCTGATATGCTCCGGAGCCACCTTGAGCTGGCCGCTGACGTGATGTTCGCACAGCTCCCGAAGAAAGGCGTCGTCCCTGTCCGCCATGCAGTAGTCGTAGCGTATGCCGCTCCTGACAAAGACCTTTTTCACTCCCGGCAGGACCCTCAGTTCCCTCAGCAGTTCTATATAGTCGCCGTGGTCCACCTTGGCGTTGGGACAAATTTTGGGATAAAGGCACTGTCTGTCCTTGCAGGCGCCGCTTTTAAGCTGCTTTTCGCAGGCCGGAAAGCGGAAGTTGGCCGTGGGGCCGCCCACGTCGTGGATATAGCCCTTGAAATCCTTGTCCCAGATGAATTTTTTCGCCTCGTTTAGTATGCTCTGGTGGGAGCGGGACTGGATTATCCGCCCCTGATGGAAGGTTATCGCGCAGAAGGAGCAGCTCCCGAAGCAGCCGCGGCTGCTGGTCAGGGAAAACTTTACCTCGCTGTAGGCCGGTATGCCGCCCATTGCGTCGTATACCGGGTGCCAGGCCCTTTCATAGGGCAGGGCGTATATGCGGTCCATCTCGCTCCGGGTGAGGGGCGGGCTCATGGGGTTTTGTACCACGTACTTGTCCCCGTGCCTCTGCGCCAGGGCCGCGCCCCGTATGGGGTCCTGCTCGGCGTATTCCGTGTTGGCGGCCTCGGCGTATTTGACCTTGTCGTCCCTTACCTCCTCAAAGCCGGGGAGGAGTACCGCGTTTTTCGGCGGATTGTCCGCGATATAGCAGGTGCCCCGTATGTTGGTGAGCAGGTTCACCGGCGTGCCCTCCGCGAGGGCGTCGGCTATTTCTATTATGCTCTTTTCTCCCATGCCGAAGGAGATAAGGTCAGCGCGGCTGTCAAAAATTATGCTCCGCCGCACGTTGTTGCCCCAGTAGTCATAGTGGGCGAAGCGGCGGAGGCTGGCCTCGGTGCCGCCGATGATCAGGGGTATTTTGCCAAAAGCCCGGCGCACAAGATTGCCGTAGACTATCGTGGCCCGGTCGGGCCGGAGGCCGGCCTTCCCTCCGGGGGAATAAACGTCCTCGCTTCGGGGCTTTTTGGCGGCGGTGTAGTGGTTCACCATCGAGTCTATGACCCCGCCGGAGACCAGCACGCCCAGCCTTGGCCGCCCGTACCGCGTCAGCGACTCGGGCGTGCTCACGTCCGGCTGCGGGCATATCGCCACCCGGTAGCCCTCGGCCTCCAAAAGACGGCTCAGTATGGCCGCCCCGAAGGATGGGTGATCCACGTATGCGTCGGCTGAAATGAACAAAAAATCGTACCAATCCCAGCCCCGTTCCTCCATTTCGGCCTTCGATATGGGCAGAAAGGCCATGGCGCGGCCTCCTTTCCGTAGTAAATCCGCAAAAATCGGTTATATTATTATTGTATACAAAAAAGACGAGATTGTCAAGGGAAATGCCGCACAATCTTTGTTCGGTTTTACCTTGGGAAAGGTGCAAGCCAATGTGGACTTTATTTTTTCGAACGCTGATACTTTATTTTTTGGTCATCGCGGCCCTGCGCGTCATGGGCAAGCGGCAGCTTGGCGAGCTCCAGCCCTCGGAGCTGGTGGTCGCCATAATGATAAGCGACCTTGCCGCCATACCCATCGAGGACAGCAGCCAGCCCATCTGGGACGGAATGGTGCCGATAATCACTCTTGTTTTGGCCGAATTTCTGCTGTCCATGCTGGTGCTCAAAAGCGAGGTCTGCCGCACGGTAATCACCGGCCGGCCCACCATTGTAATTAAGGACGGCAAAATTCAGGTCAAGACCCTGCGCCGTCTCCGCGTCAGTCTGGACGATTTGCTTGAGCAGCTCAGGCTTAACGGCTACAGCCAGATAACCGAGGTGGACACCGCCATGCTTGAGACCAACGGCCAGATATCCGTCATACCCAAGGAGCAGAGCCGTCCCCTCACCTGTGAGGACATGAACCTCAGCCCCACCCAGACCCATCTGCCCCACACTCTTATCGCCGACGGCAAGGTGCGCGAAAGCGGCCTCAAGGCCGCCGGTATGTCGATGGAACAGCTGGACCGGCTCCTGAAGGAGCGCAGCGTCACCGCCGGCGAGGTCTTTTATATGAACATAACCGACGATGAAAAGGTGTTTTATCAGAAAAAATAGCGCCGCGGGATAAACCCCATGTTGAATTTCAAACAACAAATTGATAATTGAATTTTGCCCGAATGAATGGTACAATAAAATCACACCGGTGGATAATAACATTTGGGAGGTTTTATTATGACTGTTAAATTGGGCGAACAGCTCCGTGAGCTGCGCCGCCGGAGCGGTAGGACCCAAGAGGACTTGGCCACCGCCCTGGGGGTCACCGCTCAGGCGGTCTCCCGCTGGGAGGTGGGAACCTGCTACCCCGATGTGGAGCTTATCCCCGCTTTGGCCAACTGCTTTGGCGTGTCCATCGACCGGCTTTTCGGCTGTGACGGTGAGCGCCAGCGCAAAATTGACGAGCTTTTTGACAAGCTGGAAAAAATGAACCGGGAAAACAACGGCGAGGATGTTTCCATGACCCGATGCATAGCTCTGGGAAGGGAGGCGCTGGCGGAGTTTCCGGAAAACGAAAAACTAACCCTCATGCTGGCGGAGATTTTGTATAATGCCGGTTATGTTCGCTGTGGTGAGCGCCATCTGAAGGACGCCGAGGGCTTCGACGTCTATGACGTGGAGCGGCACCGGGGCTGTGACGAGTGGCGGGAGGCCATAGTTCTCTACGAGAAGCTGTTGAAAAATCCTCTGGAGCCGGAACTGCGCCGCCGGGCTGTCCGATATCTTATCACTCTTTACGCCATCACCGGCGATACGGAAAAGGCCGCCGCCCTTGCGGAGACCGCCCCCGGCATTGACGACTGCCGCGAGCTTTTGTGGCTGTGGGCTTTCACCGGTGGAGAAAAGGTCTTAGCCTACAAGGAAACGATGCTGACGGTTTTGGAGTCCCTTGCCCGGCTCATGGTCGGCTGCAAAATTGCGGAGTGCGCCCCGCCCGAAGAAACAGCCGGGCGCATTGAGCAGATGCTCTCCGTGGCGGAGACCGTTGCCTGTGGCAATTACGGCAGGGACAACCGCATCCGCGCCTTCCTTGCGAGGGAAAATCTCTTCCTGGCCGACCGCCGCTGGAACGCCGGAGATAAGGACGGAGCCTTCGCCGCTCTTGACGAGGCTCTCCGTCAGGCGAGGTATTGCCCCGGCTTGGACAAGGTGCTGCCGGAGTATTATCCTTGGCGCTGCGTGGCCGCTTCTGTTGATGAAAAGATACAGGACGACGCCCGCTGGCGGGAGTGGGTTGAAAAAGCACGCGGATAATACACAAAGGGGCTGTAAAAAAACCTACTATGTAACCTGAAGCACGGGGCTGTCAAAAAAATCGCGTAGAACGGACGAAAATCAGCTCTCGCAGGCGGCAGGCAAAGCCTGACGCCGAGAAAGCCCTCCCGACGGCGTACACAGGTACGCCGAGGGTGATTTTCGGCCGTAGTTCAAGGGCATAAAAAGACGGAAAATCCGCTCGAGAGGGCGGATTTTCTACTTCAATTCATTACTTTATTTTTAAAGACCGATTGTATAATGTTCGCATTTCACTTAAATTAAGACCACAGCCCTTGAACGGTCTGCGCCATTTTTTACAGCCCCTACTTGTGATATGTTTCGTTGGCGTTTATCTTGAAGCAGCGGTATATCTGTTCCGTCAGCACCAGCCGGGCGATGCGGTGGGGCAGGGTTATGCGGCCGAGGCTCAGGCGGAAGTCCGCCCGCTCCTTTACCCCGGGGCTAAGGCCCAAAGAGCCGCCGATGACGTAGGTTATTGTCGAGCGCGTCTGCATAACGTCGGCGGTTTTTGCGGCCCACTCCTCGCTGGACAGGGGCTTGCCCTCCACGCACAGGGCTATGACGTAGTCGCCCTTGCCGATTGCGCGCAGAATGTCCGTCCCCTCGGCCTCCAGCACCTCGCGCTCCTGGCCGGGGGTGGGGTTGTCGGGAATTCTTTTGTCGGGCAGCTCGGTTATTTTGAAATTGCAAAACCGCCCCAGCCGCTTTTCAAACTCGGCTATGGCCTCGTTAAAGTATTTTTCCTTGATTTTCCCGACGCACACGATGTTGATGTTCATGGCTGTTCTCCTAAATCAATGGTCGCCGCAAAAAACTCGCTCCGCGGCATGGCCGTGCGGGGACGGCCGAAAAAATCGTGCGGAACGGACGAAAATCAGCTCTCGCAGGCGGCTTTAGACGCCGAGAAAGCCCTCCCGACGGCGTACACGGGTACGCCGAGCGGTGATTTTCGTTCGCAGTTCAAGGGCATAAGATGTAGAAAATCCGACTTTTTACTGAAAAAAGGCGGATTTTCCACATGAATTTATAGTTTTATTTTTATAGTTTAATATTCATTAAACATACAAACTCGCCAAATCAAGGCTTTTGGCCCTTGAACGATCCGCGCCATTTTTTACGGCCGTTTACTTATTCGCGTTTTCGGCGACTATCTTCTGAGCGATGTTTGCGGGGGCCTCCTCGTAGCGTACAAACTCAAAGGTAAAGCTGCCCCGTCCCTGAGTCATGGAGCGCAAATCGGTGGCGTAGCGGTCCATTTCGCCCAAGGGCACCTCGGCCACTACCTTGCCCTTGCCGCCGCCGGTGGGGGACATATCCAGAATACGGCCCCGGCGCTTGTTGATGTCGCCGGTAATGTCGCCCATCTGACTTTCGGGTATGGAGACCTCCAGCCGTCCCACGGGCTCAAGCAGGACGGGACCGGCCTTGGGCAGACCCTCCTTATACGCCGCCGCCGCCGCCAGCTTGAAGGCCATTTCGCTCGAGTCAACGGGGTGATAGCTGCCGTCCACCAGCACGGCCTTGAGGCCGACCACCGGATAACCGGCCAGCACGCCCTTGGCGATGCACTCGCGCAGGCCCTTTTCAACGGCGGGGAAGTAGTTCTTGGGCACGGCGCCGCCGAAAATGTTCTCCTCAAAGATGAGGTCGCTGCCGTCGTGGGGCGAGAACTCTATCCACACGTCGCCGAACTGACCGTGACCGCCGGACTGCTTCTTGTGGCGGCCCTGTACCTTCACGCTCTTGCGTATGGTCTCGCGGTAGGGTATGGTGGGCGATTTTAGGGTTATGCCCGCGCCGAATTTGTTTTGCAGCTTGGACGAGATGACCTCCAGGTGCATATCGCCGAGGCCGCTGATTATGGTTTCCTTGGTCTCGTTGTTGGTCTCAACGCTGAAAGTGGGATCCTCCTCGTGAAGACGGGCCAGACCGGAATTTATCTTTTCCTCGTCGCCCTTGCTCTTGGGCACTACGGCCATGGACAGATTGGGCTTGGGCAGAGTTATGCCGGTGAGGACTATTTTCGCGCTGGTGGTGCAGAGGGTGTCGCCGGTCTGGGTCTCGGCCAGCTTGGTCACCGCGCCGATATCGCCGGCGCGAAGCTCGGTCACCTCTATCTGCTTTTTGCCGCGAAGCATATAGAGCTTGCCGATGCGCTCGTTGCAGTCGCGGATTGGATTGTACACTGTCGTGTCGGGGCGGATAACGCCGCTGTAAACACGGAAAATCGACATCTTGCCCACATAGGGGTCGGCCACGGTTTTGAATACCAGCGCGGACATGGGGTCGGTGTTGAGGCTGTTTACCTCCCAAGGCTCCCCGTCCTTTTCCGCCAGCTCCGGCGGGCACTGGGTGGGAGTGGGCAGATACTTGAGCATGGCGTCCATAAGTGAGCGCACGGCGAAGGTGGTGCCGGTGGAAAAGCCTCCGTACACGGGCGAAACCACGCCGCTGCGGACGGACTCCTTAAGTACCGAGCGCATCTCCTCGTCGGTGATGGTGTCGCCCTCCAGATAACGCTCCAAAAGCTCCTCGCTGCTCTCGGCCACGGCCTCCACAAGGAACTCATGGTATTCGTTGTATTCGTCGGCCATGTCGTCGGGTATGGGTATCTCGGTCTCCACGTCGTTGTTTATGGTGTAAGCCCGGCCGCTGACCACGTTTACATAGCCTCTTATCTTTTTGCCGTCCTTGATGGGAATACGGAAGGGCGCTACGCTCTTGCCGAATTTTTCCTTAAGCTGTGCGACCACCTTGGCGAAGTCCGCGTATTCGTCGTCCATGTTGCTGACGAAGAACATTTTGGCCATGCCCTTTTGGGTGGCCATTTCGTAAGCCTGCTCGGTGCCCACCTGAACGCCGCTTTTGGCGTTTACGACGATCAGGGCGCTGCCGCAGACGCGCACGCCGCAGGCCGCGTCGCCCACAAAGTCGAAGTAGCCGGGGGTGTCCACAAGGTTCACCTTTGTAAGACCTATCTTCTCGGTTTTCCACTCGTAGGGCTCAACGGTAAGGTTGATCGAAATTTTGCGCTTTATTTCCTCGGGGTCATAGTCTGATACCGTGGTGCCGTCGGCGATTTTTCCGAAGCGGTCGCTGACCCCGGCCTTGCTGAGTATCGCCTCCACAAGGCTGGTTTTGCCGCTTCCGCCGTGGCCCATAACGCAAATGTTTCTGATGTTTTCCGCGCTGAATATGTTCATTTTCCTTTTTCCTCCTTATTAGTGGGGCCTATATACGTTTATTATACTATAAAATTATCACAATTACACCCATAAATTTTCACAATATATTTGTGCAATTTGTATACAATATTACCAAAAGGAAGGAGAGCGGGAAAAAAGGCGGAAATAAAAACCGCGATAGGTCTTGACTTTTGCGCGGCGGTGTGGTAAAATACACTATATTTGAAAATGCGATCGTAGCTCAGTTGGATAGAGCGTTGGACTCCGACTCCAAAGGCCAGAGGTTCGAATCCTCCCGGTCGCACCACGTCGTCGCAAGCGTCGCTTCGCTTGCGGCGGCTTTTTATGCTTCGCAAAAAGCCGCCGTTTGGCTCGCTCCGCTGCTCCTCCTCTTTCGCAAAAGGTCACGTTCGCGTCGCCTGCTTCGGGCCTAAAACGGCCCTCGCGACGGCTTTGGCTCACTATCGACCTTTTGCGAGTATGCCGCCTTCGGCGGCTTTTTTCTTGCGAAAAAAGGTCGTCGCACGAAGGCTTGCTCCTCCTTTTTCGCGAAAAGTCCCGCCGCGCTTCGGCTATTCAGGCGGGTAGGCCGCCCTCATATACGCCTCCGCTTGCTTTCCGACTTTTCGCGAGTATGCCGCCTTCGACGGCTTTGGCTCACTATCGACCTTTTGCGAGGTTTTTTGTCCGTTATGCGTGACGGCAGTCATGGGGCCCCCGCAAAGCCGACAGGCTTTATGGGGAAAAGGAAGAGCAGCCGAACGAGCCAAACGGTGACTTTTTTGCAAAGCATAAAAAGTCACCGCAAGCGAAGCGAGGCTTGCGATGACGCGGCAGCCCGCCCTACGCCACTTTGTTATGGTATAGTGTAGGGCGGCTTGCCCTCAAGCCGCCGAAAAAATTAAAAAAATTAGAGCTCGGCTTGCTTCACCTCGCATCTTTTTTCGCAAAAGGTCACGCTGCGTCGTCGCAAACAACTTCGTTGTTTGCGGGGACTTCGCTCGCTTTTCGCCCTTTGCGGGCAGGGAGAGCGCCGGACGCTTTTCGGGGGCCGCCGGTCATGCCGCTCTGCCGGAAAAGCCGTTTTTATACGCATTTTGTTTAAAAAGCTATTGACAAAAGCGGCGGTTTTATGTTATTATATCATATTATAGTATGTAAATTTTTCACGGGAGTGGTTCCTATGTACAGAACTGTTTACTGCGGGCTTCTGTCCGAGGCCCATATAGATACCGAGCAGACCGCCTGCGGCTGGGTGCAGACCAAGCGGGACATGGGCGGCGTAATTTTCATCGACCTGCGTGACCGCGAGGGCACTCTTCAGGCGGTGTTCAATATGGCCAATCTCAGCCCCGAGGACTTCGCCGCCGCCGAGGGCCTGCGCAACCAGACCGTCATCGCCGTTACCGGCACGGTCCGCCACAGAGATGAGGAAACCTACAACCCCAAGCTCAAGACCGGCACGGTGGAGCTCATGGCCACAAGTCTGGAGGTGCTTTCCCCCGCCGCCGGCCTGCCCTTCAACCCCGACGACGACCAGAGCGTGAGAGAGGACCTGCGCCTGCGCTACCGCTACATAGATTTGCGGCGGCCGTCGATGGTCAAAAATCTCCGTTTTCGCCACGCGGTTCAAAAGGCCGCCTCGGATTACCTCGACAGCAAGGACTTCATCTATGTGGAGACCCCCATGCTCTGCAAGTCCACCCCCGAGGGCGCGCGGGACTACCTTGTGCCGAGCCGGGTGCACACGGGCACCTTTTACGCCCTGCCCCAGTCGCCCCAGATATTTAAGCAGCTCCTTATGGTGGGCGGCATAGACAAGTATTATCAGATAGCCCGGTGCTTCCGCGACGAGGACCTGCGGGCCGACCGCCAGCCGGAGTTCACCCAGGTGGATATGGAAATGTCCTTCGTCGAGCAGGAGGATATACTCCGGCATCTGGAGGGGCTGTTCAAATACATCTTCAAAACCGTCATGGGCAGCGAGATAGACTACGCCTTCCCCCGCCTGACCTGGCAGGAGTGCATGGACAAATACGGCAGCGACAAGCCCGATATCCGCTTCGGCCTGCCGATAGTGGACCTCAGCGATATTATGAAAACGTGCAGCTTTTCGGTGTTCCGCAGCGTTGTGGACAAGGGCGGCATCGTCCGCGCCATCAACGTCAAGGGCTGCGCCGACTTTACGCGCAGCACTATCGAGGAGCTTACCGAAAAGGCTCAGAGCTACGGGGCCAAGGGCATGGCGTGGATAGCCGTGCGGCCCGACGGCGAGGTCTACTCCATACTCACGAAATATTTCTCCAAGGAGGATATAGACGCCATATTGAAGCGCATGGACGCCGTCCCCGGAGACTTCATCCTTTTCTGCGCCGACAAGCCCGCCACCGTTTACCGGACGCTGGGCACGCTTCGTCTGGATTTGGGCGATATGCTGGGACTGCGCCCCAAGGACGATTACAGATTCCTGTTCGTCACCGACTTCCCGCAGTTTGAGTGGAGCGACGAGGAGGGCCGCTTCATGGCCATGCACCACCCCTTCACCATGCCCTATCCCGAGGACGTGCAGTACCTCGTCACCGACCCCGCCCGGGTCAGGGCCCAAGCCTATGACGTTGTGCTCAACGGCATCGAGCTGGGCAGCGGCAGCATCCGTATCCACCGCAGCGACGTGCAGCAGAAGATGTTCGAGGCCCTGGGCTTCAGCGACGAGGAGATAGAAAACCGCTTCGGCTTCATGGTCAACGCCTTTAAGTACGGCACCCCGCCCCACGGCGGCTTCGCTTTCGGCCTTGACCGGCTGGTGATGATGCTTTTGGGGGCGGACAGCCTTCGCGAGGTCATCGCTTTCCCCAAGATAAAGGACGCCTCCTGCCCCATGACCGGCGCGCCGGATTTTGTGGACCCCAAGCAGCTTGAGGTGCTGCGCCTGGGCCAGGCTTTTGCCGAGGGCCCGTCCGGTGCCGGACCCAAGAAGAAAAAGGGTCCCCGTATAGACGTCGAAAATGTGGCTAAGCTGGCCAGGCTCAGTCTTTCGCCCGAGGAAAAGGCGGCCATGGCCAACGATATGGAGGCCATAATCGGCTTTGCCGACCAGCTTTCCGAGGTGGAGACCGGCGACACCGAGGTTACCGCCCACGTTATTCCGCTGAATAACGTGTTCCATGAGGATAAGCCGGTCAGCGGGTTCGACCGGGAGACCATGCTGGCCAACGCCCCTACGCGGACGGAGGAATACGTCAGCGTGCCCCGCGTTGTGGAGTAAGGAGACAAAGCAATGAGTGAGATAACGAAACTTACCGTCAGGGAGCTTGCCCGGGCGATGGAGACCGGGGAGCTGACCTCCGAGGAGATCACCGCCGGCTACCTGACTTCAATAGAACAGAACGACGAAAAGGTGAACGGCTATATCACCGTCACCGCCGAGGCCGCCCTTGAGACCGCGAAGGCCGCCGACAAGGCCAGGGGAGAGGGGAAGAAGGCCCCCCTCCTCGGCGTGCCGGGGGCCATCAAGGACAATATCTGCACAAAGGGGCTCAAGACCACCTGCGCCTCGAAAATGCTGGGGAATTTTGTGCCGCCCTATGACGCGACGGTCATGGAAAAGCTCAACGCGCAGGGCACTCCCGTGCTGGGCAAGGTGAACATGGACGAGTTCGCGATGGGCTCCTCCACCGAAAACAGCGCCTTTCAGATAACCCACAACCCCCGCGCTCTCGACCGCGTCCCCGGCGGCAGCAGCGGCGGCAGCGCGGCGGTGGTCGCCGCCAACGAGGCGCCCTTCGCCCTGGGCAGCGACACCGGCGGCAGTATTCGCCAGCCGGCGGCCTTCTGCGGCGTCGTGGGCATGAAGCCCACCTACGGCCGGGTTTCCCGCTACGGACTGGTGGCCTTCGCCTCGTCTCTGGACCAGATAGGCCCTCTCACCAAGACCGTGGAGGACAACGCCCTCATTCTTAACGCCATCGCCGGCTACGACCCCCACGACGCCACCAGCGTCAACAACGAGTACCCCGACTTTACGGCGGAGCTCGGCAGGGGCGTCAAGGGCATGAAAATCGCCCTCCTTAAGCAGTCCTTCGGCCATGGGCTCAGCGGCGAGGTCAAATCCTCGGTGCTGAACGCCGCCCGCGTTTTTGAGGGGCTGGGCGCGGAGATAGTGGAGCTTTCCATGCCCTCGCTTGAAAAAGCCCTGCCCGCATATTACGTCATCAGCTCCGCCGAGGCGTCCAGCAATCTGGCCCGCTTCGACGGCGTGCGCTACGGCTATCGCAGCGAAAATTACAGCGACATAACCGAGCTTTACAATAACAGCCGCAGCGAGGGCTTCGGCCCCGAGGTCAAGCGCCGCATAATGCTGGGCACCTTCGCCTTGAGCAGCGGCTACTACGACGCTTATTACAAAAAGGCCCTTCAGATGCGCACCATCATAATGAAGGAATACGAGCGCGTCTTTGAAAGCTGCGACCTGATACTTTCGCCCGTGGCCCCCACCGTGGCCTACAAAATAGGCGAAAAGTCCCAAAACCCGCTTGAAATGTATCTGGGCGACATCTACACCGTCCCCGTGAACATCGGCGGCATACCCTCCCTGTCCCTGCCCTGCGGCAGCGACGCCGAGGGCCTGCCCATCGGTATGCAGCTCATGGGCCGCCACTTCGACGAGGTGACGCTGTACCGCGCCGGCGCGGCCTTCGAGGCCGAGCGGGGCGCCTACCATCTGGAAAGGGGGGCCTTCTGATGACATACAAGGGCTACGAAATGGTTATCGGTCTGGAGACCCACGTTGAGCTCAAGACCGACACGAAGATATTCTGCTCCTGCCCCACCACCTTCGGGGCGGAGCCAAACACCCATGTCTGTCCGGTGTGCATGGGCTATCCCGGCACCCTGCCCGTCCTCAACGGCAAGGTGGTGGAATACGCCATCAAGGCCGGTATGGCCACCAACTGCACCATCGCCCGCTATTCCAAGGAGGACAGGAAGAACTATTTTTATCCCGACCTGCCCAAGGCTTATCAGATATCCCAGTACGATCTGCCCCTGTGCGAGCACGGCTGGCTGGATATAGAAAGCGAGGACGGCGCCAAGCGCATCGGCATCACCCGTATCCATATCGAGGAGGACGCCGGCAAGCTTGTCCACGACGACGAGCACGGCACCCTCATCGACTGCAACCGCTGCGGCGTGCCCCTTATCGAGATAGTTTCCGAGCCGGATATGCGCTCCCCCGAGGAGGCCGTGGCCTATTTGCGCAAGCTCCGGGCCATCATACTTTACACCGGCGTTTCCGACTGCAAAATGCAGGAGGGGTCGCTGCGCTGCGACGTGAACCTTTCCGTCCGTAAAATCGGCGAAACGGAGTTCGGCACCAGGACCGAGATGAAAAACCTCAACTCCTTCCAGTTCATCGCCAAGGCCATCGAGTACGAGTTCAAGCGCCAGGTGGACGCGGTGGAAAAGGGCGAGACCATAGTACAGGAGACCCGCCGCTTTGACAGCGTCACCGGCAAAACCTCGGCCATGCGCTCCAAGGAGGACGCCAACGACTATCGCTACTTCCCCGACCCCGACCTGCCGCCCATCGTCATGAGCGAGGCGGAGCTTGACCGGCTCAGGGCCCAGATACCCGTCCTCCCCGACCAGCGCAAGCACGAGTATGTGGAAAAGTACGGCATAAGCCCCTACAACGGCGAGCTGCTCACCGGCCAGATGGAGATAGCCGACTATTTCGAGGCCGGCGCGGCCCTCACCAAATACCCCAAGACTTTGGGCAATCTTATCATTTCCGAAATTTTCCGCCTGCTGCCCCAGGACAGCGTCAGCATACCCGTCTCCGCCGCTAATATGGCGAAAATCGCCGATATGTACGGCGGCGGCCTTATCAACAGCGGCACCGCCAAAAAGCTGGTCTCCCGCCTGTGGGAGGAGGACGCCGACCCCGCCGAAATCGTCGAGCGCGAGGGCCTCGGCCAGATAAACGACCGTGAAAGCCTCGCCCCCATAGTCGCCGAGGTCATAGCCAAAAATCCCAAGAGCATAGAGGACTTCCGCAAGGGCAAGCTCCAGGCGGTCAAGGCCCTCATGGGCCAGGCCATGGGCAAAACCGGCGGCCGCGGCAATCCCGCCGTCATACAGGAAATTCTGGACGCCGAGCTGGAAAAGCTGAAATAGAAAAAGGCGCGGGCAAGGTTTTTAAGGACTCTCTCTCCGATAATTGGAAAATGTGCGAAAAATTGTATACTTTCCAGTAAAATAATCGGGGGGGGGTATTGACTAAACGATCTCAATGTGATATAATAAACAAAAACGAATTTTTATTATGCCCGCGCGCGGACCGGTCCGAGGGATCGGGGGCGCCGGCGCTTGAGGTCAAATGACAAAATACCCTGCGGAGGGAGGATACGGCAATGACGCCGGAGATAAACGCGGTTCCCGGAGAGGAGTTCTCTTCCGGACGCAGAGTTCTTTTAAGCAAGGATGAGGTCAGGGCCAGCGGAACATATCTGTTCGTCAAACGCCTTTTTGATATAGTCAGTTCGTTATTGGCGCTGGTGGTTTTAAGTCCGCTTTTTCTTGTTGTTGCGCTTGTTATTTTCATAGACGACCCCCACGGCAGCCCTTTCTATTCTCAGCAGAGGGTCGGCAAGGACGGCCGTCTGTTCAGGCTGTGGAAGTTCCGCTCCATGGTGGTCAACGCCGACGAGCTTCGCGAGGAGCTGGAGGCGCATAACGAAAAGGACGGCCCGGTGTTCAAAATAAAGGACGACCCCCGCATAACAAGGGTGGGCCGCTTTATACGCAAGACCTCCATTGACGAGCTGCCCCAGCTGTGGGACGTGCTCAAGGGCGACATGAGCATAGTCGGCCCCCGGCCGCCGCTGCCCAAAGAGGTGGACGCTTACAATGAGTATGAGCTCCAGCGGCTGCTGGTTAAGCCGGGCCTCACCTGCTATTGGCAGGCAAGTGACCGCCGGGACGATATCGGCTTTGACGACTGGGTGGACATGGACGTTCAGTACATAAGGGACCGCGGCTGTCTTGTTGATTTGAAGCTCATTTTCCGCACCGTGGCGGTCGTTTTCAGCGGCCAGGGGAGCTGATTGACAGGAGACCGTCAAAAAATTATACAGACCGTATTAAAAAGAAAAACCGCTGTTTTTTAAAACGGCGGTTTTTCCACGTTAATTGGCAGTTATTTAACCTTTAACGCTTGAATTTTCTTGTCTTAACTCAAAATGTCCGGCCCTTGAACGGTCTGCGCGATTTTTACAGCCTCTTATCTGTCCATCTCGGACTGGGGCCCTTCAGCCTTGTGGGAGCGGATTATGCTCTCTATCTCCTTGATGCTGCTGGCGCACATATCGCCCTCGATGGTGTTCTTTACCGCGCTGAGGGCGTTGCCTATCTCAAGGGCGTCCTGGATGTTGCGGCGTATGGTCAGGCCGAAAAGCACGCCGGCCACATAGGCGTCGCCGCTGCCCACACGGTCAACGACCTCGATGTTCTTGTAGGGCGGCTCCTCGTAGAACTGCCCGTCAAAGTAAATCTTGCTGCCGAAGTTGTGGCGGGTGGGGCTGATGGCCTCGCGGCGGGTGGTGGCCACCATCTTGCAGCCGTAGTCCTCCGTGTAGCCCTTCATTATCTCCTCGAGGGTGCCGGTGCGCTGGAGCATACGGCGGCTGGTCTCCTCGGACACGAACAGCAGGTCCACCATGGGGAAGATGCGCTCGATAACGCTCTTGGCCTCCTCCTCGCTCCAAAGGTTGGCCCGATAGTTGACGTCGAAGCTGATGGCCGCGCCCGTCTCCTTCATGCGGCGAATGACCTCGAGGGCCGTTTCCCGCAGGTGAATGTCGAGGGCCAGAGTTATGGAGCTGATATGGAATACGCTGGTTTTGCCGTACATTCTCTCGTCCAGCTCGCTGAGCTTCAGCGTGGTTATGGAGGCGTGGGCCCGGTCATAAATCACCGAGGATTTACGGGGATAGGCCCCGCTTTCGTAATAGTAGATGCCGAGACGCTTTTCGGGCGTGTCGTCAAAAACGACATAGTCGTCGCTGACGTTGCCGTAGCGTATCTTGTTGCGGACAAAGCGGCCCACCTTGCTCTGGGGCAGCTTGGTAATGATGGCGCTGCGGGCGCCCAGCATGGCCGCGCCGCTGACCACGTTAAGCTCGCTGCCGCCGGCGTTTTTGTCGAAGGTTTCCGACTGAGAAATCTTCTCCTTGCCGTCCGGCGAAAGGCGCAGCATTACCTCGCCCATGCCTATCATGTCAAATTCTTTGTCCTTTGGAATAAAATCCAGGTTCATAAAGTTTCCCTCCTTGAAAATTTTTATTTTTCCCGATATTATTCGGGTTTGGCGCTGTTATATACCTGGCCCTTTTCGGCGCCGCCCTTGCGGTATTCCAAAAGCTCCGAAACGGTCACCAGCTGATAGCCCTCCTCCACCAGCTTTGGTATCAGCCGCGTGGCGGCCTCCACCGTCGGCTCGTGAATGTCGTGCATCAAAATTATCGCTCCGTCATAAACGTCGTCCATGACGGTGTTATACGTAGAGTCGGCGTTGCGGGTTTTCCAATCCAAGGTGTCGATGGACCACATTATAGCCGGCAGCCCCACCTCGCCGAGCACGTCCTCGTTGTACACGCCGTAACAGGGACGGTAAAGGGCGGTCCCCTTGCCGATAAGCTCCTTCACCGCGTCGGAGGTGCGCCGCACCGACTCCGCCGTTTCCGCTCCGCCGGCGGAGGTGGCGTTCAGGTGGTCCCAGGTGTGGTTCGCGATTTCACAGCCTATATCGTTGGCCTTCTTGACGGTGTCGGGATAGGTCTCCACCAGCTCGCCCAGCACGAAGAAGGTGGCCGCGGAGTTGTTTTTGTCAAGACAGTCCAGCAGCTTGTCGGTGTATTTGCCCGGCCCGTCGTCAAAGGTCAGGGCTATCATTGGCTGGTCCGGATCCACAACCCGCTTCGCCACGGTCCAGCCCTTTTTAAGATATGCGTCCACGTCGTCGTTAAATACCATTTCCTCTTCCCCCTTGGGGCCGATCATTTTTTTCGCCACCTTGAGCAGCTTGTCCGTCCAGCCCTCCTCCATGTACGCGGCGGCCTGAGCCTTCGGCACGGCCAGCTTGCTTCCGTCGGATTTGTAAAGGGAGGTGATTATGTCGCCGAGCTTGTCGTGCCAGCCCCTGGATTTGTAAACGTCCACCATCGTGTTGGGGACGTACAGGGTGCGGCCCTCCTCGCTGTACATATTGGTGTAAGCCTTGGTTATGTCCGAGTAATATCCCTTCTCCGCCAGCCGCTCCGCGTCGCCTCTGCGCGCCAGCACCACCGAGCCGTCCTCGGCGTAAAGCTTTATTTCGGTCAGGTCGTCGGGACTGGCATACCAGCCCTGGGCCAGGTAGCTTTCCAGCTCACCGGACGGCACCTCCTTGACCTCGCCGTCCTTGCCGTACACCGTGGCGGTCTCGGCCCGGGTCACGGTGAGTATCAGCGCCAGCAGCGCGGCGGCGGCCAAAATCACCGCCAAAAGCACAATCAGCCTGCCGCTGTTGGTCAAGCCCCTCTTTCGGCTGCGGCGGGGGCTTGTCCGCCGAGGCTTAAGGTCGCGCAGCTCCGGATATTCCTCGTATATATCGGTGTAATCCATTGGGCGCTCGCCTCGCTTTCAACATTTATAATACAATTATAGCACAAATTTTTCATAGTTTCAACAAAAATAATTGACTAAATTAAAAAAATTTGATAAAATGATATAAAAGCATTTTTAAATTCGGAGGGAACGCCATGAAATGTCCGCGCTGCGGCAGTGAGGCCGATGAACAAAAGAACTATTGCACCCGCTGCGGGGCGCAGCTCAAGCCGGGGGACAACTCCTCCGACGACACCCTGCGCCTGCCCGATTTGAGCGGAGTGCCCCTGGGCGGGCGGAGCGACCGCCGCCGGGAGGCCGCCGCCGGGCCCGCGCCCTCGGACAGGGGCGGCAGGGCCCTTAAGATAACGCTCATAGTGTGCTCTCTGGCCATAGCCGTCACTCTGGCGGTCTGCGCGGCGCTGCTGCTGACTCAGGACGGCGGCAAAGGGACCGTCCCCGCGCCGGAAGAGACCCGGCAGGACGGTGAGGACGCCGCGGAAGACGGCGGTTATATGTATGTTGACGGGGATATTCCCGAGGAGGAACCGCGGGAGGATCCCGCCCCCGAGGAGGGAACGCCCGACGAAGAGCCTCCGGAGGAGGAACCCGAGGATAAGGAACCGGAAAACGGTGAGCCGGAGGAGCCGATAGAGGAGCCGGCGGAGGAGCCCGAGCCGCCCGCCCCGGACGAGGCCCCCGAGGAAACCGCGCCCGAGGACACCCAGGAGCCCCCCGTGGTGGTTATTGAACCCACGGAACAGATAGGAGAATAAAAATGAGCTACGCAGATAAAATATTTGCCGAAAACTGCCGCGACATACTGGAAAACGGCTTCAGCGACGAGGCCCTGGACGTCCGCCCCCGCTGGGAGGACGGCGCCCCCGCCCACACGGTGAAAAAGTTCGGCATCGTCAACCGTTACGACCTGAGCCGGGAGTTCCCCATCATGACCCTCCGGCGCACGGCTCTCAAGACCTGCGTCAAGGAGCTTTTGTGGATATGGCAGAAAAAGAGCAGCAATATCCGCGACCTTGACAGCCACATCTGGGACCAGTGGGCCGACGAAAGCGGCAGCATCGGCAAAGCCTACGGCTACCAGCTCGGCGTAAAGCACATCTATCCCGAGGGGGAGTTCGACCAGGTGGACAGGGTCATATACGACCTTAAGCACAACCCTCAGAGCCGCCGGATAATGACCAATATTTACAACCACCACGACCTCCACGCGATGGCGCTGTACCCCTGCGCCTACAGCGTCACCTTCAACGTCAGCGGCGGCACTCTTAACGCCATTCTCAACCAGCGTTCTCAGGATATGCTCACCGCCAACAACTGGAACGTCTGCCAGTACGCCGTGCTTGTGCACATGATGGCCAAGGTGAGCGGCCTTAAGGCGGGCGAGCTTGTCCACGTCATCGCCGACGCCCACATCTACGACCGCCACATACCCTACGTGCGCCGTATGCTGGAGCTGGCGCCGTATGACGCGCCGGAGTTCCGACTGGAGGACAAGGACGATTTTTACGCGTTCACCAAGGACAGCGTGGAGCTGATAAATTATAAGTACCACGAGTTCGACGTGAAGATACCCGTGGCGGAGTGAGGGATATGAGCATGAAAGCGATAGCCGCCGTGGACAAAAACTGGGGCATAGGGAACAAGGGCGACCTGCTGTTTCACATCCCCGACGATATGAAGTTCTTCCGAGAGACAACCAGGGGCGCAGCGGTCATTATGGGCCGCAGGACGCTGGAGTCCTTCCCCGGACAAAAGCCCCTACCGGGGCGGCTGAACATAGTTCTCACCCGCGACCCGGCCTTTGCCCCCGAGGGGGTCGTTGTGGCGCGCGGCCCCGACGAGGCGGAGAAGGCGGCCCTTGACAGCGGCCGGCCGGTATTCGTCATCGGCGGGGGAGAAATTTACGCCCTTATGCTGGACAGGTGCGACGAGTGCCTGATAACGAAGGTGGACGCGGAGGCCGAGGCCGACGCTTATTTCCCCGACCTTGACAAAACCCCCGGCTGGCACATGGCCGAGGAGGGCGCGGAGCTGGAGCGCGAGGGCCTGAAATTCAGATTTACAACGTACAGAAAGAGGTAAGCAAATGTCAAAAATCACCTGGAAGGGCGGCGCTATGCTGGCCCCGGTGCCGCCGGCGCTGGTGTCCTGCTCGCATGACGGCAGGGACAACCTTATCACCGTGGCCTGGACCGGCATAGTCAACTCCGAGCCGCCGAAGACCTATATCTCCGTGAGGCCCGAAAGGTTTTCCTACGGCCTGATAAGGGACAGCGGCGAGTTTGTCATAAATCTGCCCTCCTCCCACATCATACGCTCCATAGACTTCTGCGGCTGCCGCAGCGGGCGGGACGTGGATAAGTTTGCCGCCTGCGGCCTTACGCGGGAGCCGGCCTCGGCGCTGAGCTGTCCGCTGGTGGCCGAAAGTCCGGTCAGCCTTGAGTGCAGGGTCACCGATATTGTCGAGCTGGGCAGCCACCATATGTTCCTGGCGGACATCGCCGCCGTGGACGTGGACGAGCGATATATCGACGAAAGCGGCCGTCTGCACATGGAAAAATGCGCCCTCGCCGCCTACGTCCACGGGCAGTACTTCGCCTTGGGCAAAAAGATAGGCTCGTTCGGGTATTCGGTCAAAAAACGTAAAAAGTAAGCGAAAGCGCCCGGCTGCGCCGGGTTCCCCTTTGAAATATTTTTGAAAGGAAAATTATACATTATGTGGGCATACGAAAGCGTATTTTATCAGATATATCCTCTGGGCTTCTGCGGAGCGCCCAGGGAAAACGACGGCGTCACCGTGGACCGTATCTCAAAGGTGACCGGCTGGCTGGACCATATAAAGGCCGCCGGAGCCGACGCCATATATATGTCGCCGGTGTTCGAGAGCGACAGCCACGGCTACGACACCCGGGACTACACCAAAATAGACTGCCGCCTCGGTTCCAACGCCGATTTCGCGGCCATGTGCCGAAAGCTCCACGAAAAAGGGCTGAGGATAGTGCTGGACGGCGTGTTCAACCACGTCGGACGGGGCTTCTGGGCCTTTCGTGACGTGCGGGAGAAAAAGTGGGACAGCCCTTACAAGGACTGGTTCAATATCAATTTCGGCGGAAACAGCCCCTATAACGACGGCTTTTGGTACGAGGGCTGGGAGGGCCACTACGAGCTGGTGAAGCTGAACCTCCGCAACCCCGCCGTGGTGGACCACATACTCGGCTGTATACGGGGCTGGGTGGAGGAGTTCGACATCGACGGCCTGCGTCTCGACGTGGCCTATCTGCTGGACGCGGACTTTATCCGGCGGCTCCGCTCCTTCTGCGACGGGCTGAAGCCGGAGTTCTTTCTGGTGGGCGAGATGATACACGGCGACTACAACCGCGTGGTGGGCGACGGCCTGCTCCACAGCTGCACCAACTACGAGTGCTACAAGGGCCTGTACAGCAGCTTTAACTCCATGAATATGTTCGAGATAATACACTCCCTCAAAAATCAGTTCGGCCCCGAGCCCTGGTGCCGCTATCGGGGGAAGAACCTGCTGTGCTTCGTGGACAACCACGACGTCACCCGCGTGGCCTCCATACTCTCTAACCCCAGCCACCTGCCCCTTATCTACGGTCTGCTTTTCGCCATGCCGGGCATACCCTGCGTTTACTACGGCAGCGAGTGGGGCGCTCAGGCCGTTAAGACTCCCGGCAGCGACGACAACCTCCGCCCCTGCTTTGAGGGGCCGGTATTTAACGGGCTGACGAAGCAGATAGCCGCCTTCGCCAAGGCCCACAGGGAAAATCCCGAGCTCACCCACGGCGGCTTTAAGGACGTGGTTCTCACCAACCGCCAGTGCGTTTTCCTGCGCCAGTACGAGGGACGGCGAATGTTCGTGGCCATCAACGCGGACAGCGCGCCCTATGTGGCCCACTTTGACGCTCAGGCGGGACGGGCGCTGAACGTCCTGACCGGCGAGTGGCACGACTTCGGCGGCGGCAGCGAGCTTAAGCCGTACAGCGTGGAGTACTGGAAGATAGTGGACTGACGCGAAGAATAAAAGGGACGGACCGGTTGCCCTTTTCCGCGGCGGCGAAGAGCGCACGCGCAAAAATTACAAAAACCGTCACAATGTTTTGACATGGATTTAACATTCGTTTGATAAAATCCCATACTGTAGGAGGCGAGGTCATGGCCATAGAGGTGTTTTCACGGTATGAGCTGAAGTTCATGCTGGACAGTGAGAGGTTTGAGGCGGTGCACGAGGAGATACAAAAGCGCATGACCCCCGACAAGTACAGTCGGGACGGGCAGTTTTATACCATTTCCAACATATATTACGACACCCCCGACGACCACCTTATCTCCACGGCGGTCCGTCACGACGGCAAGTACCGCTACAAGATAAGGATGCGCACCTACGACCCCACGGCCAATACCGCCTTTCTGGAGATAAAAAAGAAGTATCGGGGCCTTACCAACAAGCGCCGCACGTCGATACTCATCGACGAGGGGCGGCGGCTGCTGGAACACGCCGAGGAGCCCGAGGAACGGCCCTTCATGAATATGCAGGTCACCCACGAGCTGCTGGACATCGCCTCGGGCATGGAGCTGCGCCCAAAGACCCAGATAAGCTATGACCGGCGGGCCTACTTCGGCGGCGACGAGTTTGAGCCGGATCTGCGGATAACCTTTGACAGCGGCATACGGGCCCGGCGGCGGGATTTGGAGCTGCGCCACGGCAGCTACGGAGAGCCTCTGCTGGAGGAAGGAAAGTACATAATGGAGGTCAAGGTCAGCCGCAGCGTGCCCGTATGGATAGCCCGCCTGCTCAGCGAAAACGGCGTCAGCCGCACCCACTTCTCCAAGTACGGCACCGAGTACCTCCAATACGTGGCGGAAAACTTTGAAAAAATCAGAAATTTAAGGCAGAAAGGACGCTGAGTTGTGGATAAAATTATTTCACTGTTTAAAAATACGAGCTTTTCAACGAACCTGACCTTCGGCCAGCTTTTGTTCACCGTGGCCATGGCCGCCGTGATGGGCCTGATGATAGCGGCGGTGTACAAGTACACCAACAGCAGCATGGAATATACCCAGGAGTTCGCCGTGACCCTTGTGATGATGAGCGTCATTATCGCCATCGTGGTGGCGGCCATCGGCGGCAACGTCGCCAGCGCCTTTTCCTTTGCCGGCGTGCTCAGCATAATCCGCTTCCGCACCGTCATGGGCAGCCCGCGGGACGTGGCCTTTGTGCTGTTTTCGGTGTCGGCGGGCCTGTGCGTGGGCGTGGGGGCCTACCTCTACGCGGCCGTGGCCTCGGCGGCGCTGTTCGTGCTGGTGATACTCATGTATGTGTTCAACCTTTTCGCGCCGAAGGGCTCGGCCAAGCGGCTCAAGATAACCATACCCGAAAATATGAACTACGAGGGCATATTTGAGGAAATCATCGACCGATACTGCACCCGTCACCGTCTTGTGAAGGTGGAGAACGCGGACCTGGGCACCCTTTTCGAGCTGGTCTACGAGGTGGAGGTCAAAAAGGGCGCCAACGAAAAGGCTTTTCTTGACGAGATAAGGTGCAAAAACGGCAACCTCAGTATATCGCTGGTGTTGGCGGGATACCATAATTGACGTCGTCGCAAACTCGGTATCGCTTGATGCAATTTTTGCAAAATTGCATCAATGGCTCACCTCGTTGCTCCTCCTTTTTCGCGAAAAGTCCCGCCGCGCTTCGGCTATTCGGGCGGGCAGGCCGCCCTCATGTACGCCTCCGCTCACTTTCCGACTTTTCGCGAGGGGTCCGTCGCTTCGGGTGATTTTTGGCCGGCATAAAAACGCATAAAACCCGCTCCTCAGAGCGGGTCAGACTGTCGATAAAGTCGATATCTTTGCCGGATTTTGTAGGGGAGCGCATTGCGCTCCCGCTTACACAGATTTATGGCGACAAATATACGATTTTATGGACGTATTTGATTGTAATATCATTTATCATTGCCAACGTAAACGTTTGATGGCGGGCGGCCAATGACCGCCCCTACAGTTTCAAGGCTACATTTTTGTTTTTCGACAAGCTCACCCGCTCCTCAGAGCGGGTTTTCCACATCGGATAATTATGTTGACATCATAAACATTCAGATAATTTTGATTAAAAATATGCCCTTGAACGATCTACACGATTTTAACGCCGACCGCCGGCTCGTGGAAAATTTTTTTAAGGGCTTGCAAACGGGAAAAAAATAGTGTATAATAAAATTAATAAATTATACCGCAGGGGAGGATAAACATGAGCACCTTTGAGATAAGAGACCAATTTTACCTTGACGGCCAGCCCTTTAAAATTATCAGCGGCGGAATTCACTATTTCCGCGTTGTGCCCGAATACTGGCGCGACAGGCTGGAAAAACTTAAGGCCATGGGCTGCAATACCGTGGAGACCTACGTGTGCTGGAATATGCACGAGCCTCAGCCCGGACAGTTCAACTTCGAGGGTATGTTCGATATAAAGAAATTCATCGAGACCGCCGGCGACCTTGGGCTTAAGGTCATTGTCCGCCCCGGCCCCTTCATCTGCGCCGAGTGGGAGTTCGGCGGACTTCCGGGGTGGCTGCTCCGTCACGACAACATCAAGCTCCGCGGCCGCTATGAGCCGTATATGACCTATGTGAGGAACTATTTTACCGAGCTGTTCAAAATACTGGCCCCCCTGCAAATAACTCAGGGCGGCCCCATAATCCTTTTCCAGATAGAAAACGAGTACGGCTATTACAACGACGACAGGGAGTACCTTCTCGAAATGGGCCGCATGATGCGCGACCTTGGGGCGGAGGTGCCCTTCGTGACCAGCGACGGCCCCTGGGACGACGCCCTCGACTGCGGCAAGTGCGACATGGCCCTGCCCACCGCCAACTTCGGCTCCCACGTGGAGGAGCAGTTCGGCGTGCTGGCTCAGCACACCAACGGCGGCCCCCTCATGTGTATGGAGTTCTGGGTGGGCTGGTTCGACAACTGGGGCTGCGGCAAGCACTCCACCAGCAATCTCTACAACAACCAGCGCGACTTCGACGACGCCCTGCGCATGGGCAACATCAACATATATATGTTCCACGGCGGCACCAACTTCGGCTTTACAAACGGCTCCAACTACTATGACGAGCTTAGTCCGGACGTTACCAGCTACGACTACGACGCGGTGCTCACCGAATGGGGCGACATTACCCCCAAGTACGAGGCGTTTAAGGCCATCGTTGCCAAATACGCCCCCGTGCCCGAGGTGGAATTTACCACGAAGATAGAAAAAGGCGCCTACGGCACCCTCGAGTGCGAGGCCAGAGTCAGTCTTAACAGCGTGCTGGAGGACATCTCCACCCCCATTGAGGCTCCCGACCCCATGTGTATGGAAAAGCTGGGCCAGAACTTCGGCTACACCCTGTACCGCACAAGCTTCCCCAAGGGCAAGACCATCGGCAAGCTGGCCTTCGCCAAGGTCAGCGACCGGGCCATCGTCTTTATGGAGGGCAAACGCTTCGGCACTTACTATGACCGGGAGCTGCTTAAGGAGTACGACTTCAAGCGCAGCCCCTACGTGTACGAGAATGACGGCGACTTCGACGTCCTCACCGAAAACATGGGCCGCGTCAACTTCAGCTATAAGATAGAGTACCAGCGCAAGGGCATCGAGGACGGCGTGCTGATAAACGGACACTACCACACCGGCTGGAAGATGTACCCCCTGCCTCTGGACAACATTGACAAAATAGACTTTGACAAGCCCTATTACCGGGATACGGCGGCCTTCTACAAGTTCAGCTTCCAATCCTTCAAGTCTATGGACACCTTCCTTGACCTGGAGGGCTTTGGCAAGGGCTGCGCTTTCATCAACGGCTTCAATCTCGGGCGCTTCTGGGACATCGGCCCCCAGAAGAGACTGTACATACCCGCGCCGCTTATCAAAAACGGGCGCAACGAGATAGTCATTTTCGAGACCGAGGGCCGCAACGCCCGCACCATAAAGCTGGTGGCCGAGCCCGACCTCGGGCCGCTGGAGCTGCCCTACGGCCGTCCCGAATAATACAAGGCTCACACGGGGAGGAGGTTTGCCGGTGACGAAGCGATGGAAATATTTTGCGGCGGCCCTTGTACTGTTCCTTCTGGCGGAGGGGGTCATGCTGCTGAATATTCGGCTGGCGGGGAGCCGGGTCATAGTGTATATGTATCACAGCGTCCGTGAGGATCCCGTTAACCCCGACGACCCCGACCTCAGCGTCCGCCCCTCGGAGCTGGAAAAACAGCTAAGGTTCTTTAAGGGCCGCGGCATCAGGACCGTTTTCGCCTCCGAGCTGGCCGGCCTTGAGCCGGGGAACGAAAGGTGCGTCGCGCTGACCTTTGACGACGGTTACGAGGACAACTATACCGAGGTGTTTCCTCTGCTTAAAAAATACGGCTGCAAGGCCACGGTGTTCATGATAACAGGTCTTATCGACCAGGAGGGCTACCTCACCGCCGATGAAATAAGGGAAATGACCGACAGCGGCCTTGTCAGCGTCCAATCCCACACCGTTTCACACGAGCCGCTGGCCCTCGGGGACAAGGTCTACGAGGAAGTGGTGTACGAGATGGAGGAGAGCCAAAAGCGGCTGGAGGCCGTTACCGGCGCGCCGGTGGACGCCCTTGCCATACCCAACGGAAGCTATGACGGCGCCGTCCTCGATATAGCCGGCCGATATTACGACGTCATCTTCACCGGCACGGATTTCCGCGGCTTCGACGGGGACAAAATCCGTGACATACACCGGGTGGGCATATACCGCTACCACACCGTAGGCGACATAAGGCGCATGACCGACAACCGCGGTCTGTACCTTGTGAGGAGGGTGCTGCAAAAGCTGGTACGGCGGTGAATAATTACTTGACAAAAATCAGAAATTACCTCTTCTCAAACCGCATATTTTATGATAGAATAGTCCTATAGGGAGGCGAATACCGATGCGATTGGAGCTTATACGTCAGAACAAGCTCAAAATAACCCTTGCCCGGGAGGAGCTCAGCTCTTACGGGATAAGTCCCGAGGCCATAGCCAAAAACTCCGACGAGGCCCAGGCGATGTTTTTTTCCGTGCTGCGCAAGGCCGAGGAGGAGGTAGGCTTTGTTTACACAAACTCCCGTCTGGTGGTGGAGGCCGTGCCCTCCTCCGGCGGACTGGTTATATATGTTACAAAGGTGGACAGCGAGGCCGAGCAAAAGCTGTTTGACCACATTTCCGCCCGACAGAACGGTGTAAACGGCATAAACGCCCGAAAAAAGACGGACGAGCAGTCCGGCCGCACCTCTTATATGGCCGAGCTGGAGTCATTTGACGACGTGGTTGAAATGTGCCACGGCGCGCCTACATATTTCGGCGGCACTCTTTACGCCGAGGGCACAAAATACTATATGACCGTGGGTGTGGGCATGGATCGGGTGCTGGCGGAATACGGCCGCATTTTGGACGAAAACGCGCAGATAATCATCGAGGAGCACGCCACGCCCATCATTTACCGCAGGGCGTTTGACATTATCCGCAACAGATTTAAACAATAAATCAGCTGTAAAACAGGGCTGTGACTGACGGCGCCTGGCTCAACGGGCGTTGGGCCGGGCGTTTTTTCGTAAAGCGGCAAACTGCGCCATTTTTTTTACAGCCCCCGTATTGACACGGAATGGATTTTGTGGTATAATACTGAAGATTTGAGCATAAACAGAACGACGAAAGGACGGGCGATAAAATGAAGGCTTATTTGATACTGGCCGATGGGAGCGTTTACACCGGCGACTCCTTGGGCGCCAACCGCGACGCCGTGATGGAGGTGGTGTTCAATACCTCCATGACCGGCTACACCGAGGTGCTCACCGACCCCTCGTATTACGGGCAGGGCGTTATAATGACCTATCCTATCGAGGGCAACTACGGTGTGAACTATCAGGACATGGAAAGCCGCCGCATCTGGGTCAGCAGCTTCATCGTAAGGGAGTACACCGCCCTTGCCTCCAATTTCCGCAATGAGGCCACCCTCGACGAGTTTTTGAGAAGATACGATGTCCCCGCCATCAGCGGGGTGGATACCCGCGCCATTACCAAGAAAATAAGGGAGCAGGGCACCATGGGCGGCTATCTCACCACCAACCCCGATTATAATAAGGAAGAGATAGTGGATATGCTCCGCGGCTATACCATAAAGGACGCCGTAAAGGCCGTCACTCGGGGCGGCAAAACCCGCCTCAAAAACGAGGGCGGTTATAAGGTGGCCCTCCTCGACGTCGGCGCCAAGGACAATATCGCCGACTCGCTCCACCGCAGGGGTTTGGACGTGACCATCTATCCCGCGCTGACCTCCGCCGAGGAGATATTGGCGGACAAGCCCGACGGCATAATGATAAGCAACGGCCCCGGCGACCCCACCGACTGCGTCGAGGTCATAGCCAACATCAAAAAGCTCTACGACTCCGACGTGCCCATCTTCGGCATCTGCCTGGGGCACCAGCTCATGGCCCTTGCCACCGGCGCTTCCACCGAAAAGCTTAAGTACGGCCATCGGGGAGCAAATCACCCCGTCAAGGACCTGGCCCTCGGCAGGGTATATATTACCAGTCAGAACCACGGCTATGTGGTCAGCAAAATAAACGGCGACGTGGCCGAGATAAGCCATGTCAACGTCAACGACGGCACCGTTGAGGGCCTGCGCTATAAGGGGAAGAACATCTTCACCGTACAGTTCCACCCCGAGGCTTGCCCCGGCCCCCAGGACACCGAATATCTCTTTGACGAATTTATCGAAATGATGGGAGGAAAGAAAAATGCCTAAGAGCCCTGACATCAAAAAAGTACTCGTTATCGGCAGCGGCCCCATCATCATCGGCCAGGCGGCGGAGTTCGACTACGCCGGCACCCAGGCTTGCCGCAGCCTTAAGGACGACGGCGTCGAGGTAGTGCTCATCAACTCCAACCCCGCCACCATCATGACCGACAAGGACATCGCGGACAAGGTTTACATAGAGCCTCTCACCACCGAAACGGTGGAAAAGGTCATTATGGCCGAAAAGCCCGACTCCATTCTGCCCACGCTTGGCGGACAGACGGGCCTTAATCTGGCCATGGAGCTGGCCGAGGCGGGCTTCCTTAAGGAGCACAACGTAAAGCTCCTCGGCACCAGCAGCGAGACCATTAAAATGGCCGAGGACCGCCAGAGCTTCAAGGACGCCATGCTCAGCATCGGCCAGCCCTGCATCGCCAGCAAGGTGGTGGAGACCTACGCCGACGCTCTGGCCTTCGCCAAGGAGATAGGCTTTCCGGTTATCGTCCGCCCCGCCTACACTCTGGGCGGCACCGGCGGCGGCATCGCCGAAAACGAGGAGGAGCTGGCGCAGATAGCCCCCCACGGACTGCGCCTTTCCCGCGTGGGACAGGTCCTCATCGAAAAGTGCATCGCCGGCTGGAAGGAGATCGAGTTCGAGGTTATCCGCGACGGGGCCGGCAGCTGCATCACCGTCTGCTCCATGGAAAACCTTGACCCCGTGGGCGTACATACCGGCGACAGCATAGTTGTGGCCCCGGCCCAGACTCTCGCCGACAAGGAATATCAGATGCTCCGCACGGCAGCCTTGAAAATCATAAACAAGCTTAAGGTCGAGGGCGGCTGCAACGTCCAGTTTGCTCTTGAGCCCAACTCCTTCGAGTACGCCGTTATCGAGGTTAACCCCCGCGTAAGCCGCTCCTCCGCCTTGGCCTCCAAGGCCACCGGCTATCCCATCGCCAAGGTCGCGGCCAAAATAGCCCTGGGCTACCATCTGGACGAAATAAAGAACGCCGTCACCGGCAAGACCTTCGCCTGCTTCGAGCCGGCGCTGGATTACATAGTCGCCAAAATCCCCAAGTGGCCCTTCGACAAGTTTGTCACCGCCGAGCGCAAGCTGGGCACCCAGATGAAGGCCACCGGCGAGGTTATGAGCATAAATCCCACCTTTGAGGGCGCCCTCATGAAGGCCGTCCGCTCCCTTGAGCTGAATATTTACAGCCTTGACCTGCCCGCCTACCGGGACATGGACGCCGACGCTCTTCGGCAGGAGCTGAAAAAGGTGGACGATATGCGCCTGTTCGTTGTGGCGCAGTCCCTGAAAAAGGGCATAAGCGTTGACGAAATCAACGAGATAACAAAAATAGATAAGTGGTTCCTCGGCAAGATAGACAATATCATGAAGCTCGAGGAAACCCTCCGCACCGGCGAGCTCACCCCCGAGCTGCTTGAGAAGGCCAAGATATACGGCTTCTACGACAAGGTCATCGGCGACCTTGTGGGCAAGACCGACCGGGAGATAAGGGCGCTGCGCCTTCAGTGGAACATTCTGCCCGCCTACAAGATGGTGGACACCTGCGCCGCCGAGTTCGAGGCCGTGACCCCCTACTACTACTCCTGCTACGGCAGCGAGACCGAGGCCGACCCCGCCTCTGACCGCAAAAAGATACTTGTGCTGGGCAGCGGCCCCATCAGGATAGGGCAGGGCATCGAGTTCGACTACTGCTCCGTCCACGCGGTCTGGGCTCTGAGCAAGCTGGGCTACGAGACCATTATCGTCAACAACAACCCCGAGACCGTTTCCACCGACTTCGATATCTCTGACAAGCTCTACTTCGAGCCGCTTACCCCCGAGGATGTGGAAAATATCGTGGACGTGGAGCAGCCCTACGGCGCCATCGTCCAGTTCGGCGGTCAGACCGCCATCAAGCTCACCAAGGCCCTCAACGACATGGGCGTGCGTATCCTGGGCACCGACGCCCGCGATGTGGATCGGGCCGAGGACAGGGAGCTTTTCGACGAGGTGCTGGAAATCTGTAAGATACGCCGTCCCCAGGGCCGCACCATCTTTACCTGCGAGGAGGCCATCGCCGCCGCCAACGAGATAGGCTATCCCGTCCTTGTGCGCCCCAGCTATGTGCTGGGCGGTCAGGGCATGGAAATCGCCTACAATGACACCGACATCACCATTTACATGGAGATAATCAACCGCAGCGTTCAGGAGCATCCCATACTTGTGGACAAGTATGTGCTGGGCAAGGAGGTGGAGGTGGACGCGGTCTGCGACGGTACCGACATCCTCATACCCGGCATCATGGAGCATCTTGAGCGGGCCGGCATCCACAGCGGCGACAGCATCAGCGTTTACCCCGCCCAGACCCTCACTCAGGAGGAAAAGGACACCATAATCCGCTTTACCAAGAGCCTCGCCACCGAGCTTAATGTGGTGGGCCTTATCAACATACAGTTCATCGTGGCCTCCGACGGGGTTTATGTCATCGAGGTAAACCCCCGCAGCAGCCGCACCGTCCCCTATATCAGCAAGGTCACCAACGTGCCCATCGTGGCCCTGGCCATTCGCTGTATGCTGGGCGAACGTCTCAAGGACCTGGGCTACGGCGTGGGGCTCCACCCCGAGGCCGACTATGTGGCCGTAAAGATGCCCGTGTTCAGCTTTGAAAAGCTCCACGATGTGGATACCGCCCTCGGTCCGGAGATGAAGTCCACCGGCGAGGTGCTGGGCATAGCGCCAACCTTCCACGAGGCGCTTTATAAGTCCTTCATCGCCAGCGGCTTCGTCATTCCCGAGCGGGGCAATATGCTCATCACCGTCCGCGACACCGACAAGGAGGAGGTCTGCCGCCTGGCCAAGGACTTTGACGACTACGGCTTCGGCATCTACGCCACCGGCGGCACCTGCGAGTATCTGCGCAAAAACGGCATCCACGCCCGTCGGGTAAACAAAATTGCCGAGGGCGCGCCCGACATTCTCGACTTTATCAGCGCGGGCGGCGTGGATTTGGTGGTCAACACTCCCACCCGCGGCCGCCAGCATAACCGCGACGGCTTTAAGATACGCCGCACCAGCGTGGAGCGCAGCGTGCCCTGCATGACCAGCCTCGACACCGCCCGCGCCCTCCTCACCGCCATTAAGCAAAAGGACGAGGGCGAGCTGGGCATCGTGGATATTTCGACGATATAAAATTCCTCGATAAGGTCGATTTCTTTGCCGGATTTCGTAGGGAAGCGCATCGCGCTCCCGCTTACACAGATTTACGGCGATATATATACGGTTTTGTGAATATGCTTGATTGTAATATCATTTATCATTGCCAACATAAACGTTTGATGGCGGGCGGCCGATGGCCGCCCCTACAGCACCAAGGCTGCATTTTTGTTTTTCGACACGCTGGGAAAGGCCCTCGGGCCTTTCTTTTTTGTCATAACAAAGCGTGTTTTCAAAATAATTTGTAAATATTTTGAAAACACGCTTGATTTTTCCTTTTTGATGTGCTATACTTTTAAAAGTTTACAAAAGTGTTAAAAATGTTTTACATAAATGTTCTAAAACTGTCAAAGACTAAATATACTTTATATGAGAATAGGTAAAGCGTTTTGAAAGGACTGATACCCATGGAAATCGAAAACGGAAGAGGCCATATAATATCCGGCTCGCTGCCCGTCGGAGCGGGGACCGCCGGCAAAAAGGAAAATAAAACCGAGACCCGCGTCGCTCCCAAGACCGTCAAAGCGGGCGCAAGGAAAATTAAAGCGAGTCTAAGCGGACTCAAAAGAATATCTCCCCGGGGCCTGTTCAGGGAACTGGGCAAGGTGGCGCGCAGCCGTTCGCGCCGCTTTGCCGCGGCAATCGCGGGTACGACCGTCTGCGCCCTTGGGCTCGGCGTTCTCGGCACTTATTGCACCGTCGGTATCGACTATTACTACGGCGGCAAGCTCCTTTGCACAGTGGCCGCCGCCGACGACAGCGCCGCCATAATCGGAGCCGCCGCCCGTCGGGCCGACCTGCTGGGAGTTGACGAGCCGGAAATAGAGGTCAGCGCCAAGCTGGCCCTGAAAAAGGACGTTGTCAACGGCGACGAGGCGGTGGACGCCATACTTGCCGCCTCGCCCGAGCTCTGCCGCGGCTATACCGTAACCTTGGACGGGGAGCCGCTGTTCACCGCCGCCGACCGTGAGACCGCCGACGCCGCGCTGGAAGGCTATGTCGCCAAGTACGCCATGGGCGGCGACGCCAAGCTCTCCGGCGAGGTCGCGATAGAGGAGCAAATCGTCCGCAGGGACGAACTGACGGACGCCGAGGCCGCCGAGAGTATTTTGGAAAACGGCGGACTTCTGACCGTGATAACCACCGTTGACGAGACCGACGGCGAGACTCTGCCCTTTGACACCACCGAGGTGAAGGACGAGACCATGTACGTGGGCGACACCCTTGTGGAAACTCCCGGCGCAGACGGCGCCGCCGTCACCACCGTCGAGAGCATCTACAGCAACGGGCAGCTCCTGTCCACCGCCATTCTCGGCACCGAGACCACTCTCGAGCCCGTGACTCAGGTGGTCCGTGTGGGCACCAAGCCCCGCAACGCCCTCGAGGACGGCTTTAGCTGTCCGGTGGGCAACTATCAGCTTACCAGCGGCTTCGGGCCTCGCTGGGGCCGCCAGCACAGGGGCATAGATATGGCGGTGCCTTTAGGCACAAATGTCTCGGCCGCGGCCGCCGGCACGGTCATCACCGCCGAATATAACGAAAGCTACGGCAACTATGTGCAGATAGACCACGGCTACGGCATAGTCACCACCTATGCCCATCTCAGCTCCATTGCCGTGGAGACGGGCCAGACCGTGGACCGCGGCCAGCTAATTGCTTACAGCGGCAGCACCGGCAACTCCACCGGCCCTCACCTCCACTTCGAGGTGATAGACAACGGCAGCTATCTTAACCCTCTTGAGCACCTTGTTTAAGGTGGTAAAAAAGGGGCCGTAAAAAAGTCGCGCAGACCGTTCAAGGGCCGAAATGATTTATTTAAGACATATTTATGTGTAGATAAGCTCCGCAAAAATCAAAACTATGAATTAATGTGGAAAAGCCGTCTTTTTACAAGAAAAAGACGGTTTTTCTTTTTAATTTATGCCCTTGAACTACGAACGAAAATCACCACTCGGCGTACCTGTGTACGCCGTCGGGAGGGCCTGCTCGGCGGCTTGGGCCGCCTGCGCGGGCTGATTTTCGTCCGTTCTGCGCGATTTTTTTGGACAGCCCCCGTGCCTCCAAGTTACAGAGCGAATTTTTTACATATATTTGTTTATTATTCCCTGGGGACAGGGGCTATTTTTTCATATGTGGCGCCTTAGCCCTCGGGAGTTATAACAAGGGTGTCGCCGCTTACGGTCATCTGGCAGTTCATGATGGCAGTGAAGAAGGCGGCGGGCACATAGGTCAGAGCGGAGGACGCGCCGGGCAGACCGATGAGCACGGGAGCCTGACCCAGAGGCTGGGCGGCCATTTTTGCGAAAGCGTAGCTGTCCTCATCGATGGCGAAGCCGGCAAAGCCCACGGTCACGCTGCGGTTTTCGGCGTTCCATGTGACCTCATAACCCAGAGCCTCGGCCACCTCGCGGACAGGCAGCATCTGCACGCCGTTTACGGTCACGGGGATATAGTCGAGGACCTTGTCGCCCGCGGCTATCTTTTTTATTCCGGTCATGTCGGGCACGATGTCCGCGGGGCTGGGGGCCTTGGGCTGATTGGCCATAACAACGACGGCGATGGGGGTGGTCTGGGCGGGGATGCTCATCGTCGCAAAGTTGTAAAGGACAACGGCCGTGCCGCCGTTAAAGCCGTCGGCGCCGTATATCTTGGTGTTTTCGCCGATGTGGAGGGCGAGGGACGCGGCCGCGTCGAGGAGGTCGCCGTCAAAATTGCCCAGGATAGCACTTACGTCCTCACCGTCGTCAATGATGATAAGCTCGGCGGTATAGTGAGGGGGATACTGAAGGGTCATGGGCCCGTCGGCGTTCACATAATAAATTATGCGGTCGCCGGCCTTGATGTCGTCAAAGGTCTTTTGCTCGCCCTGCTTGTTGATGATGAGGGTGTTTTCGTTTTTGTAAATGCGCGTTTCCACATGGGTCTCGTCAAATTTATTGACGAGGGTCTCGCCGTTCTCGCCGACCTCAAAGGAGCCGGTGATATAAGCCGGCGCCGCGGCCTCGGGCGCCTGCGGGCCGTGACCCATGAAGGGCGGAATGTTCTCGTCGTCAGCCAGCTTGACGATGGCGATGGGGCTGGTCTGCGGAGGAATACTGCGGGTGGTGTTTTCGTAAAGCACCAACGCCTTGCCGCTGATGAAGGCGGCCTCACGGGTGTGGCTGAAATAGGGCGTGGACAGGTCGTAGTTCAGCTTCAGGCTCTCGTCCTCGGCCAAACCGTCCTCGTCAAATACGCCGATGACCTGTTCCGTATAGGAACCCTCGGTCGCCACGACTATCACGGCGGGGCTGTAGTGCACCGGCAGCTGTAAGGTCATGGGTGCGCCGCCGTCAACGTAGTAGGTCAGCTTATCTCCGGCCTTGATGTCGTCGTAGGTCAGGGCCTGGCCCCTGTCGTTGAGGATAAAGGCGCCGTCGGCCTTGTAAAGGCGGGTGTCGTCCTCGCCAACGATAGTCTCGCCGATTTCCGCGACGGTCATCGTACCCTTAAGGTATCCGCAGTCGATATCGGGCACCGGCATAATCTCTACCTCCCCCGTCGGCAGCATGGGGTTTGCTATACCGTAATCGTATTCGGCGGCGTAAACGGAGCCGCATGACAGCACCGCGGCTGCCGACAGTATGGCGATGGCTTTCTTAGTCGTCTTTTTCATGGTTTTCTTCCTTTCCGCATTGATGCTGAAAATTATGTAGTGTCGGCGGGAGGGCGGGATTTCCGGCCTCCCGACCCTCCTGCCTGTTGCGTTACGTCCTTTAGACGGGGCCGCAGTCAAAAAAGTTCCAAGATTTTTAAATTTTTTTCGGGAAATTTTTTCTCCCACATATTATTGCTCTTCTTACATTATACATTATACATTGTTTTTTTCGGAAAAGCAATAGGTTTTTTAAATATTCGCCGCTTTTTCATTGACAATGTCCGGCGTTTGGTGTATAATTATGAAGGAAAAATATACTTATTTTTAAGGAGATATGTCATGAAAAAGCTGATTTCATTTGTCGCCGCGGCGGTGCTGCTCATCGGGGCGCTGCCGTCGGTCACCCTTGCCGCAGAGGAGTATACCGTCCGCGACGCTTATATGTATTTTGCGAAAACCAACCCCGATTTTATCCTGAAGGTCCTGGACGAGGGCTTTGAGGACGGGGTGAACGAGATTTTGGTGCTGGACTTTCTGAGGGCGATGCAGCGCTCTTTTTATTACGATAACCTCATAAGCCCCATAACCGAGAAGAATTTTCAGGATATATTTTTCGAGAACATGAAAGCGGTCTCCAACGCCGACCGCTTCCTGGGGATACAGTCGGCGTTGACGTCGGCCTTTCCCGAGGCCGCGGACTATGCCGAGGAAAACCGAATTCACCCGGACTTTCAGTCCCTGTTCGACACGGTCGAGGATATGGTGATAGAGCGCCGGATGGCGGAGAGGGTGGACAACCGGTCGTATACCCTTTATTTACAGGATGTCGCCGTCCCCGACCCCGTTTCCGTCAGACAGCTGGAGGCCGCCGGTCTGCCGGACTCGGTCCGCTGCCTTTCGGAATCCGGCCTGTGGGTGCCGATGCCCGTGGTCTGGAACGGACGGCCCGACACCGCCTACGCGGGCCCGTCAACGGTGCTCGGCAGGATAGCGGCGCCTTCCGGCTATTATGCCGCCGAAGGCTTTGACGGCGATGTGAGCCTTGAATTGAATGTGGAGGCCCTCTCCGGCGGCGGCAGCTTGGCCGGCGGGCTTAGCTGGTCCCTTGAGGACGGCGTTCTCACCGTCAGCGGCGCGGGAGCGATGCCCGACTTTGACGGCCCCGATGACGCGCCTTGGGCCGCGCTCAGGGGCGCGGTGAACAAGGTCGTTGTCGGCGGCGGAGTTACGTATATAGGGAGCGGCGCTTTTTCCGGCCTGGAAAATCTGGCTTCCCGTTCGGTGGAAATCCCCGCCTCGGTGACGGCCGTGGGCGGCGGCGCCTTTGCCGGGACGCGCCTTGACAGCGCCGTCCTCCCCTCGGGGCTGAGCGGCATAGGCGAAGGGGCCTTTGACGGCGGAGTTACTCTTTACGGCGGTTTGGCCGGCTGCGCGGCGGACAGGTACGCCGCCGAAAACGGGCTGACCTTCGTGCCCGACGACTGGGATTTGCCCGAGGTGATCTGTCTCGAGGCCGTCCGCTCCGACGGCGGAACCGTGATTGAAATAAAATCCATGAACACCGGCGCCGGCGGAATGTTCATCGCGGCCTACGGCGGCGGTATGGAGCTGATGGACACCGTCCGCGCGGAGGACGGCGCGGCGGAGCTCAGCGAACCGGGCGTCAAATACGTCAGGGCATTTTACTGGGACGAAAATCTCAGGCCCCTCTGCAAGTCCAAAGCGGTGCGTCTGGAAGCCTAAAAAGGTGTTGACAAACCCGAAAAAAGTTGTATAATAAAAATTGAAGGTAATAATCAGGAAAGGACGATAAGAAATGAACAACGCATACTTCTCCATACACGAGCCCGCCAACGAGCCCATTCACGGCTATATGCCCGGCAGCCCCGAGCGCGCCGCTCTCAAGGCCGAGCTTGAGCGCCAGAGCAATCAGGTTGTAAAGATACCTCTTGTTATCGGCGGTAAGGAGATATTCACCGAAAACACCGTAAAAATAACCATGCCCCACGACCATCGGCACGTGCTTGCCGAGTGCAGCCTCGCCGGTGAGAAGGAGCTTAAAATGGCGATTAAGGCGGCTATGGACGCCAAGGAGTCCTGGGCCAATATGCCTTGGGAGCACCGCGCCTCCATTTTCATGAAGGCCGGCGATATGCTGGCCGGACCCTGGCGCGCCAAGCTCAACGCCGCCACCATGCTGGGCCAGAGCAAGACCGCTTTTCAGGCCGAGATAGATTCCGCCTGTGAGCTGACCGACTTTATCCGCTACAATGTTTACAACGCCCAGGAGCTGTACAAGATACAGCCCAACAGCGTCGGCGCCGTTTGGAACCGCAACGAGTACCGTCCCCTCGACGGCTTTGTTACCGCTTTGACGCCCTTCAACTTCACCTCCATCGGCGGAAATTTGGCCCTTGCCCCCGCCGTTATGGGCAACACCGTGCTTTGGAAGCCCTCCACCACGGCCGTGCTTTCCAACTACTACTTCATGAAGCTCATGGAGGAGGCCGGCCTCCCCGCGGGCGTCATCAACTTTATCCCCTGCCGCGGCGTGGATATCAGCAAGTACGTTATACCTCACCCCGACTTCGGCGGCTTCCATTTCACCGGCTCCACCAAGGTGTTCAGCGGCGTGTGGACCACCGTTGGTCAGAACATTTCCACATATAAGAGCTATCCCCGCATCGTCGGCGAGACCGGCGGCAAGGATTTCATCTTTGCGCACAAAAGCGCGGCCATCGAGCCCCTGGTTGCGGCCATAGTCCGCGGCGCTTTCGAGTATCAGGGACAGAAGTGCTCCGCCGCCAGCCGCGCCTACATACCCGCCTCCATCTGGGATCAGGTACGCGAGCGCGTTCTGGCCGAGGCCGCCAAGCTCACCGTGGGCGACGTGGCCGATTTCAGCACCTTTATGGGCGCCGTCATCGACAAGGCATCCTTTGACAATATCAAGAGCTATATAGATTACGCCAACGCCTCCGAGGACGCCGAGGTGCTCTGCGGCTCCTATGACGACTCCAAGGGCTGGTTCGTAAAGCCCACCGTCATCCTCGCAAAGAAGCCCGACTTCAAGTCCATGGTCGAGGAGATATTCGGCCCCGTGATAACGGTTTATGTATATGACGACGACAAGCTGGACGAGACGCTTAAGCTCTGCGACACCACCAGCGCCTACGCCCTCACCGGCGCCATATTCGCCCAGGACCGCGAGGCCGTTGTGCATATGGAAAAGGCGCTCAACAACGCCGCCGGCAACTTCTACATCAACGACAAGCCCACCGGCGCGGTGGTCGGCCAGCAGCCCTTCGGCGGCGCCCGGGCCTCCGGCACCAACGACAAGGCCGGCAGCATCTTTAATCTCATTCGCTGGGTAAATATCAAGTGCACCAAGGAAAATCTCGTACCGAGTACGGACATCGTATACCCCTACATGAGCGAGAAGTAAATTTTTTCACGTTTCTACTTGACAAGCGCGGATTTTAGTGATATACTCACTAATGGCATATTATCCCGCGGCCATGAACGGGGCTTCTCCGACCCCGTCCGCAGTCGCGCGGAGGTTGTGCAAATATTTATGGAGGTGCATTTTTAATGCAGAAAGAACAGAAACAGGCTATTATCGACGCCTACAAGCTCCACGAGGGCGACACCGGATCTCCCGAGGTGCAGATCGCTATCCTCACCGAGAGGATAAATCACCTCAACGAGCATCTCAAGGTGTACAAGAAGGATCACCACTCCCGCCGCGGCCTTCTCAAAATGGTCGGCCAGCGCAGGGGCCTTCTCAACTATCTCACCAAGGTAGACATCGAGCGTTACCGCGCCATTGTTGAAAAGCTTGGCCTGAGAAAGTAAAAGGGTGCGGATGCGGAGTGCGGAGAACTTCCGCGCTCCGTTTCACTTTATCTAAATCATGCGAGGGGCCAGAGCTGCCACTTAGAAAAGGATGGACAAGTTTATTCTTTTCTAAGTGAAGCCCCGGACCCTCCGAAAATAATTTTTTATGGAGGTACTCTTATGTTCAAGGTTTTTGAAACCGAATTCTGCGGCCGCCCGCTCATCGTTGAGACCGGCAAAATGGCCCAGCTTGCCGGCGGCGCCTGCCTTGTGCGTTACGGCGACACGGTGGTTCACGCTACGGCCACCGCTTCCGCCAAGCCCCGCGACGGCATCGACTTCTTCCCTCTGTCCGTGGACTTTGAGGAAAAGCTCTACTCCGTGGGCAAAATCCCCGGCAGCTATCTCAAGCGCGAGGGCCGTCCCAGTGAGAAGGCCATTCTGGCCTCCCGCTGCATCGACCGCCCCATCCGTCCGCTGTTCCCCAAGGATCTGCGCAACGACGTGAGCGTCGTCGCCACCGTAATGAGCGTGGATCAGGACAACGACCCCGTTATCACCGGCATGATAGGCGCGTCCATCGCCATCTCCATCTCCAACATCCCCTTTGCCGGCCCCATCGCCGGCGCCACCGTGGGCCTTGTGGACGGCGAGGTAGTGGTCAATCCCACCCAGGAGCAGCGCAAAAACAGCGATATGTTCCTGACCATCGCCGGCACCGAGGCCAAGGTCAACATGATAGAGGCCGGCGCCAACGAGGTTCCCGAGGAGAAGGTCTTTGAGGGCATCATGGCCGCCCATAAGGAAATTCAGAAAATCTGTAAGTTCATCAGCGAAATTCAGGCTGAAATAGGCAAGCCCAAGTTCGAGTACGAGTCCGTTGTCGTCCCCGAGGAAATGTATGAGGACGTCAAGGCCGTGGCCATCGACATGGTGCGCGAGGCCCTGGACACCGACGACAAGAACGTCCGCGAGGAAAATCTCAAGGGAGTGTATTCCCACGTTTACGAGACCCTCGGCGAGAAATATCCCGAGCAGGAGGCCGTTCTGGACGAGGCCATATACAAGCTTCAAAAGTACGTTGTCCGCCGCTGGATACTGGACGAGGGCAAGCGCGTGGACGGCCGCGGCCTTGAGGACATACGTCCCCTTGCCGCCGAGGTCGGCATCCTCCCCCGCACCCACGGCAGCGGCCTGTTTACCCGCGGCCAGACTCAGGTGCTCACCACCGTAACTCTCGGCATGATAAGCGAGGAACAGCTCCTTGACGGCATAGACGAGGAGGAGTCCAAGCGTTATATCCATCAGTACAACTTCCCCTCCTACTCCGTCGGCGAGACTCGTCCCAGCCGCGGCCCCGGCCGCCGCGAGATAGGTCACGGCGCTTTGGCCGAAAAGGCCCTTGTGCCCGTTATCCCCGGCAGCGACGAGTTCCCCTATACCCTGCGCGTGGTTTCGGAGGTGCTTTCCTCCAACGGCTCCACCTCTCAGGGCAGCATCTGCGGCAGCACCCTTGCCCTTATGGACGCCGGCGTGCCCATCAAGGCTCCCGTGGCCGGTATCTCCTGCGGCCTTGTGACCGAGGGCGACCGCTACATCACCATGGTGGACATTCAAGGACTTGAGGACTTCTTTGGCGACATGGACTTTAAGGTGGCCGGAACAAAGAAGGGCGTCACCGCCATTCAGGTGGATATCAAGATAGACGGCCTCACCCCCGAGATAATCCGCGAGGCCCTTACCAAGACCCGGGCCGCCCGGTTCAAGATACTTGACGAGTGCCTGCTCCCCTGCATTTCCGAGCCTCGGCCCGAGCTGAGCAAGTACGCGCCCAAAATCATTTCCACCAGCATCGACCCCGAAAAGATAAGCGAGGTCATCGGCAAGGGCGGCAAGATCATTCAGCGCATTACCGCCGAGACCGGCGTAAAGATAGACATCGAGGACGACGGTACCGTTTACTTTGCCACAAACGACGCCGAGGCCGCCGAGATGGCCGTCAAAATCGTCCGCGGCATAGCTGGCGACGTGAAGATAGGCGACGTGTTCAACGCCACCGTCACACGGCTCATGGACTTCGGCTGCTTCGTGGAATATCTGCCCGGCAAGGAGGGCCTTGTGCATATCTCCAAGCTGGATAAAAAGCGTGTTGAAAAGGTCAGCGACGTGGTTTCCGTGGGCGACCAGATCGTGGTCAAGCTCATCGAGGTTGACCGCATGGGTCGTTACAACTTCTCTCGCAAGGACGCCCTGCCCCAGGAATAAAACGGTAACACAGAAACGGAAATCCTGTCTTTGGCAGGATTTCCGCGTCTTTGGAAAGGAAAAAGGAGGAGATAATATGAAAAAGTTTTTTGTAGCCGCCGTAGCAGCGGCCGTTTTGCTGGGCCTGCCCGCCGCTTCCATGGCCGTGGGCGTTCGGGTCAACGGCGAGCCGGTCAGCTTTTCGGAGGACAGCGGCATCCCCTTTGTGGAAAACGGCCGCACCCTTGTGCCGCTGCGTTCCACGGCGGAAGCCTACGGCGCGTCCGTGGACTACGACGGAAACAGCCGCACGGCCATAGTTGAAAAGGACGGCGTGACGGTCACCGTGCCCATAGGCGAAAGCTGTATTTACAGAAACGGCCTGTGGGTGGTTAACGACGCTCCCGCCCGCATCATCAATTCCCGCACATACCTGCCCATACGTATAGTTATGGAGGCCGTCGGCGCCACGGTGGAATGGGACGGCGAGGCCCAGGAGGTCATTATTACCGACCCCGACAGAGCCTTTATAAAAGGCGTGGAGGAGGGCCCCGCCCAGAGCTTCAGATGGCCCGGACAGGAATGGGACTACTGGAACGCCGCCCTCGCGAAGATGGAGGAGGGCAACTGGGAAGAGGCCAGAGACCAGCTTGTAGCCCTCGCGCCCACCTTCGCCCAGGGCGAGGCCAACAATATTGGCCTCCTGTTCAACAATCTTGCCAAATGCTACGCGGCCCTCGGCGATTATCACCGCTCCTCGCTCTGCTACCGCCGGGCCTCGGAATATATGTATCAGGTTCCCGGCCAGTCCGAGCAGGCCCTGCGCTTCGCGATTATGGCAGACGAGGCTGACGCCGAGGTGAAGGTGTACTTTAAGACCGACGACAGCGACTACAGCGCCGCCGATTATTTCGGCGCGCCCGGGGAGCCTCGGGACGGCGTGGTATTTGGTTCCACCTATTACTCCAACACCGAGGATCTCACCGGCTTCCCCTGCCTTTGCCGCTTGCAGTATCTGGACTACGGCGAGGAGATGGAAAAGCACCGTGACACCTATTTTGACCCCGACGGGGGTAATATCATTCAGATAGCGTGGCAGCCCCGCAACGGCCTTGGCATGGTGCGTGACGACGACTACCTCTTCCGTCAGGCCGAGTTCCTGGAGGACTGCGGCTGTCAGGTGCTGCTTCGCTTTGCCGGAGAGATGAATCTTCCCTCCAGCGAGTGGTACGCCCCCAATCCGGAGGAATATATCGAAAAGTTCCGGCTTGTGGCGGATATTTTTCATGAGGTCGCCCCCTCCGTGGGCATTGTCTGGGCGCCCAACTTCTACCCCATTGACACCGTGGACGAATATTATCCCGGCGACGAGTATGTGGACTATGTGGGCGTCAGCCTTTACAGCGGCTATTCGCTGGAGAACGACCCCCTGGACCAGGGCGTGGACCGCAGCCGCCTGGTAAATCTCCTTGACCATATATATGAGACCTACGGCAGCCGCAAGCCGATAATGGTGGCCGAGGGCGGTATGCCCTTTGACAGCGGCGACGCCGGGCGGGAGGCCCTTGTATACCGGCAGTATCTGGACTATTTCGCCTATATGCCCATGAAATACCCCAACCTTAAGTTTATGACGCTTTTTGACATCAACGGCTCCAACGGCGACTACAACCTTTCCGCCAGCCCCGCCGCCCTGACCGCCGTCCGCGAGGGCCTGAGAAGCGACGGCCGTTATGTGGACGACCTTGACGAGGACGACACGGGCGAGTACTACTGCGAGTTTTTCAACAATATAACTCTGCCGGCGGAGGTGGTGGAGCTGCGGGCCTTTGTCTACAGTCCCCTGAACATTTCGCGGGTGGTGTACAGTATGCGCGGAATGTCCTTTGAGACCGCGGAGGTTCCCTACGGCGTCACCCTGGACCTGTCCGACCTCGGCGGCACCGCCACGGAGATAAGCGCCGCGGCCTATGACGACAGCGGCCGCCTGGTGGCGGACAAGACCTTTACCGTACACGTCGAGTGAATATGAAAGGGGCTGTAAAAAAACCTACTATGTAATCTGGAGGCACAGGGGCTGTCCAAAAAAATCGTGCAGAACGGACGAAAATCAGCCCGCGCAGGCGGCCCATGCCGCCGAGCAAGCCCTCCCGACGGCGTACACAGGTACGCCGAGGGTGATTTTCGTTCGTAGTTCAAGGGCATAAA
>CANPZO010000008.1 GCA_947589005.1 uncultured Clostridia bacterium | reverse complement strand
TGGCTCAAATCCATGAAATTCAAGCTCCCTATTATTGAGGGAGATATGGAATTGAGTTTGGACAATGATGAACATGTGGAGTGCGTTGCGGTGATGGAGAGGGAAAAAAAGGAGCTTTTGACATGAACGCGCCAATAGATATAACGGGAGTAACGCTGACTACCGAAAGGCTGCTGCTGAGGCCATGGAAGCAGTCGGATTTAGAGGATTTTTTCGAGTATGCGTCCGTGGACGGCGTCGGTCAGATGGCCGGATGGCCGCCCCACAAAAACCGTGAGGAAACTCGGAAAATACTGAATTCCTTTATCGCCAAAAAGAAAACATTCGCGTTGGAGCACGGGGGAAAGGTGATAGGCTCCCTCGGCATCGAGAAGTACGACGAGGAAAAATTTCCGGAGTTTTCGGACTTGAAATGCCGTGAGATAGGCTATGTCCTGTCAAAGGACTACTGGGGCCGCGGCCTGATGCCGGAAGCGGTAAACGGGGCCCTTCGGTATCTGTTTGAGGAGCTGAAGCTGGACGTCGTTTTCTGCGGCCATTTCCTCGCGAACGCTCGGTCGGCGCGGGTACAGGAAAAATGCGGGTTCCGGCACTATTCCTTTGTAAAATATGAAACGCGCCTGGGGACCGTTGAAGATGAGGAGGTAAACATTCTCCGCCGCGGGGATTGGGAGCCGTCGAAGGGAAAATAGCGCATAAAAAGCAATATTCGGTTGACATTTTATTACTTCTGTGATAAAATAGCATAGTATGATTTTCGGAGGTGTTTACATTGAATATAGTAGTTTTGTGCGGGGGCCTGAGTCCCGAGCGCAACGTGTCCCTGACCACCGGGGCAAAGGTGCAGAACGCTCTTGTGGAGCGGGGACATCACGCCCTGATGGCCGACCTTTTCATGGGAGTGCAGCTTGAGGGGAGCGTGGAGGAGGCTTTCGCCGCCGCGACGGAGCCTGCCGCCATCGCCAAAATCAGCGAGACCGTACCCGACCTTGAGGCCGTGAAACGCAGCCGCAAGGAAGGAACGGGCATTTTCGGCGAAAACATAATCCCGCTCTGCCGTTATGCCGACGTGGTGTTCATGGCTCTCCACGGCGGCGACGGTGAAAACGGCCGTATTCAGGCCGCCTTTGACCTGCTGGGCATACGTTACACCGGCAGCGGCTATCTCGGCAGCGCCGTCGGCATGAACAAAAGCCTCACCAAGCAGGCGTTCCTTGCGGATGGAGTGCTTACGCCGCGCGGACTGCACCTGAAAAAGGGCTGCGACGCGGCGGGGGTTTGCGACGCCGAGGGCTTTAAGCTGCCCCTCGTGGTAAAGACCTGCAGCGGCGGCTCCTCGATAGGCGTATATATCGCCAACACCGCCGAAGAATTTCAAAGCGCCGTCGATGGGGCCTTTAAATACGAAGAGGACATCATAATCGAGGAATACATAAAGGGCCGTGAAATCACCTGCGCCATACTTGGCGGCCGGCCCCTGCCCCCAATCGAAATAATCCCCAAGGAGGGCTGGTACGACTACAAAAACAAATATCAGCCCGGCATGATCGAGGAAATTTGCCCCGCGCCCATAACTCCCGAGGAGGACGCCGCCGTGCGCGAGGCCACCGTCAAGGCTTTTAAAAGCCTGAAGCTGGAGGGCTATGCCCGCATGGACTTTATCCTCGCCGACGGCTGCCGGCCCTACTGCCTCGAGGCCAACACCCTCCCCGGCATGACGCCGACCAGCCTTATACCTCAGTCCGCCGCCGCCGCGGGAATAAGCTATGGCGAGCTTTGCGAGGAAATAATCGCCCTGGCGCTTAAAAAGGATGAATGATATGGAAGCTAAATTTACTGTCCGTCAGGCGTTAGAGGCCGTTGGCGGGGAATATTTTGGGCCGGAGGAGGCCCTTGACCGTGAGGTGGCCTTTGTCACCTCCGACAGCCGGGCCGCCGGGCCGGGCTGCCTTTTCGCCGCCATAAAGGGCGAGCGCACCGACGGCCACAAATACGTGCCTTCCGCCGCCGAAAAAGGGGCCGCCCTCTGCCTCTGCGAGGAGAGGACCGAGGCCCGCTGCCCCGTCATACTCGTGGACAGCACGGTCCAGGCCCTTCAAAAGCTGGCCGCCTGGTATCGCCGGAGCCTTGGCGTAAAGGTGATAGGCGTCACCGGCAGCGTGGGCAAAACCACCTGCAAGGAGGTGGTGGCCTCGGTGCTGGCCGCCGGATACAAGGTCCACAAGACCCAGGGCAACTTCAACAACGAGCTTGGGCTGCCCCTGACCCTTTTGTCCATGGAGCCCGACACTCAGGCCGCCGTCATAGAAATGGGCATGAGCGCCTTCGGCGAGATGGAGCTGCTCAGCTCCATAGCGCGGCCGGATATGTGCGTGATGACCAATATCGGCTTTTCGCACATTGAAAACCTTGGCTCGCAGGAGGGCATATTTAAGGCAAAGTGCGAAATCTTTGAGCATATGAGCCCCGACGCGCCGTCCTTCCTCAACGGCGACGACGCTTTCCTGAGAAGGGTGGACAGGGCCGGCAGACGCTTCTTTGGCTTTGGAGAAGAAAACGATATTCGGGTCATAGAGTATACGGATAAAGGCTTTGAGGGCCTTGAGGCCGTCGTAGACGCTTTTGGGGAGAGGTTCGAGGTAACTGTCGGCATACCGGGCCGCCACGTGCTGTACGCCGTCACAGCGGCCATAGGCGTGGGCTTGGAGATGGGATTGGCGAAGGACGATATACTCCGCGGTCTGGCCTCGGCCGGCACCATAGGAGGACGGGTCAACGTCATCCGCGCCGGAGGGCTGACCATAATCGACGACTGCTACAACGCCGCGCCCGCCAGTATGAAGGCCGGACTTGACCTGCTCAGCCATGCCGAGGGCCGCAAGGTGGCGGTGCTGGGCGATATGTTTGAGCTCGGCGACGAGGCGCCCGCGCTCCATGCCGAGGTGGGGGCCTACGCCGCCGAAAAGGGCATCGACCTGCTGGCGGCGGTGGGTGAGCTGGCCGAAAATATTCATCTCGCCTGCCTGAAAGCCGGTGGAAACTCTGTATATTTTAGTGATAAACCATCTCTTTTGAGCAATCTTTCGGAAATAGCCCCAAAAGATGGAGCAATACTCGTAAAAGCCTCACACGGCATGGGTTTTAGCGAAATTGTGGACGCGCTTAAGGCGATTAGTTGAAGTTAACGACGGTCACAAAATATTCATATATAATTTACAAATTAGGGAACATTTTTTGCTCAAATCTCTTGACATTTCTTTGACAATATACTATAATTTGATTAGGGTTAAATAGAATATTGTAAAGAGAGGTGTACAAAAAATGAATGCGGAGTATCTGACCAGTTTAATCGTTGACGAGGTAAAGAAACAGTATCGCAGTGTAAGAAGGTTCGCCATTCACCTTGGAATTCCCCAGACCACGGTTGCAAGTGCTCTCAAAAACGGTGTCGGCGGGACGGCTTACACAACAGTCGTGCTCATGTGCAAGGAGCTCAACATAAAGCTTGTGAACTACGACACCCCCCTTCCCATGGATGACAAGGTCATCTCGATGATCGAAAACTATCACGCCCTGGACGAAAAAGGACAGCATTGCATCGACACTGTACTTAAGATGGAGTATGATCGCTGCAAGGCGGAGGGCACCATTCAGAGTATTTGTGACAAGAGAGCGGATTTCGATTAAGTTTACCAATTTCGACTGATAATTTTTTTAACCCTGAAAGTTGATCAGTGTACGAACACAAGGGCGGCGCGAAAGCCGCCTTTTGTGATTGTGAATATTTTCCGCGGCTCGGCTCGATAAATCTCAAATTTGCACATTTTCAAAGTCGGCGCGGATAAAAAATTTGTAAGAATTATTGATAGAAAAAATCCTCGGGTTTTGTTATAATAATGTGGTGTGTGTTAAGGCGCTTTTAATTACTTGCGAGGTGTAGTTAGAGTGGATTTTTCCGAGAGGACTATCAATAAGGACTACAAGTTTATCGGTGAAATTATAAAATTAAGAGTTGACACCGTTGAAACTCCCGGCGGCAATACCGCCACGAGAGAGCTTGTCGAGCATCCCGGCGGAGTGGCCGTTGTCGCTCTTACGGACGACCATAAGATAATCATGGAGTGGCAGTACCGCCGCCCCTTTGACCGCAACGTCTACGAGATACCCGCCGGCAAGCGGGACGTGGGCGAGGATCCTCTGGCCTGCGGCAAGCGTGAGCTTGAGGAGGAGACCGGCTTTAAGGCCAAAAACTTTACCTATCTGGGCAGTATGTTGCCCACCCCCGGCTTTTGCAGCGAGGTGCTGCATATGTATGTGGCCACCGGCCTGTATAAGGGCCACGTAAAGCGTGACCAGGACGAGTATCTTGAGCTTGAGCAGGTGCCTCTCGAGTCCGTCGTGGAAAAAATACTCTGCGGCGAGATAGTGGACGCCAAGACCTGCGTGGCCGTGCTCAAGGTTAATGAGCTGATACGCAGAGGGGCAATAAAGGCGTAAAAAACGAAAATAAATGCCGAAGGCTCACCTTCGGCATTTGCTGTAATGAGGGATAATATATGAAAGCAGCGTTCGCGGCCCTGGGCTGCAAGGTAAATCAATATGAGGCGGACGCCTACGCCGCCCTGTTCCGTGACAGAGGGGCGGAGATAGGCTCTTTTGACGAGGTCTGCGACGTCTATGTGGTCAACACCTGCTCCGTCACCAACCTTGGCGACCGCAAGAGCCGTCAGATGCTGCGCCGGGCGAAGCGTCTCAATCCCCGCGCCCTCGTGGTGGCCACCGGCTGCTATGCCCAGACCGCCTACGAGGAGGTCGCCGCCATGGAGGAGGTGGACCTCGTCATAGGCACCGCCCTGCGGCACAGGCTGTACGACCTTGTGGAGGCCGCCCTGCGGGGAGAAAAGCCGAACACCCAGGTCGATATAATGAAGGAACGGGAGTTTGAGGAGCTGGAAACCGCCGGCAGCGCCGAGCGCAGCCGCGCCTATATCAAGATAGAGGACGGCTGCGACAATTTCTGCTCCTACTGTATAATACCCTACGCCCGCGGCCCTGTCCGTTCCCGAAAAATGGAAAAAATCCTTGCCGAGGCGGAGCGGCTGGCCGGCCTCGGCTACCGCGAGGCGGTGCTCACCGGCATACACGTTGCCTCCTACGGCAGGGACATGAAGTGCGGCCTTGGCCTTATCGACGTGATTGAGGCCGTGGCCGGGGTCGGGGGAATCGAGCGCATACGCATCAGCAGCATCGACCCTCGGGCCTTTACTGACGGTTTTATCGCGCGGGCCGCCGCCTGTGAAAAGCTCTGCCGCCACTTCCACATTTCGCTCCAGAGCGGAAGCGCCTCCGTGCTCGGGCGCATGAACCGCAAATACACCCCCGAGACCTACCTTGATACGCTTGAACGCATACGGGCCGCCATGCCCGACTGCTCGGTGACTACCGACGTGATATGCGGCTTTCCGGAGGAAACGGAGGAGGAGTTTGCGGAAACGCTGGCCTTCGCCCGAAAAGCCGCCTTTGCCCGTATACACGTGTTCCCGTATTCCGAGCGCAGGGGCACCGCCGCCGCGCTTATGTCCCAGGTGCCTCATCCGGTGCGTGAGGAGAGGGCCGCCCGCCTTGCCAAGGTGGGGGAGGAGCTCCGCGCCGATTTTGAGCGCGGGCATATCGGGAAAACCGTATCCGTCCTGTTTGAGCAGACCGCCGGCGGCGTGGCCGAGGGCCTGAGCCGAAGCTATATCCGTGTCCATGTCCCCTCTGAGGCGGAGCTGACCGGTGAGATACTGCCGGTGAAAATCACCGGTTTTCGCGACGGAAAAGCCTGGGGCGAGTTGGAATGATTGTAAATCTACACGGCGGGAGCGCGGCGCGCTTCCGCTTGCTTTTTGCGCAAAAAAGTCGCTATGTAACATGGGGACACGGGGCATAAAAATAAGAAAATTCGCCCATAAGAGCGAATTTTCTGTAATTCATTATTTTGTTTATTATATAATTTTCTTAAGGTTATCGGCCCTTGAAGGATTTTTTGTTATACTTGTATCAGCTCATATTCCGTTGTGCCCACGCCCAGCGCGGCGGCGGCATCGACGGTGTGGGCGCCGTTCAGACTTTCGATGCGCTCCAAAAGGTGAGCTTGGCCGGGGTCGTCCTTGGCTGCGTAGACCAAATCCAGACAGGCCCTGTCGATGGCCACCGGGTCGAGGGAGGCCAGTATGCCGATGTCCTTCATACAGGGGTCCTCGGCCACGGCGCAGCAGTCACAGTCCACAGACATATTCATCATTACGTTGATATAGGCGAGGTTGCCCTTGAAATAGTCCACCACGGAGGAAGCCGCGTCGGCCATGGACTCCAGGAAGGAGTCGTGGTCGGAGGACCAAATTTTTTCCGGATCGCCCGCGCCGTGGATATGGGCCTTGCCGAAGGACGAGGCCGTGCCGATGGAAAGCTGCTTCAGCGCCCCGCCGAAGCCTCCCATGGGGTGGCCCTTAAAGTGGGACAGCACAAGGAAGGAGTCGTACTTGGCCAGATTTTTGCCCACAAAGTTTTTCTTTATCACCTTGCCGCCGGGGATGGGGAGCTCCATATCGGGCCCCTCGGCGTCCAGCAAATCGAAATCGAAAAACTCGTTCCAGCCGTGAAAGGCTATGGTCCTCAGATGCTTTTCGGTGGTGTCCCGCTCGCCGTCGTAGGCCGTGTTACATTCCACGACGGTGCCCTTTACGTAGTCTATGACGGGCTTCCACAGCCGGGGCCGGAGAAAGTTTTGGTTGCCGGCCTCGCCGGAGTGGACCTTAACCGCGACCCTGCCGGGCAGCTCGACGCCTAAGGTCTTGTACATCTCCAATATTTTTTCCGGTGAAATTTCTTTTGAAAAATAAACCTTTGCTTTCATTTTTATCCTCCAATACTTTTTTATACTGACAGTCTATCACAAATTGTGCCCCCTGTCAAGGGCGCGTATGCGTAAAACCGCCCCAAAAGGGGCGGCTTTAGAACGCTGACAAAAGTCAGCGTTCTTCAAAGGGGAACCCGCACGGTTCCCCTTTGAGAGAACCCTTCCGCATCGGGCGCTTGCGCTTACGAAATATCATTTTTATCGTAATAAAAATGATATTTCTACCCCGATTAAGGTATAAAATCCCGTGTACACGCCACGGGATTTTATGTTTTTTATCGAAAGGGGGTTCCCTTTAGGGGGGTTCCCTTTCGAGCATTCCCCATAGTACATAGGGTTTGTCAGTAGTCTGAAACCGCCCCAAAAGGGGCGGTTTGTTGGTTGGTGTCCTGAAAAACTATCTCTTGCTGAACTGAGGAGCGCGACGGGCGGCTTTGAGACCGTACTTCTTTCTCTCCTTCATTCTGGGGTCGCGGGTGAGATAACCGGCCTGCTTGAGAATGGGGCGGTAAGCCTCCTCGTCAACCTTAAGCAGCGCCCTGGCGATGCCGTGGCGGATAGCGCCGGCCTGACCGGTGAAGCCGCCGCCCTTTACGCTGCAAAGGACGTCGAAGCTGCCCTCGGTCTTGGTGGCCACAAGGGGCTGACGAAGAATGACCTTCAATGTTTCGAGACCGAAATAGTCGTCGATATTTCTGTTATTTATTTTGATTTCGCCGCTGCCGGGGACAAGGCGAACTCTCGCAACAGACTTCTTTCTTCTGCCTGTGCCGTAGTACTGTGTTACTGCCATTTAAGTTCAACCTCCCTTACTTTATCTCCTGAGGCCAAACCTCAGGCTGCTGTGCTTGCTGCTGATGCTCGGCACCCTTATACACCCGAAGGCGGGTGAGAGCGGCGCGGCCGATGGTTGTGTCGGGCAGCATACCCTTGACGGCCATGTACATGGCGCGGTCGCTGCGCTTTTCCATCATTTCTCTGGCGGATACGGCCTTGAGACCGCCTACCCAGCCGCTGTGACGGTAATAGGTCTTTTGGCTGAGCTTGTTGCCGGTGAACACGGCCTTGTCACAGTTGAGAACTATAACATGGTCGCCGCAGTCCACATGGGGAGTGTAGGTGGGCTTGGTTTTGCCGCGAAGTATGCTGGCGGCAGTGGCGGCAACACGGCCGACACTTTTGCCGGCGGCGTCGATGATGTACCATTTTCTCTGAACCTGACCGGCCTTTTCCATAGTGCTCTTCATGGAAATTACCTCCTGTTATTCTTTTATTTCAACATCGGTTATTATAATACAAAGTTTTCCTTTTGTCAATACCTTTTTTGAAAAAAATTGACTGTGACGAAGTATGCTCCGTTTTTCTCGTTTATGCTCGCTTATGCTCTCGATTTCTCACGAGGCAAATTCATTTTTTAAATCGCCGCATCCGCGGACGGAGCATAATTCCAAAATTTTTAACGGAATTTAGCGTAAAAATATGCCGCAAAAATGCAATATTTCTATTGAAAAATATTTGATTTTATGGTATACTGAAACAAAGTGACTGTGCTCTCAAAATATGCGGAAATACAGAGGAATTTTACTATGCTTTATATACTTGCCTCCCGGTCGCCGAGGAGAATAGAACTGCTCCGAAATATAGGTCTTGCGCCAAAGGTGGTTCCCGCCGACATCGACGAGAGCCAGGTAAAGACTCGGGACCCGGCGGAGCTGGTCACGAGGCTGTCCATGCTCAAGGCCCTTCATGTGGCCAAAAGCTGGGCCGGCAGGGACTGCCTGTGCATCGGGGCCGACACCTGCGTGTATCTGGACGGAGAAATTTTGGGCAAGCCCGCCTCAAAGGAGGACGCGGCGAGGATGCTGCGCTCCTTGAGCGGCAGGACGCATCAGGTCTACACCGGCTACAGCGCCGTCCGCACCGCCACGATGGAGACGGCCGCCTCCTATCAGATGACAAAGGTCACCTTCCGCAGCCTCACCGATGAGGAGATACGGAGGTACGTTGACAGCGGCGAGCCTATGGATAAGGCCGGGGCCTACGGCATACAGGAGCTTGGCAGTCTGCTCATAGAGGGCGTCGAGGGCGATTATTTCAACGTCGTCGGCCTGCCGGTCTGCGCCTTGGGCAAGATGCTGGAAAGGGAATTCGGGATAAAACTGCTTTGATCGGGGCGATTTGCTTTGAAAAAGATTTCTAAAAAAATGTGGATAGTGCTCATGCTGGTCACCGGCGCGGTGCTTGGCATAATGTCGGCTTCCGCCGTCACCAGGGTGGATTACCTCAACACGGCCGTCGGCACGGTGATAACGCCTATACAGGACGCTTTCAGCTCCTTCGGGGCCGTTGGGGAATTTTTCGACAGGATAGCCCACGCCGGCCAGTATCGGGCGGAAAATGACGAGCTTAAGGCCGAGGTCGCCCGCCTGAGACAGGAGAGCATAAACATCGAGGCTTACCGCGGCGAAAACGAGCGCCTCCGCGCTCTGCTTGACATGAAGGACCTCCGTGAGGGGCCGGAGTACACCGGCGCCAACGTCATTTCCCGCGACGGCGGGGACTGGTACGAGACCCTTGTCATAGACAAGGGCACCCTCAGCGGCGTGCAGGTCAATTCGGTGGTGGTGGTGCCCGACGGTCTGGTTGGCAGCGTTGTCGAGGCCGGTCCGGACTACGCCAAGGTTAAGGCGGTGACCGACGTCGAGTCCTCGGTGGGGGCCATCTGCGGACGCACCAACGACCTGGGGCTGGCCGAGGGCAAAAGCGGCCTCACTCCCGCCGGCAAGTGCGCGCTTAACTATTTGGACAAAAACGCGAAAATAATCGAGGGCGACGTGATAGAGACCTCCGGTACGGGCGGGATTTTCCCACGGGGGATAGTCATCGGGCGGGTCACCCGCATCAGCGAGGCCGGAGACGGCCTGACCCTCGACTGTGAGATAGAAACGGCGGTAAACCCGAAAAAGGTCACCGAGGTGCTTGTATCCGTAAAGGAATAAATTTTTGCAAAGTATTTTGGAAAGGAGGCGGCCCCAATGCTTATAAAGGCTCTGCTGCTGTTGTTTGCCTTTTTGCTGCAATACAGCGTTGTGCCGTATCTTACGGTGTTTTCCTTCTCGGCCGACCTCTGTATTCTCGCTCTTGTGGCCGTCTGCTATTTTTCAACGCCGCCTAAGGCGGCGGCGATGGGGGCCGTCTTGGGCCTTTGCATGGACGGGGCCGTGGGACGCGGCTTCGGCCTGCGGCTTTTGCTGTGTATGTATCTGGCGGTGGCGGTGAAGCTTATCGCCAGCGAAAAAATCAACAATTCGCCCGCTTTTATGGCGCTGTATATGTGGCTTTTCACCTTTATTTACTATATCTGCTACGGCCTTGTTTCGGCGGTGCCCGGCGGCAGTATTTCACCCTGGCGCTGGCTGCTGACGGCGGCCGTCACCGCCTCCATCAATATGGTGGTATCTCTGCCCCTGCTCTGGGCGGCGGAAAAACTGATAAGGAGGCGCTCGGATGGATAAGCGTTTTACCGCGGCCAAGGTCATAATGTTCATCTGCGCGGCGCTGATACTGTGCGGGCTGGTGAAGGTTCAGCTTGTGGACGGTGAAGGCTACCGTGAGCGCAGCGACCGCCGCACCACAAAGAGCGTGACGCTTCAGGCGCCCAGGGGAGAATTTTACGACAGATACGGTCGGGCCATCGTCACCAACCGCAGCGGTTACTCGATACAGCTCCAGCGGGGACGTGACATGAGCGACGGCGAATTTAACCGCATGATATACAACCTCTGCGTCATTTTTGACAGCTTCGGCCAGCCGCGCAACGCCGAAATACCCATTTCGTGGGAAAATGACGGCTTTGTGTTTTCCGCCGACGGCGCAAATGAAATCGAGCGGCTAACCGCCGAGGAGAAATGGAAAACCGACCACGGCTTTGAGGCGGACGCCTCCGCGGAGGAGGTGGCCGAGGCCCTTTCGGAAAAGTACGGCCTTGAGGACTACAGCGGCGAGGGGCTGCTGAGCGTGGCCTCCGTCAGGCTGGACATGGAGGACAGGGGCTTTTCATCTACGGTGCCCTATGCCTTCGGCACGGACGTGAGCATAGACGTGGTGACCGCCATAAAGGAACGCTCCGCCGTTTTCAGCGGGGTGAGCGTCATTGTTCAGCCCGTCAGGGATTATTCCGAGCCCGGCATCGCAACCCATATCCTCGGCAGGGTGGGCAACATCAGCCGCGAGGAATATGAGGAAAAGCGCGGCCAGGGCTACACCATCAACTCCATGATAGGCAAGCAGGGGCTTGAGCAGTACCTTGAAAGCTACCTTCGGGGGCAGGACGGACTGGCGGCCGTTGACCAGACCGCCGGCGGCGGCAGTATAGACTCCTCGGTGGAGACACCGGCGGTGAACGGCCGCAACGTGACCCTCACCATTGACCTCGAGCTGCAAAAAGCCTGTGAGGACGCTCTCCGCGAAACAATAACCTCCCTCAGCGACGAGGCGGAGGACGACAGCGGCGGGGCCTCCTGCGACTCCGGAGCGGTGGTGGTGCTGGACGTGAACAACGGCGACGTGCTGGCCATGGCCTCATATCCCACCTATAACGTGGAGAATTTCAACCGCTCATATTCATATCTTGTGGAAAATCCGGCCAGGCCGCTGATAAACCGCGCCATCATGGGCACCTACACCCCCGGCTCCACCTTTAAGCCCTGCGTGGCGGTGGCGGCCCTACAGACGGGGGCCATAACCGTGGACGAGGAAATAGAGGATACCGGCAAATACACCTATTACAAGGACTACCAGCCCGGATGCTGGCTGTACAATCAGAGCGGCGACACTCACGGCTATGAGACCGTCAGCGAGGCCATAAGGGACTCCTGCAACGTGTTCTTTTACGAGACCGGCCGCAGACTGGGCATCGAAAATCTTGCGGATTACGCTCACAGGTTCGGCTTCGGCAGCAAGACCGGCATCGAGCTTGAGTCGGAGGAGAGCGCGGGCAGCGTTTCCAGTCCGGAAAATCGGGAGAAGCGCGGCGGCACATGGATGCCCGGCGACGTGCTCCAGGCGGCCATAGGCCAGTGCGACACCCTCGTGACGCCGCTGCAGCTGGCCTCCTACACCGCCGCCATAGCCAACGGGGGCACGCTTTACAGGACGCATCTGGTAAAAAGCATCCAGGGCAGCGACACCGAGGATGAGATAGTTACCAAGCCACAGGCGCTTTCCACTATCGAGATGGATCCGGAGACCTACGCGGCCGTGACCGAGGGCATGAGGATGGTGGTCACCGGCGGTACCGCGAGGGCGGCCTTTGAGGGCTGCAAGGTGCCTGTCGCCGCCAAAACCGGCAGCGCCCAGATTTCCGAAACCCTCACCAACGGCGTGTATATAGCCTACGCTCCCTATGACGACCCCCAGATAGCCATAGCCTGTGTGCTGGAAAAGTCCGGCGGCGGCAGCCATGCCGCTCCCGTGGTGAGGGCGGCCATAGACCAGTATTTTGACAACGGACAGGAAGACGAGGCCAATGCGCCTAATACCCTTATTCCCTGAGGAGGTGCGCGGATGGGACGTGTTTTAGTTGTTACCGGCGGCAAGGGCGGCGTGGGCAAAACCGCCGCCGCCGCCAACCTTGGCGCGGCGCTGGCCCTTAGGGGCAAAAAGGTGCTGCTCATCGACGGAGATATCGGCCTCCGCAATTTGGACATAGTCATGGGGCTGGACGGGGAGATAGTTTATGACCTTGTGGACGTGGTTCGTGAGGATTGCGATGTCAACAAGGCCCTGCTCAGGCACGGCACTGTAGACGGGCTGTACCTGCTGCCCGCGTCTCAGACCGGGGATAAGTCCTCGGTCACCAAAACTCAGATGAAGGCCCTTTTGAACAGGCTGCGTCCGGATTTTGACTTCATATTTATAGACTGCCCCGCAGGTATAGAGCAGGGGTTCGACGCGGCGGTGGCGGGCGCGGACGAGGCGCTGATAGTTACCGTGCCCGAAATCGGCTGTATCAGAGACGCCGACCGGGTGGCCGCCCTGCTGGAAAAGCACGAGATCACCGAGATCCGGCTCATCATAAACCGCCTCCGGCCCGAGCTCATAAAAAAGAAGCTCATGCCAGACATTGAGGATGTGATGGAATATTTGTCCATCGACCTCCTCGGGGCGGTCCCCGAGGACGAAAAAATAGTTGTGGCGGCAAACTCCAGGGAGCTTGTGGCGGCCGACCCCTCAAGTCAGGCGGGCAAGGCTTACGGAAATATGGCCGCGAGGCTTTGCGGGGAAAAGGTCGAGCTAATGAATTTTAAAGAAAAAAAGGGCTTTTTCCGAAGGCTGTTTGATTTTATGTAGAGCCGCCGGCTTTCGCGGTATCGCCCATAAAAGCATCAAAACGTAGGACATAATAAAATGGAGGGAAAAATATGAACATCGCACTCATCGCCCACGACCAGAAAAAAGAGCTCATGGTACAGTTCTGTATCGCCTACAAGGGCATACTCGAAAAGCACAGCCTCTGCGCGACGGGTACCACCGGCGGGCTTGTGACCGAGGCCACGGGACTTAAGGTACACCGGTTTTTGTCCGGCCCTCAGGGTGGGGACCAGCAAATCGGCGCAAGAATTGCCTATGACGAGATAGACCTTGTGCTGTTTTTCCGGGACCCCCTCACCGCGCAGCCTCACGAGCCCGACGTAAACGCGCTGTTCCGCCTTTGCGACGTGCACAATATCCCGCTGGCCACCAACTCGGCCACCGCCGAGGTGCTTGTGCGCGGCCTTGACCGCGGCGACCTGGCATGGCGCGACATCGTCAATCCCAAAAACGCGAAATAAAAAGGGCTCCGGCCCCCGCGTAATGTTCGGACGAAAGCATGAAATTTCAGGTGCGCCCGAAATTTCATGCTTTGCCGCGCCCTTTATCGCTCGGCGGCGGGAACATTGTCAAACGCGTTCTCTTTCTATCAAACAGGCAAAGTATCGAAAAGGAGTTTTTTACATGAAGAACAAAATCAAAATTTTTCTGTTTATCTCGGCCATAATAGCCATGTGCACGGCAATGGTTTGCTTTATAGTGAACCACGGCGACGTTGAGGACGACAACCCGATGTTTATCTGAAACAGGTGACATGAGATGAAAATATTAAAAAAACTGCTCCTCGCGGTCTTTGCTTTCGGGGCTTTGCTACTTGCGGGCTGCGGCAGGAGCGACATGATACTGACTGTCAATGAGGACGGCAGCTTCAAGGCCGTGGTGAACTACGGCATCGTCAAGGAGGGCGTCGCAAGCGACGAGGTTCTGTCTCAGGTGAAGTCATTGCTTACGGATGCTCTCGATCAGTCGGGCATACCTTACACGGAGACGGAGGACGAAACGCAAATCACCGTAACCGTAGAGCGGGATTTTGCCAATTTGGACGCGCTCACCTCCGACGACGCCTGGCAGGGGATAGGCTTTGTGCCGCGTTTTCGCTCGTATGACGGCGACGGCGTTTGGGCAAGGTACGAGGACGGGCGGCTTAAGCTCAGCGGCAACCTGGATACCGACGCTTTCGGCGCGTCGGAAATCGCAACTCCCGACGGCGGCTTCGGCGGCAGCATAACCGTTATCCTTCCCTCGGAGGCGGAGGATTTTTCCGGCGGTGAAAAAACCGACGCCGGTTATGTGTGGAGCGGAAAAGCGGGCGACACCGTGAGGCTTGACCTTACGTCCGGCGCGGATTTTTCCGATTTGCCGCAGGCTCAGGTAAATGACAGCGAGGGCGGCGAGGCCGGGGCTCCCGAAAAAGCGGGGACTCAGAAAGAGGAAGCTCCTCCCGCCAAAGCAAAGGCCGGAAAATTCGCGGCGTGGCCGGCGGCGATTGCTGCGGCGGTGATTATCGCCGCGGCGGTGGTCGTAATAGCGTACAAAAGGCGCGGCGGCAAAAAGGAAAAGCCGGACGAAGAAAAGCCGGACGAAGAAAAGCCGGACGATGGAACAAACAACGAGCAATAAAGGAAGATGACCGTGCAAAAGGCTTTGAGCTATGTCCGCCGCGCGGTGGACACCTATGGCATGATAAAGGAAAACGACCACGTCACCGTGGGGGTCTCCGGGGGCAAGGACAGCCTTGTGCTGCTGGCGGCCCTCGCGCGGCTTCGGAGCTTTTATCCCAAGCACTTTCGGCTTTCCGCCGTTACGCTGGATATGGGCTTCCCGGGGATGGATTACAGCCCCATAGCCCGGTTTTGCGAAGAAATCGGTGTGGATTATCATGTGAAAAAGACGGACATAAAGGAAATCGTGTTCGATATTCGCAAGGAGAGCAATCCCTGCTCCCTTTGCGCCAAGCTCCGCCGCGGGGCGCTGCACGACGCGGCGCTGGAATTAGGCAGCCGCACCGTGGCCCTCGGCCACCACAACGACGACGTCATCGACACCTTCCTCATGAGCCTCATTTTCGAGGGGAGGGTGAACTGCTTTTCGCCGGTGTCCTATCTCGACCGCAAGGGCATTACCCTCATTCGGCCCATGATATATATGCCGGAGCGTTACAGCGTCGGTTTGGCCTCGAGACTGGGCCTGCCGGTAGTAAAAAACTCCTGTCCCGCCGACGGCAACACCAAGCGTCAGTACATAAAGGATTTGGTCGCCCGCCTTGAAAAGGAAAACCCCGGCTTCAAGACCCGCGTGTTCACCGCCGTGGTACACGGCAATGTGGGTGGCTTCGGCACGGCGGATAAAATTTTGTAACAGGGCCGTAAAAAAAGTCGCGCAGATCGTTCAAGGGCTGAATGACTTAATTTAAGGCAAATTTGAGTGTTGTATAATCAATCAATAAAAATAAAATAATGTATTAATGAAGAAAATTCGCCCTTGCGAGCGAATTTTCTCATTTTTTATGCCCTTGAACTACGAACGAAAATCACCACTCGGCGTACCTGTGTACGCCGTCGGGAGGGCCTGCTCGACGGCTTGGGCCGTCTGCGCGGGCTGATTTTCGTCCGTTCTGCACGATTTTTTGGACGGCTCCAGTGCCTCCAGATTACATAGTGAGTTTTTTACGACCTCAATAAGGCCGAAAGGCATTTCTCAGACGGCGCGGACAACCTTGTTGCTGCGAAGGCAGCGGGAGCAAACATGAATTGTCTTGGGTGTGCCGTTCACAAGGGCCTTTACGGTACGTACATTGGGCTTCCACGCACGGTTGGCCCTTCTGTGGGAGTGGGAGACCTTTATGCCGAAGGTCACGCCCTTGCCGCAGATATCGCACTTTGCCATAGCTATTACCTCCTTAGATGAATGATTATCAAATCAAGCAGATAATATTATAACAGATAATTTTCCAAATTGCAAGGGGTTTTTTGAGATTTGTCAAAAAAATTTTCGGGAGATATCAAAAATAAATTAAAAATCCCCCAACTCCGATAAAAAACAATGTTGACTAAAGGGCTTTTGCGTATTATAATGAAATGGAAAATAACAATATAACGTAAAAAGGAAAGGTTCAATGAAGCTTCAAGTTCTGGACACGACCCTCCGCGACGGCGCACAGTCCGCGGCGGTGTCGTTCTCGATCCCCGACAAAATCAAAATCGTGCGTCTGCTGGACGAGCTGGGGATAGACCTTATCGAGGCGGGCAACCCTTTCTCCAATGTGAAGGACAGGGAACTGTTTAAGGAGATAGCCCGCTATCCCCTGAAGCACGCCAAGCTCGTGGCTTTCGGCAGCACTCGCAGGGTGGGCGTTCGGGCCGAAGACGATGCGGCGCTGGAGGCGCTGATGGAGGCCGGCACCGAATATGTCTCCGTTTTCGGCAAGGCATGGGACCTCCACGTCGGCGAGGTGCTCCACACCACCCTTGAGGAAAATCTCGCCATGATAGGCGACACGGTGAGCTATGCCGTCAGCCGCGGAAAGCGGGTCATCTTTGACGCCGAGCATTTCTTCGACGGCTGCAAGCGCAATCCGGATTACGCTTTTCAGGTCATTAGGACCGCCGACAGGGCCGGGGCTGATGTAATCTGCCTCTGCGACACCAACGGCGGCACCTTCCCCGACGAGATAGCGGAAATTACAAAGTCCGCCGTGGCGGAGGTGAAATGCTCCATAGGCATCCACACCCACAACGACAGCGGCATGGCCGTTGGCGCGGCGGTGATGGGCGTGCTGGCCGGGGCCGGTCACGTTCAGGGTACGCTTAACGGTATCGGCGAACGCTGCGGAAACGCTAATCTGGCCACCATAATCGCCAATTTACAGCTTAAGCGGGGCTATGACATTTTAACCGCCGCCCAGCTTGAAAGCCTGACCTCAGTGTGCAGAGGCGTGGCGGAAATTACTAATATAAGCATCAGCGGTATGCCGTATGTCAGCAAGGGCGCCTTCTCCCATAAGGGGGGAATGCACATCGACGCGGTGATGAAGCTGCCCCAGACCTTCGAGCACATCGACCCGGCCGTGGTGGGCAACGAGCGCACTCTGCTGGTCAGCGAGGTGGCGGGCAAAAGCGCCTTCATGCCGTTGCTGGCGAAAATCGACCCCTCCGTTGACCGCGACTCCCCCAAGATGAAGGACATCGTGGCCCGAATGAAGGAGCTGGAGTTCAACGGTTATCAGTTCGAGGCGGCGGAGGCCAGCCTTGAACTGGAGATACGGCGGGTGCTGGGCATCACGCGCCACTTTTTCGACATCGAGCGGTTCAGGGCCATGACCGAAAAGGACGGCATGGCGGACGACGCGCTCACCGGCTATTCCACCGCCTTTGTGAAGGTGAACGTGGGCGGCGAAAGCGAGATAACCGCCGCCGACAGCGGCGACGGTCCGGTAAACGCCCTCGACCTGGCCCTGCGCAAGGCCCTTAAACGGTTTTATCCCGATTTGGAAAAAATGCGCCTCGTGGACTACAAGGTGCGCGTGCTGGATCAGTCCGCCGCCACCGGCGCGAGGGTAAGGGTGCTGGTGGAATCCACCGACGGCATGGATAGCTGGACCACCGTCGGCGTCAGCACCGACATAATCATGGCCTCGCGGAAGGCCCTTGAGGACTCCATTGAGTACAAGCTGCTCAAGGACAGGATAACAAAGTAAATTATATTGAAAAAGGTGATATAAATGGGAATGACAATGACTCAGAAGATACTCGCCAAAAAGGCGGGACTCAGCCAGGTAAAGGCCGACGAGCTGGTGCTTGTGAACCTTGACCTCTGTATGGCCAACGACGTTACCGGCCCTGTGGCGGTAAACGTGTTTGAAAAGGCGGGCTTCAGCGTCAAGTACCCCGACAGGGTGTGCTTTGTGCTGGACCACTTCACCCCCAACAAGGACATCAAAAGCGCCCAGCAGTGCAAGCGGGTTCGTGAATTCGCCAAAAAATGGAATATTGCCAAATATTTCGAGGGCGGCTGCGCGGGTGTGGAACACGCCATACTCCCCGAAAAAGGCATCGTAAAGGCCGGCGACGCGGTTATCGGCGCCGACAGCCACACCTGTACCTACGGCGCGCTGAACGCCTTTAGCACCGGCGTCGGCTCCACGGATATGGCCGTCGGCATGGCCACCGGCAAGGCATGGATGAAGGTGCCCCGCGCCCACCGCTTCAACCTGACCGGCAAGTTCGGCAAAAACACCTGCGGCAAGGACCTTATCCTGTACATCATTTCAAAAATCGGCGTTGACGGCGCGCTTTACGGCTCCATGGAGTTCACCGGCCCCGGCGTGGGAGAGCTGACCATGGACGAGCGTTTCACAATAGCCAACATGGCGATAGAGGCCGGCGCCAAGAACGGCATCTTCCCCGGCGACGACAAGACCGAAGCCTATCTCAGGGCCGCCGGCTGCAAGGATTATTCCTTTGTCACCCCCGACGAGGACGCCGTTTACGAGACGACGATGGATATCGACCTCGCCGAGGTGCCCCAGATGGTGGCCTTCCCCCATCTGCCCGAAAACGGCAAGACCGTTCAGGAGGCCGAGGCCATGCACATCAAGCTGGATCAGGTCGTTATCGGCAGCTGCACCAACGGCCGCTACAGCGACATGGAGATAGCGGCCAAGGTAATGGAGGGCAAGCGCGTGGCCGACGGCGTCCGCTGCCTTATCATACCCGCCACTCCCAAGATTTGGACCCAGTGCATGGAAAACGGCCTGTTCAAGATATTTATGGACGCGGGCTGCATAGTGTCGCCGCCCACCTGCGGGCCGTGCCTCGGCGGACATATGGGCATTTTGGCCGACGGTGAAAGGGCCATTTCCACCACAAACCGCAACTTCGTGGGTCGTATGGGCCATGTGGACAGCGAGGTTTATCTGGCCTCTCCGCTGGTCGCCGCCACAAGCGCACTTACGGGCTACATAACCGCGCCGGCAGAGTAAAAGGAGAAATTTGTCATGCAGATAAAAGGAAACGTATTCAAATACGGCGACAACGTCGATACCGACGTTATTATCCCCGCCCGCTATCTCAATGTCAGCGATGCAAAGCTCCTGAGCGAGCACTGCATGGAGGACATTGACCAGAGCTTTGTCAAGGAGGTCAGGGAAGGCGACGTGATGGTGGGCGGCTTCAACTTCGGCTGCGGTTCCAGCCGTGAGCACGCGCCCATCGCTATCAAGGCCAGCGGCATCAGCCTTGTTATAGCCAAGAGCTTCGCCCGCATCTTCTACCGCAACTCCATCAATATCGGCCTGCCCATTCTCGAGTGCCCGGCCTGCGTGGACGAGGCGGAAAAGGGCGACGTAATCGAGGCCGACCTTTCCGCGGGCGTAATAAAGAACGTCACCAAGGGCAAGGAGTATCAGACCACGCCCTTCCCTGAGTTCATACAGGAGATAATCAACGCGGGCGGTTTGACTAACTATGCGTCAAGAATGTAAGGAGGAAATTAACATGATAAAGAATATAGCGGTTATTCCCGGCGACGGCATCGGCGAGGAGGTCGTTGCCCAGACTGTGAGAGTTCTGGACGCCGTGGGAGAAAAATTCGGACACAAATTCAACTACACCTATCTCGAGGCCGGCGGCTGCGCCATTGACAGCACCGGCAAGCCTCTCCCCGAGGCCACCCTCGAGGCTTGTAAAAAGAGCGACAGCGTTCTTCTGGGCGCGGTTGGCGGCCCCAAGTGGGACCATATCCCCGGCATCCGTCCCGAGCAGGCGCTGCTGGGCCTCCGCGGAGGACTGGGACTTTTCGCCAACCTTCGCCCCGCCATCATGTATGACCAGCTTAAGGAAGCCTGCCCCCTGAAGGAGTCCATCATCGAGGGCGGACTTGACATTATGATAGTCCGCGAGCTCACCGGCGGCATTTACTTCGGCAAAAGCGGCCGCAGCGAGGACGGACAGAAGGGCTACGACGTGGAGGAGTACTCCTTCTACGAGATAGAGCGGCTTCTCCGTCAGGCGGCGGAAATAGCCATGAAGCGCAATAAGCACGTGACGGTTGTGGACAAGGCCAATATCCTCGAGACCTCCCGTATGTGGCGGGAGTGCGCGGCCAAGGTTTTTGCCGAGTATCCCGAGATAAAGGTTGACTTCCTCTACGTGGACAACGCCTCCATGCAGCTTGTGCGCAACCCCAGACAGTTCGACGTGATAGCCACCAGCAACATTTTCGGCGACATACTTTCCGACGAGGCCAGCCAGATAACCGGCTCCATCGGTATGCTTCCCTCCGCCTCGCTGGGCGAGGGCAGCTTCGGTATGTACGAGCCGGTACACGGCTCCGCCCCCGACATCGCCGGCAAAAATATAGCCAACCCTCTGGCCACCATTCTTTCCGGCGCCATGATGCTCCGCTATTCCTTCGGTATGCGGGCCGAAGCCGACGCCATCGAGGCCGCAGTCAGCAAGGCCCTCGACGCGGGCTGTCGCACGGCGGACATCGCGGGCGGCGTGACGCCCATCGGAACAAAGGAAATGGGCGACGCCGTTATAAAGTATCTTTAAACTTTTCGAGCCGTTCGGGAATTAGCCCCGGACGGCTCGCTTTTTTGGAACGCGTCAAATATTTTGCATAATTTCAAAAAAATTAAAATAAATATTGACATTTTTTATAAAAAGATTTACAATAAAGCTGTGACATGAGCGGGAAGCCGCTCAAAAAATTTAAATTGGAGGATGATTAATATGTACAAAAAGGTTTTGAGCCTTGTGGCTGTTCTTGCTCTCACGGTCGGAGTTTTCGCCGGCTGCAACAAGGATAAGGACAAGGAAAAGACAGACGCGGCGAAGGAAACTACTAATGTGGCCGATATGGATGCTCTTATCGACGCTCTCGAGGTTGCCACCACAAATTACGGCGGCGTGGCCGACGTCGTTGCCGAGTCCGGCAGCGTCGGACAGAAGGAGGAGCTCGAGGAGGCCAAGACACGGCTCGATGAAATAGCCGCCGAAGCCGAGAAAGAGCTTACCGCCGAGGAAGCGGCTTCTCTTACCGCGGAGCTGGCCGAGCTGACCGAGACCATAGAAAACATAGGCGAGGCCGCCAAGGGCAATAACCCCGACAACACGCCCGTTACGGAGGAGGACCTCACCAATAAATTTGAGACCGTGGCCACTCTTCTCAGCGGCGTTTATGAGAATGTTGCCGCCAACGGCACCGTTCTTCAGCAGCAGATAATAACCGACGCTCAGGAGCAGCTCACCGAGATGCAGGCCGGTCTCGACGCCGGTACATACACCGCCGAAGATGTTATGGAGGCGCTTGAGTTCATCGAGGGCGTAGCCCAGACCGTCAACGACGACACTACCCCCACCGTTACCGAGGGCCGTAACGTCAATGACGAGCTTGAGAAGCTTGCCACTCTTGTAAGCGGCGCCGACGCCAACATTTCCGCCGGCGACGACCAAATCAAGAAGGACTACATGAAGGTTATCAAGGACACCCTTGAGGTATACACTCAGTCCGCCGCCAACGGTGAGCTTGACGAGGCCGCCACCGCCGATATACTTGAGGGCGTGGACGTCCTTACCGAGCTTGTAAAGTCTCTTAACAAATAGAAAGGTCTTATAAAAACCCGCTCTTATGATATGCGCGTCGCATATCAATGAGCGGGTTTTCTTTTTGTACATTTTAAGCGCGGGTATTATTCCTGCTCCTGACCGTCCGCGCCGCCGTCGGCAGCGTTGGCGGTCTCGTCCTTCATGAACGCCTGCTCGAACTCGTCGCCGTCCAGCTTTTCGTGCTCCATCAGGGCCTGAGCCACATTTTCCAGCTTGGCCATGTGGTCTCTGAGAAGCTGCTCGCAGCGCCGGTAGCTCTCGTCGATAATGCGCTTTATCTCGGCGTCTATCTGGGCGGCCACAGCCTCGCTGTAGTTGCGGCCCTCGCTGAGGTCGCGGCCCAGGAACACGTTGTGGCTGCCGTTGTCAAAGCTGACGTAGCCCAGCTTGTCGCTCATGCCGTACTGCATCACCATCTTGCGGGCGGTGTCGGTGGCGTGGGTCAAATCGCTGGAAGCGCCGGTGTTTATCTCGCCAAACATTATCTTTTCCGCCGCGCGGCCCGCCAGCGTCACAACTATATCGTCAAGCATGGTCTGCTCGTTGATATACGCCTTGTCCTTGTCGGGCAGGTTGAGGGTGAAGCCCCCCGCGCGGCCTCTGGGTATGATGGAAACCTGATGCACCGGATCCTGCGTGGGCAGAAGCCTGGTGACAACCGCGTGGCCAGCCTCGTGATAGGCGGTCTGCTTTTTGTCCTTTTCGGTGTGCTTGCTGGACTTTTTCTCGGGACCGATGACGGTCTTGAGCATTGCCTCGTCCATTTCGGCCATGGTGATTTTTTTCTTGCCCGCACGCGCGGCGAGAATGGCCGCTTCGTTAAGGAGGTTTTCAAGGTCTGCGCCGGTAAAGCCGTAGGTGGTTTTGGCCACCTTTTCAAGAGAAACGCTCGTCTCGTCGATGGGCTTGTTTTTGGAGTGTACCTTAAGTATGGCCTCGCGCCCCTTCTGGTCGGGGTAGTTGACCACTACCTGACGGTCGAAGCGTCCGGGCCGCAGCAGGGCCGGGTCAAGAATGTCGGGGCGGTTGGTGGCGGCTATCATTATTATCCCCTCGTTGGGGGCGAAACCGTCCATTTCCACAAGGAGCTGGTTAAGGGTCTGCTCCCTTTCGTCGTGGCCGCCGCCCAGTCCAGCGCCTCTCTGCCGGCCCACAGCGTCTATCTCGTCGATAAAGATAATGGCGGGCAGGGACTTGCGGGCCTGGTCAAACAGGTCGCGGACACGGCTGGCGCCCACGCCCACGAACATTTCAACAAAATCGGAGCCGGAAATTGAGAAGAAGGGAACCTTGGCCTCGCCCGCGATGGCCTTTGCCAGCAATGTCTTACCGGTGCCGGGAGGCCCCACCAGCAGCACGCCCTTTGGTATGCGCGCGCCCAAATCAATGAATTTGCGCGGATTTTTCAAAAACTCAACTATTTCCTGAAGCTCCTGCTTTTCCTCGTCGGCGCCGGCCACGTCGTCAAAGGTCACCTTGGGCGAATTTTCGCCGTCGGTCTTGGCGTGGCTTTTGCCGAAGCCGCCGATGCCGTTTTTGCCGCCCATCTGCTGGCGCATGAAGATGATGATTATTACCACCGGTATCAGGCACAGCAGCAGGGAGGGGATAAAGCTCACCCACCAGCTTACGGTCTCGGGCTTGGGAGAGGTCACGGTCAGGGTGCCCTTTTCCATCTGGGTGTTTATCGCCTCCTCGCAGGCGGAGTAAAGCATATCTATGCGGGCCTCCACCTCGTGCTTGACGTTGTCTATGGTTGCCACGCAGGAGTCGTCGTTTATCTCAAGGCTGGAAACCTTGCCCTCGTTGATGCTGTTGACCAGCTCGGAAAAGCTCATGCTCTTAGGCTGGTCCGGCTCGCGGAAAATATAGGCGCAGACGGCCACGAGAATAATTGTGATTATCAGGTAAAGACTTATGCTTTTTATGGTTTTATTCAAGGTAAAACCTCCTTATACTCTATGACAAGAAAACTTTTTGCGTCGGGTGGCGGCTCGTAGCGGGGGCTTTTTCTGTAGGGCGGCACGAACAGTACCTCGTCGCCCTTGACCACTACGGGAACGGCGCTGCGCATACTTTGGGGTATCTTTTGCTCGATGAACAGCTCCTTAAGCTTTTTGCTGCCGCCGCCGCGGAGCTTGATTTTGTCCCCGTCCTCGCGGGAACGTACGGTAAATCTGCCGAAAAGCTGGTTCGGGTCAAACACGGCCACGCTGCCGTCCCTGACCCTCGGCGGCTCGTCGGTTATGGTTATGGAAACCTCCCAGTTGTCGTGGCGGACCTTCTGGCCGGGCTTTATTGTGTATGAAAAGCCCTTCTCCTTCCGGCGGCTCTGCTTGACCACGGTGTAAAAGCTCCTGAGAGCGTAGGCGTCGCCGTTGAGGTCCATGCGCTTGCCGGAGGGCTTGGTGCAAAGGTCGAGAAAGGCCATAATTTTATCCTGGGTAATGTCCCGGGCGCCCCAGTCCTCCAGCAGCCTCGCGGCGGCCCGGCGGGCGATGGGCGGGGGAGCGGCCAGTATAGCCGAGCTGGAATACTCGTCCTCGTCCACATAGGCCGAGGTCAGCAGCTTATCCGCCAGCGAGGAAAGGTACTCCTCGTCCTCGGCGATGCTGCGGCCGCAGCTTACGATTTTTTCCACTGCGGAGGGCTGTATTTCCTCCAGACGGGGTATTACGGTGTGGCGTATCTTGTTGCGGGAATACCGCAGCTGGGAATTGGTGCTGTCCTCCCGCCACATCACCGCGTTTTCCACCAGATAAGCCTCTATCTCCTTGCGGGTGGAGTCCAGCAGCGGGCGGATTATGTTGCCCCGTTTGTACCGTATGCCGCAGAGCCCCTTGGCCCCGCTGCCGCGCGCAAGACGGAAGATTATGGTTTCGGCATTGTCGCTGAGGTTGTGGCCGGTGGCTATTTTCGCCCCGCCCAGCTTGGCCGACAGCTCGTCGAAAAATTTGTAGCGCTCATCCCTGCCCGCCTCCTCGACGCTTTGGCCTCGGGCGCGGGCGATGGCGGCAATGTCCAGCTTTTTACCGTAAAAAGGAACGCCCATTATCTCGCAGACCGTCTCCACAAACTGGGAGTCTCCGTCGCCCTCGGCTCCCCGCAGGGAGTGGTTGAGATTGGCGGCGGCCACCTTAAGCTCCATTTCCTTGCTCAGCCTTAGCATCAGGGTCAGCAGACACATCGAGTCCGCCCCGCCGCTGACGGCGCAGATGACGGTGTCGCCCTTTTCCAGCATGGAATGGTCCGCGACGGTTTTCTTCACCTTTTCATACAGCATATACCGCCCACCTTTACTGCCGGACGTCCACGTCCATAAACTTGGTGTATTCGCCTCTCCACGCCAGCTTTACGGTGCCGGTGGAGCCGGAACGGTTTTTGGCGACTATACACTCGATTATATTTGACGGTTCGGCCCCTTCGCCGTCGTCGGCCGACGGATTGTAGAGCAGCAGCACTATGTCCGCGTCCTGCTCTATGGCTCCGCTTTCACGGAGGTCGCTGATTTTGGGGCGGCGCTTTTCGCTTTCCGCCGCGCGGTTCAGCTGCGAAAGGGTTATCACCGGAACATTCAGTTCCTTTGCCATTATTTTGAGCGAGCGGGATATCTCGGCCACCTCCGTGGCGCGGTTCCCGTCACGCCGGCCGCCCTGCATGAGCTGGAGGTAGTCGATAACCACAACGCCCAGCCCCTTCTCCATTTTCAGGCGGCGGCACTTGGCCCTTATTTCCGACACGGTTATGTCGGGAGTGTCGTCGATGTAGATGGGGGCGGTGACCACGTCCTTCAGGGCATGGGCCAGTCGCGTCATCTCCTCGGGGCCTATATCTCCCACGCGGAGCTTGGCCAGCTCCACCAGCGCCTCGCTGGAAAGCACGCGGTTGACGAGCTGTTCCTTGCTCATTTCCAGCGAAAATATGGCCGCGGTGGACTTGCCCCGAATGGCGGCGTTTTCAATGATATTGAGGGCAAGGCTCGTCTTGCCCACGCCGGGTCTGGCGGCCATGATTATGAGGTCGCTGTTCTGGAGGCCGGCGGTGTAGTTGTCCAGTCCGGAAAAGCCCGTGGCTATGCCGGTTATTTTGCCGCTGCGCCGTTTTAGCTCCTCCAATATGGCCATTGCGCTCTTGACTACCTCGCCTATGTGGAAAAAGCCCTTCGCGCCGCGCTTTTCGCTTATCTCAAAAATGAGCTGTTCGCTGCGGTCCAGTATAATTTCGGCCTCGTCCTCGTCCTTTGAGGCCATATCCACAACGGTGCTGCCCGCCTCGATAAGGCGGCGGAGCAGAGTCTTGGAGCGGACTATGTCTATATAGTGCCTGAGATTTTCGGTGGTATAGATACCCTGCATGATTTTCGTAAGGTAGCTTATGCCGCCGATGCTGTCCAGCTTTTCGCCCAGCTCGCCGGAGACCGTGACAAGGTCCACGGGCCTGCCGGTGGAAAACAGGGAGTTGACAGCGTTAAAGACGGCCCTGTGTGCGCTGATGTAAAAGTCGTCCTCGTTCAACGCCTCCATGACCGTGCTGAGAGCGTCCTCGCTGAGGATGGCGCTGGCGAGGACGGCCTGTTCTGCCTCAAGGTTGTAGGGCATATTTACGCCTATGGGAGAGTCCAATCCTCTCACCTCCTATGTTTAGCGCGTTTTATTCGGGGGTAACAGTCACGGTTACCTTGGCGGATATCTCGGGATAGAGCTTTACCTCCACGGTCTTGTCGCCGATGGCCTTTATGCCGTCGGGCAGAACGATTTTTTTCTTGTCCACAACGTGGTGGAGCTGCATCTTTATGGCCTGGGCCACATCCTGAGAGGTTATTTTGCCGAAGAGCTTGCCTCCCTCTCCGGCCCGGGCGGTGAGGACTACCTTGCCGCTTTCAAGGGCGGCCTTGGCCTCGAGCGCGGCCTTGCGCTCCTGCTCGCGATGGTAAGCGGCGGCGTCGCTTTTGCCCTTAAGCTCGTTGATTATGCCCTTGGTGGCCTCCTTGGCCAGCCCTCGGGGCAGAAGGTAGTTGCGGGCGTAGCCGTCGCTGGCCTCAACCAAATCGCCCTTCTTGCCGTGACCCTTTACGTCTGCCAGTAATACAACTTTCATATTTATATCATCCTTTCATTTGTGGGAAATGAGCGGCGCGTCCCGCTCTTCCCGCGCTGACATTATTTACAGTACTCGTCTATCGCCTCGCCCAGCCGCGCCGCGCCCTCCGCCACGGTGGTGTGGCTGAGCTGTGCCGCCGCTGCCATGGCGTGGCCGCCGCCGCCCATGAATTCGGCGATGAGCTGGACGTTCACCTCGCCCAGACTGCGGCCGCTTATACGCACTCCGTCGCCGTCCCTGTAGACCACAAAGGAGGCTTTTACGCCCTCGATGTCCAGCATGGCGTCCGCCGCTTGAGCGGCGATGCTGTGGGGCAGCTCGTCGGCGCTGACCGAAACGCATATGCCGCGGCCGTCTATCTCGGCGGCGGAAATCAGGTCGGTGCGCAGCCGGTAGGACTCGGGACTTTCACGGAACAGCAGCTTTACCTTGACCGTGTCCACGCCGAAGCCTCTCAGGAAGGCCGCCGCCTCGAAGGTGCGGGAGCCGGCCTTGAGCACGAAGTTTTTCGTGTCAAGGACTATGCCGGCGTAGAGGGCGGTGGCGTCTATGGTGGACAGGTTCAGTCCGCCGTCCATGTACATCAGTATCTCGGTTACCATCTCGCAGGTGGAGGAGGCGGCCGGCTCGTGATACACGAGGGCGCAGTCCTCTATGAAGCTTTCGCTTTTGCGGTGATGGTCCATCATCGCCTTGCGGTTTACCAGCTCAAGCAGTTCCGGCATTTCCGTCAGGGACGGGCGGTGGGTGTCGCAGATTATGAGCAGGGTGTTGTCGGCGATGTAGTCCCGAACCTGGGTGCGGCCCACGAAAAGGCCGTCGTGATAGTGATTGCGGTTTATGGTGTCCACCAGCGAAAGCACGGCGGAATCGGTGGTGTTGAGGAGTATTTTCACGTCCCTGTCGAGGTGCGACACCGCGCAGGCAAGGCCGATGGCCGCGCCTATGGCGTCGGCGTCGGCTTCCTTGTGCCCCATGATTATCACGTTGCCGGAGGAGAGTATCAGCTCCCTCAGAGAGGTGGCCACGACTCTGGCCTTTACGCGGGTGCGTTTTTCAACGTCCTTGGCGCTGCCGCCGAAGTAACTGAACTTGCCCCCGTCGCATACGGCCGCCTGGTCTCCGCCTCTGCCCAGGGCCATATCTAGGGCCATGCGGGCGTAATTGTCACAGTCGGCTATAGTCTCGCCTCCCAGTCCCACGCCTATGCTCACAGTGGGCGGAGCCATGTCCGTCAGGCTTACGCCCTTTACATCGTTCAAAACGGAGAACTTATCCTCCTTTATTTTCTCAAAAGCCTCGTGGGAAAAGACCGCCACGTACCGGTCACGTTCCAGCTTGCGCACAAGGCCGCCCAGCAAATTGACCCAGCCCGTGAGGGTGCGGTCGATGGAGGCCACCAGCTCGAGCTGCTCGTTTTCGCCGGCGTCGGCTATGGTCTCGCCGTAATTGTCGATGGTGATGTTCATGACCACCGGCCGGGCGTCGATGGCAAGCTGATGGAGCCTGTTCACGTCGGTCACGTTTTCGAAATACAGTATCAGAGCCGGCTTTTCCGGGTCGGTGTCGTTGACAATGGTGGGAATAATCTTGTACTCCATACCGTTGTGGCTCACGCTTATGGGATGCTCGCCCTTGTCGGCGATGATGTCCTTCACGTGGACGTCGGGGAAAATCTCGCACAGCTTGCGGCCGAAATCACTGCGGTAAAAGGCTTCGTGGAAGGGGTTGTTGTACCAGGCGAAGGTGCCGTCTATTTTCACCCCGGCAATGGGGTCGGGAATATTGAACATCAGCTGGCTACTCTGAGCCATGGCCTCGCCGCTGAGCTCGTCAAAGTATTTCTTCATCTTCTGCATACGGTTGTGCCGCTCGATGAACTGGTGGACCAGCATTATTATCGAGCAGGCGATAATGGCGCAGCCCGCGAGAAGGTTTTCCCTTATGGTGAATACCGCGCAAATCAGCACAAGCACCACATAGATGTAGGCCGAGCTTTTGAGCAGGGCTTTAAAGTAATTGTTGCCCTTTTTCATTGCCGCGTGGTCACCTTCTTTCTTATGGACGCGAAGCAGTCTACCACGCCCATTATAATATATATAAGGAAAATATTTGCCAGCGGTATCATTGCGGACAAAAACATACTGCCGAGGAACAGGAGACCGTGGATAAGTATCCTCACGCCGGTACGCGGCACTTTGCGCCTGAGCAGAAAGTCGGTCAGGCTGAGGCCCGCGCAGAAGGAAAGGAACAGAAAAACGACAAAGCCGTTCATGCCCACCAGCCGCACCATATCCGCGGGGACAAATATCAACCCCAGCATTATTCCGCCAAAGCATACCGTCGGTATGCTCAGACGCAGGCCCGAAAAGGAGTGCCCGTTATCCAGCGGCGTCCCCCGAAGGCTCTTTGACACCAGCCACATCACGATGTAGCCCGCCACAAGGGAGGTGACTATCAGCGCCGAGGGAATACAGCCGCGCACCACGTCCTTCATGGCGTCCAGCATACTCTGGGCGAGAGAAGCGTACATGGAGGAGTCGCCGCCCTGCTGGGTTATGGCGGTTCCGGCGGCGTCAAAGGCCGGCTCGACGCCGGAAAAGATGTAATCCACTATGCTCATTCCCTGACTGCCGGCCGCTTGCTTCAGGTTCAGGGCCTGACCCAGGCCGTAGCCTGCGGAGGTGAACAGCAGTCCCGCGGGGAAGGCCATGCGCTTTACGGTCGCCAGAATACAGAGGGAGGAGCTCAGTATGAGCTGCATCGCGAAAAATCCTCCGTAAGCGGCCCCGTAGCCGCAGACAAAGCATAACAGCCCTCCGGCCAGCGCCGTCGCCGCGGTGACTATCCCGCCGTACACGCCGCCCCTTGAGACGGTTATCATCACAAGGTTGTAGGCGCAGAAGCAAAAGGCCACCAGCGGCCAGCCCATGGCCAGCGGCAGCAGTGATATAAGCAGCCGCATCGACAGAAACATTATATAGTTATTTTCATTCATTATATATCAGCATCCCTCTGTGTCAGTCGGGCAGGGTAAACTCGTGCACCTTGTGGGGCAGTTCGTCCGCCATCTTATCCATGATATGGTTAAAAAACAGCTTAAGCCGGTTGGCGGAATATTTTTCGCCCATCGCCTCGCCTATTTCCTTAAAATCGGGCGTAATGTGGGCGGTGATTATAACGTCGGCGGTGCGGGTGTCGTACCGGCCGGTTATGGAGCAGTCGGTTATATACCGGTTTTTGCGCATGACGGCGATAAGCTCCTCGGGGAAAATCAGCTCGCCGTCCTTGCCGTAGAGCATGGTCTTTTTCCTGCCCCGCAGCTCCAGATATCCGTCATCGGTGACGAGGCCCACGTCCCCGGTGGGGAAGGAACCGTCGAAGTCCGTCCTGCCGCCGAAGTAGCCTATGGGCACCCGGTCGCCCGAGAGACAAAGCTCACCGCTGCCGCCCTTGATGGGCGAGGGCACGCTCAGCGGGGCCAGGGGAGAGAGCCTTTTCATGGCCCCGTCGTAAACGGCCAAGGCCCCGCACTCGGCGGTGAAATAGTAGCTGCATACCTCGATGCCCCATTCCGTGAACTTGCGGGCGGCGTTTTGCTCCGGCCAGGGCCCGCCGCAGATTATGAGCCTCAGATTGTCGCCCAGCAGCTTGTGTACCCTTCTGTGCATACGCTTGCCCAAATCGGGACTGAGCAGACTGCCCAGCCGCCCGAACAGGCTGTATACCGCGGTGCCGAGGCTGCCGCGCTTTTTTTCGGAGCGTATTCGAAGCGAGCGTTCCAGGCTTCTCAGCCGCTGGGGAGTGCAGGTCAGGGCTGTGGCGCCGGACTCGGATATGGCCTTTGCCGCGCCGCGCTTTTCGCCCCTCTGCACCAGAGCGCAGCCCGCGTACAGCGGCAGCAGCAGCCCCGCCGTGCAGTCGAAAGCTCCGCCCCATACCGACGGCGAAAGAAAAGTGTATGAGCTTATATCCCTGACCGAGGCAATAGCCTCGACGCAGCCGCATATATTTTTATGTGAAAGAAGAATTCCCCCGCCGTCGGCGGCGGAGAAGAGAAAGGCCGGCGACATTGGATCGGCGTTCATATTGGCGGTCTCCGCCGTCTCCGCCAGCTCCGCCGGGGAGCCGAGGGCCTGCTTGTCGTCCGGCAGCGCGGTAAGTCCGCTTAAGCGGCCGGTCAGTATCTCCGCCATCTCGCCGCAGCCCTCGGAATATATCAGCACGCCTATCTCATACTCCGTAATGAGGGCGCAAAGCTCGTCGGTGCCAAGACTTTGGCTGAGGGGCACTATCGGACAGCCGGCCTTCATACAGCCTAACATGGCCGCCAGCGAACCATAAGTTACCTCGCCGATAACGGCGGCGGGCCGACCCGCCAGCGAGCGGGCGTTCACCGCGGAGGAAAAGGCGCTCGCGTCGATAAGGAGCTCGCCATAGCTGTAGCTGCGGCCGCTCCGGTCAATGAAGGCGGTATTGCCATAGTACATCTCCGCCCGGCTTGCTATCATTTCATGGACCAACGCGGTATTCACGGCGGCTTCAGCTCCTTTCCGGCATAATTTTATATTTTATTATATCACATAACTTTGAGGTTGTAAAGAGTTTTTTCCATAAAATTGCAGGTCAGTGGAGGGAAGGACAGTGTCGAAACGCAGCTCGGATTTTCGTCAAAAGGAGGTCATCAGCATAACCGAGGGAAAGCGGCTCGGCTTTGTGAGCGATGTGGAGATAGATTTTGAGAGGGGCGTCATAGAATCCATCATTATCCCGGGCCAAAGCCGGTTTTTCGGATTTTTCGGTCAGGCGGAGGACCTGCGGATACCATGGAGCGACATTTACAAAATAGGGGAGGACCTGATACTTGTAAAAACCTTGACATGAGCGCGGCGAGGGTGTATAATTATAATATATGATTTGCCGTATGCGGGAGCGGTTTTCACGCGGACGCGGGCTTTAGGCAATGGGGAGTCGACTCCCCATTGCCTACGCCGCAGCCTTGCCGGTCGGTCCGGCGGCTGTCTCCGCGGCTCCTCGCCGAAAGGGTGGTGACGCTCATGAAGAGAATAATTTCCGCGGCCCTGGCCGCTTTGATGTTGGTTTTGTCCTTCTCCGCCATGGCGGGGGACGTTTCCGCGGTGCGGCTCCGCCCCGGCAATTATCTGCGCTTGGGCAGCTATATGGGCCGGCCGCTTATCTGGCGCTGCGTGGGCAGGGACGGCAACGGCCTCCTGTTTATCAGCAGGGACATAATCTGCTTTAAGGCATATTCCGCGGGTCTCTCCCGCTGGGACAGGTCATGGCTCAGGAAATGGCTCAACAGCGAGGACGCCGCCGTTGACTGGGAGGGACAGGCCCCCGACGGCTATACCGCCGACGGCAACGCCTATGCCGACGAACCCGGCTTCCTCAGCGGGTTTTCTCCGGAGGAGCGGAAGCTGATACTCACCGCCGAAAACAGGAGCGCCCTTAACGAGGCCGACGCAGGCTCCGCCGACGAGGGCGGCGCCGTCCATCTTTACAATTCCACGGGCCAGTTCGCCAAGACCGTGCAGAATTATGACGAGGCTTACGCCGTCGTCACCGAGGATCGGGTGTTTTGCCCGAATATATCCCAAATGGAGCTGGTCATGACCAATTTCCCCACCGACTTCGTCGCCGCTCCCACGCGGGCGGCTTTGGACCAGACCGGCAACATCAAGAACCTTGAAAGCCTCGGCAGCGGCTACTACTGGCTCCGCGACAGCCTGGGCAACGCCGAGTTTACCGAGTCGGTGCGCTGCGTTTATCCGGACGGACGGGTGCTTTTCGCGGACTCCTTCGACAGCTCCGTCGGCGTCCGGCCGGCGATATATGTCAAGGACGAGATAACGGCCATAGGCGGCAACGGCTACGAAAATTCGCCCTACTATGTCTCTGACGAAATACTGTCCCTGCCGCTGGACAAGGGCTCGGCGGCGGACAATGCCGAGCGCCTTACCCTGAGGGGGGCGTATTCCTCCATAACCGAGGGGGACTATCTTTCCGCCGGGCGCTATAACGGCGAGGAAATACTCTGGCGCTGCGTGGATATAAACGAAAACGGCCCACTGATGCTCAGCGACCGAATACTCAGCTTTAAATCCTTTGACGCCTCCGGCGATCACGGAGACGAGCTTCGGGACGGCAGCGGCAGCAATAACTGGGCCATGTCGAATATACGGGCCTGGCTCAACTCCGAGGACGCCGCCGTTGACTGGCCCTGCGGCAACGCCCCCGCCTCCGACCGCTGCGAGGGCAATAACGGCTACTCTAAGGAAAAGGGCTTTCTGACGAGCTTTTCTCCCGAGGAGCGCCCCATAATAGCGCGGGTGCCCGTGCGGACGGTCATCTACACCGGCGACATTGACGATAGTACGCTTGGCTCGGAGCCGATGCAGTCTCTGAGAAATGTGAACAATCTCGGCAACTATTCCTCGGCCTATGCTTCCGTTACCTATGACCGGGTGTTTTTGCTGAGCATAGGAGAGGCCAATCTGGTGAAAAACGACTTCGGAAGCTTCCTCACCGCCAGACCCACCGCCAACGCCGTGAACCTGAACGAGGCCGGCGGCGAGGACCTTTCGGCGGACCTCAGCGCGGTGTGGTGGCTCCGTGACGCTGACGCGGAGCAGGGCTGCAACGTCCGCGCCGTTACCCTCGACGGCTGGATACATTCCATCGCCGCCGTCCGGTCCTCCAACGGCATAAGGCCGGCCTTTTATCTGGATATGGATAACGCCTCCTTCATAGGGGGCGACGGCTCGAAGGACGAGCCGTACCGGGTGGAGGGGCACAGCTTCGGCGACTGGTACCGGGCCGAGGAACCCTCCTGCACCGAGACGGGCATCCGCCGCAGAACCTGCCTCACCTGCGGTGAAAACGAGGACGAGGTAATCCCCGTTACGGGACACAGCTTCGGCAAAGGCGCCGTTACTGATAAAAGCATTTTCGGCAGCACCACTCTCTACGTCTGCGCCAGCTGCGGAGAGGAATACACGGTGAGAAGCGGCGGGGTCTGGCCTCTTGCGGCCGGGGCGCTGATTTTGGCCCTTATTGGGCTTTGGGCGCTGCTGCGAAAACTGAAAGGAAGATTTTGATGGGACTCAATGAAACGCCCTCCGCCGAGAGGGTACACATCGGCTTTTTCGGCCGGCGCAACGCCGGCAAGTCAAGCCTGGTCAACGCCGTCACCGGTCAGGAGCTGGCGGTGGTCTCCGACGTAAAGGGCACCACCACCGACCCGGTGTACAAGGCAATGGAGCTTCTGCCCCTCGGCCCGGTTATGATAGTGGACACCCCCGGCATCGACGACGAGGGCGAGCTGGGCGGCCTGCGCGTGAAAAAGGCCGTGCAGGTGCTGAACAAGGTGGACATCGCCGTGCTGGTATTCGACGCGGCCGAGGGACTGGCCGCCGCCGACCGTGAGCTGATAGAGGCGTTTAAAAAGAAAAACGTACCTTATATATTGGCCGCCAACAAGTGTGACCTTGGCCCCACGGCCATCGCCGGCGAAAACGTAATGGCCGTCAGCGCCCTTGAAAAGACCGGTATCCGTGAGCTGAAGGAACGGCTTTCCGTGATGATAAAAAGCGACAGCGAAAGGCTGCGCATCGTGGGCGACCTGATAAGCGGCGGGGATACTGTCGTCCTCATAACGCCCATAGACTCCGCCGCCCCAAAGGGACGGCTGATACTCCCTCAGCAGCAGACCATACGCGACGTGCTGGAGGCCGGCGCCGCCGCCCTCGTTGTGCGTGAGACCGAATACGCCGCCGCCCTTAAAAGCCTGGCCCAAAAGCCTTCTCTGGTAATAACCGACAGTCAGGCGTTTTCGCTGGCCGCCGCCGAGACCCCTCCGGACATAAAGCTCACCTCCTTTTCCATACTCATGGCCCGTTACAAGGGCCTGTTGGAAACCGCGGTGAAGGGCGCCGCCGCCATCGACCGTCTCAGGACCGGCGACAGGGTCCTTATCTCCGAGGGCTGCAGCCATCACCGTCAGTGCGAGGACATCGGCACCGTAAAGCTCCCACGGTGGCTCCGTGAGTATACCGGCGCGGAGCCGGAGCTGAGCTTCACCTCCGGGCGTGAGTTCCCCGAGGACCTGAGCGGATATTCGCTGGTTATCCACTGCGGGGGCTGTATGCTCACCGAGCGTGAGATGAAATACCGCATGAAGTGCGCCCTTGACCAAAACGTGCCCATCACCAATTACGGCGTGGCCATCGCTCATATGAAGGGCATACTCCGGCGGAGCCTCGAAATTTTCCCACGTTTATTGAAAGAGCTGGACAATGCTTGAAAATCCACACGTTTTTTATCAAAAACCGTGATTCTTAGCGGTTTTTTGGTAAATGAATATTGACAAACCATGGGCATAAATATAAAATGTATGTATCTTTTTTTAACGAGGAGGAATAATGATGAGATACCGCAACGCGCTCCGGCGGCTGGGGGCCTTGGCCTCGCTGACGCTGGTGCTGGCAATCATGGCTCTGCCCATGGCGGCGATGGCCGAAAAGCTCCCCCAGGGCGAAATGATGACCGTGAACGGGCTTTCCTACGTCATCGACGAAGATGAGCACGGCAATCCGTTCGCCATGCTGACGGGCGGCGAGGCCGGTGTGACCGAGATAAAGGTCCGCGCCGAGCTGGGCGACGAGGAGGACCCAATCCCCGTCCGCCGGATAATGGACAAGGCTTTTTCCGGAGATACCGAGATTAAGAGCGTTTCCCTGCCCGTCTATATGACGGAAATAGGCGAGGGGGCCTTCGAGGGCTGCACCTCGCTGACGACGGTAGTCTTTGACAAGAGCGGCAACCTTGAGGCCATAGGCGAAAACGCCTTTGCCGGCTGCTCCGCGCTGAGCGGGATAGAGCTGCCCGACGGAGTCAGCTCCATAGGCGCGGGCGCTTTTGCCGGCTCCGGCGTGAGCAGCGTTTCCCTGCCCGACAGCGTGAGCGAGATAGGCGAGGGCGCCTTTGACAAGACCGGCACCGTAATGGCCCACAGCGACAGCTACGCCAAGGACTGGGCCAAAGAGAACGGCTTAAAATTTGAAAAGATACCCTATACCTTCCTTGAAACGGTGGCGCGGGTGAACGACGCCGTCAACGGCTTTGTGTGGGGCCCGATAATGCTGGTGGTGTTCCTGTTCGTGGGTCTGCTTTGCACCCTCAGAACCAAGGTGTTTCAGGTCACCAAAATCAAGCTTTGGTTTGACGAGACAATTCTTGCGATATTCAAGAAAAAGAGCGTCCGCAAGACCGACGACAAAAAGGCCATCAGCCAGTTCCAGGCCCTTTCCACCGCCCTTGCGGCCACGGTGGGCACCGGCAACATCACAGGCGTCGCCACGGCCATCGTCAGCGGCGGCCCCGGCGCCATCTTCTGGATGTGGCTCAGCGCCTTCCTGGGCATGATGACCAACTTCAGCGAGAACGTGCTGGGCATAAAGTACCGCTATAAAAACGAGAAGGGCGACTGGGTCGGCGGCGCCATGATATACATGGACCGCGGCCTTAAGATGAAGTGGCTGGCCGTTATCTTCTCCTTCTTCTGCATACTCGCGTCCTTCGGCATAGGCAACCTGAGCCAGGCCAACTCCATCGCCTCGGCGGTGAACGGCACCTTCCCCGTTATACCCAAGTGGGTTATAGGCATAGTTATCATGGTCTTTGCCGCGCTGGTAATCATCGGCGGCATAAAGAGGATAGCTCAGGTTACCGAAAAAATAGTTCCGTTTATGGCGCTGTTTTACATAGTGGGCGGCGTCGCCCTCATAATAATCAACGCCGGCAAGGTTCCGGCGGCCTTCGGAATGATATTCCGCGGCGCTTTCAACCTTAAGGCCGTCGGCGGCGGCTTTCTCGGCTATACCGTGATGCAGGCCATGCGCTTCGGCATCGCCCGGGGCGTGTTCAGCAACGAGGCCGGTCTCGGTTCGTCCGTAATGGTACACTCCGCCTCCGACGTCAAGGAGCCTGTCGTTCAGGGTATGTGGGGCATATTCGAGGTGTTTGCGGACACCATCTGCATCTGCACCATAACCGCCCTTTCCATACTCACCACCGTTTACGACCCCGCCTCCGGCGTCACCAAATTTGACGAGGCCGGCAACGCCCTTAACGGCGCCCAGCTTACCACGGCGGCCTTCAACTCCGTGTTCAGCGCGGGCGGCATAAACTTCGGCGGCATCTTTATCAGCGTCAGCCTTGCCCTCTTCGCCTTCTCCACCATACTTGGCTGGTCCTACTACGGCCAGAGGGGTATCGAGTACGTGTTCGGCCTCAAGGCCGTGCCCGTGTACAAGGTGATATTCATCTGCGCCATAATCCTTGGCTGCGTGGGCTCGCTGGATCTGGTGTGGAACATCTCCGACACCTTTAACGGCCTTATGGCGATACCCAACCTCTTCGCGGTCATTCTTCTCCACGGTCAGGTCGTGGACGAGGTAAAGGATTATCTGAAACGCCGGAAGGAAGGCAGACTGCAACAGTAAAAACGGGCGCGTCGCTCAGCGCCGCCTTAAACTTCGCACAAATCTTGCAGGGGCGGCATCGGCCGTCCCTGCATTTCGTTTATGATAACAATCATAGACGTTATTTTGACAAATATATTTACAAATTCGAGTATTTGTTACCGTAAATATATGAACGCGGACGCGCGGCGCCCGCCCCTGCAAGGCTGACAAACCATGTTTCATTTGCAGGGAAAATACATACGGCGCCCCGAGGCCGGTATTTTTGCGCAAATTAAAACGGAGCCTGCCGGGGCTCCGTTTTGCAGATTCTGCTGTAGTTTCGTTAAGTTTCTAAGAAGGAGATCTATTACTTGTGCTTGGCGTAGCACTCACTGCAGTAAATGGGTCTGTCGTTCTTGGGAACAAAAGGAACTTTGGCTTCCTGACCGCAGTCGGCGCAGATGGCTGTATACATCTCTCTGCCTTCCTTGAGAGCGGCCTTCTTCTTGGCGCGGCACTCCTTGCACCGCTGAGGCTCGTTCTGGAAGCCTTTTTCTGCATAGAATTCCTGCTCACCGGCGGTGAACACAAATTCCTGTCCGCAATCCTTGCAGACTAAAGTCTTGTCTTCGTACATAATGATCTCCTCACTTAGTATTAAAAAATATTTTCACCCCTCGTGGGGCAAATAACTTGTGGAGCGGATGACGGGAATCGAACCCGCGTATCCAGCTTGGGAAGCTGGAACTCTGCCATTGAGCTACATCCGCGCGGACGCGGTTCACACCGGCGCGTCATAATCGACTATTTTTTCAAACTTGCGGCGTATGCGCTGAAGGGCGTTGTCGATGGCCTTTGGGTCTTTGCCGAGCCGGGCGGCAATGTCCGTATAGCTCTCGCCTCGCAGATAGTACAGCAGAACCTCACATTCAAGCTTTGAAAGAAATTTACCGATGCGGCTGCCGATGGCGTTAAACCTTTCCCTGCTTATGACGATATCCTCGGGATTTACGGCGTCGCTGCGGCCGATGATGTCCATCAACGTCACATCGTAGCCGTCGTCATATACGGGCCCGTCAAGGGAAACATATGAATTGAGGGGGGCGTGCTTTTGCCGGGTGGCATTTTTGATGGCCGTCAATATCTGACGTGTTATGCACAGCTCGGAAAAGGAACGGAAAGAAGTGCTCTTATCGGGCGAATAATCCCTGACCGCCTTGAAAAGCCCTATCATACCCTCCTGTATAAGGTCGTCGTGATCCGCGCCGATAAGAAAATACCGGCCCGATATCTTTTTGACCAAAGGGGAGTATTTGTTCAGGAGGCGATCCGTGGCTGCCTTGTCGCCTCTCTGTGATGCGGCGGCCAGCTCCTCGTCCGCGGAGCCGTCTTCGGGGCGCAAATCTCCCTGAGTTTCCATAGCCTGCACCTCTATTCTTTTTTACTATAACATAAATTAAGTACGTTTGTCAAGAGTATTTTGTAAAAAATGTACAAAAATATATCTTGATTTAATTTTTGGTTTGAGGTATAATAAAATTGAATTATAATATAGCTCGGAGTTTACAAAAAGATAAATTTTTCGCAATAATTTTTCGGAGGCGATTTCATGCCCCTTGACGCTATAGCTCTGCGGGCCCAGGTAAACGAGCTTCAGGAGCTTGTGGGCTTTAAAATAGATAAAATACAGCAGCCCGAAAAGGATATGATAGTCCTTGTGCTGCGGGGGCCCTCCGCCGCCCGCAGACTGCTCATAAGCGCCAACAGCGCCAATCCCAGGCTTGGCCTCACCGAAAGCCGGTTCGAAAACCCCTCCGCCCCGCCCATGTTCTGTATGCTTCTGCGCAAGCACCTTGGCGGCGGACGGATAAGCGCCGTGCGGCAGCTGGGCTTTGAAAGGATTATTGACATAGAATTGGAAAGTTATACCGAGCTTGGCGACCTTATCCCCCGACATCTCATCTGCGAGATAATGGGCCGCAACAGCAATATAATCTTTCTGAACGATGAAATGAAGATAATAGACAGCGTAAAGCGGGTGGATTTGACGGTCAGCTCCGTCCGCACCATCCTGCCGGGGCTGAGATACATTATGCCGCCGGACAGCGGACGGCTGGACCCTATGGAGGCCGGCGCCGCCGATTACTTTAGGGCTCTTGACGCCGCCGGGGACGGCGTCCCCGCGGACAAGGCCATAACCTCCGCCGTTGGCGGCATAAGCCCGCTCATGGCCCGCGAGTGTGTTTTTGCCGCCTGCGGAGACGGAAACCTGGCTTTGGGAGAGATGACGCCCAATATGCGGCAAAAGACCGCCGTCGCGCTGGAAAAGCTTTTTGATAGGGTGAAGGCCGGGAGCTTCGAGCCCTGCGTCCTTTTGAAGGATGACGGCTCCGCCGCCGACTTCGCCCCCTTTAGGGTGCGTCAGTACGGCGAGCGGGTCAGGATAAGGCCCATGCCCTCCATGAACGCCGCCGCCGAGGAGTTTTACGCCCTCCGCGACCGGGCCGCGAGGATGAAAAGCCACGGCGCTTCCATTATGAAGATACTCAACAACAGCCTGTCCCGCGCCACGAAAAAGCTGGCCCTGCTGGAAAACGACCTGGCCGCTTCGATGGACAGGGAAAAATACCGTATTTACGGCGACCTGCTCACCGCCAACATACATTTGGTGAACAGGGGCGACAAAAGCGTCACCGTGGTGAACTATTACGACGAAAATCAAGGGGAGATAACCATTCCCCTTGACATTGCCAAATCCCCCTCTCAGAACGCGAAGGGCTTCTACAACAAGTACCGCAAGGCCAAGAACACCGAGCTTTACGCCAGAGAGCAGATAGAGGCGGCCAAAACCGAGATACAGTATCTCGAATCGGTGCTGCTGTCGGCGGAAAATGCCGGCAGCCTCGCGGAGCTGGGGGAGATAAGGGCCGAGCTGGAGGCGGGGGGCTACATCAAGGCCGAGACCGGAAAAAAGCCCCGCCGCCCCGCCCCGTCCATGCCTATGGAGCTGGAATACGGTGGCTATACCATACTTGTCGGACGCAACAACGTCCAAAACGATTATCTCACTCTGAAAATAGGCCGGAGCCGCGACCTGTGGCTCCACACCAAGAGTATACCCGGCAGCCACGTTTTGATAAAGTATCGGGGCGAGGACTTCCCCGACGATGTGGTTACCGCCGCCGCCTCGCTCGCGGCGTGGTTTTCCAAGGGGAAAAACTCTCCCAAGGTAGAGGTGGACTACTGTCCTGTCAGCCACGTCAAAAAACCCAACGGGGCCAAGGCGGGCATGGTGATTTACGAAGGCTACAATACGGCCCTTGTGGAGCCGGGAAAGGAGCTGGCGGAAAAAATTGGAAAAAATTCTTGATACCGTAAAACAACCGAATGACTTGAAAAAACTCACCTTTCCCCAGCTTGAGACCCTGGCCGGAGAGCTTCGGGAGGAGGTTCTTTCCGTCGTGTCCAAAAACGGCGGCCATCTGTCCAGCAATCTGGGCGTGGTGGAGCTGACGCTGGCCCTCTGCCGCTCCCTCGACCTGCCCAAGGACAAGCTCATATGGGACGTGGGACACCAGTCCTATGTGTATAAGATGCTCACCGGCCGGCGGAAGGAGCTCGAGCGGCTGCGTCACGAGGGCGGGGCCTGCGGCTTCTGCGCCCCGTGGGAGTCGGAATACGACTTTACCGTTTCCGGCCACAGCTCCGCGTCGCTTTCCGCCGCCATCGGCGCGGTGATGGCGAACGAGCTGACCGGCAGCGGCGGCAGGGTCTGCGCCGTCATCGGCGACGGCGCCCTCACCGGCGGTCTGGCCATAGAGGCCATCGACCATATCGGTCATTTGGACAAGCCGCTGCTGATAGTTTTAAATGACAATGAAATGTCCATAACAAAAAATGTGGGCGGTATTTCGCGTATGCTTTCCAAGGCAAGGTCCGGCATGGGCTACCGCAAGGTAAAGGACAAGGTGGAGCTCGCGCTGAAAAAGCTGCCGGGAGTGTATTCCGCCACACGCTTCGTGAAGGAGCATATCAAGTACGCCATCACCACCGGCGGCGCCATGTTCGAGTCCCTTGGCGTTACATATCTCGGGCCCGTGAACGGACACAACATCAAGGCCATGGAGGATATGTTCAAGCGGGCGCTGACCATGGACGAGCCTGTGCTGGTGCACGTGGTGACCCAAAAGGGCAGGGGATACGGCTATGCGGAAAAGGCCCCCGAAAAATATCACGGCGTGGGGCCCTTCGACGTACATTCCGGCGTGAAGGAATGTATGGAAAAGACCTATTCCGCCGTGTTCGGCGATACAATGTGCGCTTTGGCCGCCGAGGAGCCTCGGCTGGCGGTGATAACTCCGTCCATGACCCTGGGCAGCGGCCTGATTGGATTTTCACGCAAGTATAAGAGCCGCTTCTTCGACGTCGGCATCGCCGAGGGCCACGCCGTGACCTTTGGGGCGGGGCTGGCGGCGGGGGGAGCCATACCGGTCATATCCGTATATTCGTCTTTTTTGCAAAGAGCTTATGATAATGTGATACACGACCTGGCCATTGGCGGGCTGCACGCGGTGCTGGCCATCGATCGGGCGGGCCTTGTGCCCGGCGACGGAGCCACCCATCAGGGAGTTTTCGACGTGGCCTTTCTGTCGGCCATACCGAATGTGGCGGTTCTGGCGCCCTCATGCCTTGAGGAGCTGAGAAAAATGCTGATTTACGCCGTGAAGGAGCACAAGGGCCCCATTGCCGTCCGCTATCCGCGGGGCGGCGAGGAGCGTTCCTTCGACAACGGCGACTTTGTGCTGGGCAAGGCCAAGGTTCTGCGCGTCGGCATGGACGTTACCATAGCCGCCTACGGAAGTATGGTCAGCCGGGCCATGGACTGCGCCGATGAGCTGGAGAAAAGGGGAATAGAGGCCGAGGTCATTGATTTGCGCAGCGTCAAGCCCTTCGACACCGCGACGATATCCAAAAGCTCCGCCAAGACCGGCAAACTGGTGTTCATGGAGGAGGTCGTCCGCTGCGGCGGCATCGGTGAACAGTTGGTGACCAATCTCAAGCTTCGGGGACGGGACGTGAAAATAAAGCTCATTTCCCTGCCCGACGGCTTTATTCCCCATGCCACCATGAGCGAGCTTGAGGCCGACTACGGATTTACCACGCGGGGCCTTTTGAGGAAAATTGAGGAAATACTGTGAAAAAGCGTCTTGATGTTTATATGGTGGAGGCGGGTATGGCCGGAGGCCGCGACGCCGCCAAGCGGCTTATCGCCGAGGGAAAAATATATGTGAACGGTCTGCCCGCCCAAAAGCCTAGGCAGGACGTGGACGGCGGCACGGTGGAGCTTCGTGGCGAGCCGCTCGGGTATGTGAGCCGCGGCGGGCTGAAGCTGGAGAAGGCCATCGCCTGCTTCGGACTGGACCTGCGCGGCAAAGTGGCCGTGGATATCGGCGCCTCGACGGGGGGCTTTACCGACTGTATGCTGCAAAACGGGGCCGCCAGGGTCTACGCCGTGGACGTGGGCCACGGTCAGCTCGCGGCGAAGCTCTTGAATGACGGCCGCGTTGTCAATATGGAGGGGACCGACGCCCGACGCCTGTCCCTGCCCGAAAAGGCCGCCTTCGTTTCGGCGGATGTGGCCTTTATTTCTTTGCGCCTGATTTTGCCGTCGATCAAAAACATTCTTGCAGACGGAGGAGAGCTGGCCGCTTTGATAAAGCCCCAGTTCGAGGCCGGACGGGAGCATCTGAACAAAAAGGGCGTCGTCAGGGAGCCGGCCGTCCACCGGCGCGTGGTGGAGGAGATAGTTGACTTTGCCGCCGCCCTCGGTTTTTACGTAAAAGGTATAGAACGATCGCCCATCAAGGGCCCGGAGGGAAACACGGAATTCCTGATGTACGCCGTAAACTCGGACCGTGGCGGCGCCGTCCCCGGGTTGCGGGAGCAAATAGCCGAAAAGACAGGGAAAAATTAACAAATTGTTTACATTTGTCCCATTGAATATATATTGAATATATGGTATTATATAACAAATTTTTCGGTACCTAAATTTTTTGATGCCGGACGACCCTGCTATTGGAGGATGGACTCATGGAGAAAAAGTCTGAGCTGTATCCCAATTTAAGAGGCTTTGATACGCCCGATGAAAAGGTCACGGACTTTGTCCGCGGCCTTGGGGTGCAGCCCGAAAATATAATCGCCGCCGCCAAAAGCGACCTCAGCGTGGACGGCAGCTACGCCGACGTGTGGCTCCTTGCCGAGGAAAAGCGGCTCATCGTCGCCCGGCCTGACAGCGGGGCTTTTGACGTTTTCCGCTTCGACGAGTGGGAGATAAGGCTGGAAAACTACCTTACCACCGGTGCGGTGCTGGCCGTCAGCGGGGACAGGGAGCTTGTGGCCGCCGCCTTTACCGATACCTGCGGCAAGACCGTGGGCAATATATGCCGGGTCTGCGAACGGCTGCGGGACGGCAAGCCTTTGTCCGACGATGACTTCCGCCGGGGCGAGGAGGACAGGGTCTGTCCCAAGTGCGGCACTCCCTACCAGAAGGGCCGGCGCACCTGTCCCAAATGCCAGAGCAAAAAGAAGCTCTTCATTCGGGTGCTGGGCTATATGCCCCGGTACAAGAAGGAGCTGGCGCTGGTCATGGGCATGGTGGTGCTGAGCAGTCTTGTGGGCCTGCTGCGCCCCTTCCTGAACGGCAGCACCCTCTACGACCAGGTGCTCACCGAGGGCGGCAGATATTACGGCAAGATACTTCCCTTTGTGCTTTTTATGATAGGGCTTGAGCTCCTGACCCTCGCGGTAAACATTGTGCAGGGCCGAATAGGGGCGGCGGTTTCCAGTAAGATAGTTTACGACATCAAAAGCGAGGTGTTCGGAGCCATGCAGAACCTCAGCATGAGCTTCTTCAACTCCAAGCACACCGGAAATCTCATGAACCGCGTCAACTCCGACGCTCTCGACATTCAGTATTTCCTGAACGACGGTATGCCACAGTTCATAATCAACGCCATCACCATCGTCGGCATCGGCGGCGTGGTGCTGGTGTCCAACCCTCTGCTGGCGCTGCTGATAATGCTGCCGATACCCTTGATAGTTTACATAATCAGAAAAGTCATACCAAAGTTCAACCGCTTCAAGTGGATAGGCTGGCACAAGTCCAGCAAGCTCAACAGCATAATCAACGACGCCCTCTTAGGCGTCAGGGTCGTAAAGGCTTTCGGTAAGGAGAAAAGCGAGATAGGCCGTTTTGAAAAGGCCACTCAGGACCTGTATGACGTGCGGGTGAGGGAGGGCCTCATGTCCGCCCGAATTTTCCCGATGCTCAACTATCTTATGACCATCGGCGGCCTGTTTGTATGGGGCCTCGGCGGTTGGCAGGTGCTTAAGGGCGGCATGACCTTCGGCACGCTCATGACCTTTGTGGGCTATATCGGTATGCTTTACGCGCCTATCAACTTCATGATACGCACCTACGACTGGTGGGCCAACTGCATGAACAGCGCCCAGCGTATATTTGAGATAATCGACCGCCGCACCGATGTGCCCGAGGCCCGCGACCCCGTGGACATGGGCCGCATAAAGGGCGATGTGGAGCTTAGGGATGTCACCTTTGCTTACGAGGCCAACAAGAACGTCCTCCACAATGTGAGCTTCCACGTCATGCCCGGCGAGATGATTGGCCTTGTGGGTCACAGCGGCGCCGGCAAGTCCACCATAACCAACCTGATAACCCGACTTTATGACGTGACCGAGGGCGAGCTGCTCATCGACGGAGTAAACATCAAAAAAATACGCCAAAAGGAGCTGCACGGTCAGATAGGCATGGTTTTGCAGGAGACCTTCCTGTTCAACGGCACAATTGCCGAAAACATCGCCTACGCCAAGCCCGACGCCTCCATGGAGGAGATAGTCCGCGCGGCTAAGCTGGCCAACGCCCACGATTTTATAATGAAGCTGCCCGACGGCTATGAGACCGAGATAGGCCGGCGCAAGACCAATCTGAGCGGCGGCGAGCGCCAGCGCATTTCCATCGCCCGGGCGGTGCTCATGGACCCGGCGATTTTGATACTGGACGAGGCCACGGCCTCCCTTGACACCGAGACCGAGCAGCAGATACAGGAGGCTCTCGAGACCCTGACCAGGGGCCGCACCACAATAGCCATCGCTCACCGGCTGTCCACCCTCAAAAACGCCGACCGCCTTGTGGTGGTGGAGCATGGCGAGATAGCCGAGACTGGCACCCACGAGGAGCTGGCCGACAAGCCCGGCGGCATTTACGCCCGTATGCTGGGCCGTCAGCGGGACGCGCTGAAGATACGCGGCGTGGGAGACGAGGAACAGCTTTAGACTCTCCGAAAACAGAGCCGCAAAAAAGTAATAAAGAAGGTAATGTCATGGAAAATAAAATGAAAAACTACGCCGACATAAACTACCTCGCTCCGGAGGACTGCGAGTTTTACCGGACGGAGGGCGGGCTGCTGGGCCTTAAGATGCGGGGCGAGGACCTGGGCCGAGTCGCGCTGGTGAGGATGTTCCCCCTGCGCAACACCGACAACTTCATCTCCGTGCGCCGTGAGCTGCGCGACCGCCGGGACAGCCGGGTCGAGTACGGCGTCATCGAGAAGCTCTCCGACTTCTCCGGCGAACAGCGGGCCATTATCGACGAGGAGCTGGCGCGCCGCTACTTTGTGCCGGAAATAACCAAGGTCGTCAAGGTCAAGGAGGAGTACGGCCACACCTACTGGGAGACCGAGACCACCGCCGGAAGCCGGAATTTCACGGTCTTTGATTTGAACAGCAACCTGCTCAACCTTGGCAACAACCGCGTCCTCATCATTGATGTGGACGGCAACCGCTATATCTTCCCCGACGTCACCAAGGTGGGGGAGAAGGCCCTGAGACTTCTGGAAATATGGCTTTGATAACAAATCGCATACCTGTTTTGAGGTGATACAATGCTGCTTAATTATACCCTCCCCGACGCCGAGGCGGCCGCCGCCGAAAAGGTGCTTAAGGGCGAGGAAATACTCTACTGTCTGCCATACGACCTGACGGCGGACGGGAAATTTACCGATGGCTACCTTGTGATAACCGCCGCAAGGCTCATTGCTCTGCGATCGGGAGAGGTGGACAGGATTATTCCGGTGAGCGAGCTGACGGGCTGCTGCTGCGGCGAGTTGAATTCCTCCGGTATGCTGGAGGCCGACATTGACGGCGACCCGCGGCCCATCGTGTTCTTCACCATGGAGCACATGGCCCGCTACGCCATGGCCGAGAGGATAGTCACCGACCTTATCGAGGGCCGCAGGCCCAAGGCCGTCAGCGTTGACGACGAGAAAAAATGCCCCATCTGCGGGCGGCCTTATATCCGCAATACCCGCATCTGCCGCAATTGCAGCGACCGCATGGGCGTGTTCAAGCGCATTTGGAGGATAAGCCGCCCCTGCTGGGGTATGTACGGGATTTTGCTGGTGCTTTTCTGGCTCAACAGCGCGGTCATGCTTTTGTCGCCGGTTGTCAGCAAGCATCTTATAAACGACGTCCTTGTCCACAAGGGAGCCGGCGCCGCTTTGCTGCCCAATCTGCTGTGGCTGGTGCTCCTTACCGGACTGTGCTCTCTGGCGACCACCCTTATCGGGGCGGGACGGGAGGTGGTTTCCGCCAAGGCCAGCAACCTTATGGTCCGCGACCTGCGCAACGACATTTACAGCAAGGTTCAGTCCATGTCCTTGGGTTATATAGAGGAAAAAAAGGCCGGCGACCTTATGCACCGCATCAACGGCGACACGGGCCGCATCCAGAGCTTTATCCAAAACGTGGCGGTCCAGGCCATAAACGAGGTCTGCCTGTTTATCGGCGTCGGTATTGTGGTGGTAAGCTACAATCCCTTTATGGCCATGCTGATAATGATACCCATACCCTTCGCTCTGCTTTTTACCGGATATATTCGAAATACCGTGCGTCAACGCTACCACCGTCAGTGGCGGTGGATGGATAAGCTCACCGACGCGCTGAACAACGTGCTTAACGGCATAAAGGTTGTCAAGGTCTTTGGCCAGGAGGAGCGGGAGATAGAGCATTTCGACAGCGTCGCCTCATCCGTCCGTGACACCACCTGCCGGGTGGAAAAGTACGTGTACACCGTGTTCCCCATAGCCAGATTTTTGATAGGCTTCGGCAGCTATTTTGTCACCCTTTACGGCGGCATGAAGGTGCTGGGGCTTTTGGGCGGGACGCCCATGACCCTCGGTGAGCTGATGCAGTTCTCCACTTACGCGGGTTATCTTTACAGCCGGCTGGACTGGTTCAGTATGCTGCCCCGCCGCGTGAGCGAGGCCGTCACCAGCGCCCAGCGCGTGTTTGAGGTGATGGACGAGGAGCCTTTGCCCGAGCCGGAAGCCAAGGCCGACGCGGAGAATATTCGTGGGGACGTCAGCTTCGAGGACGTGACCTTCGGCTACAAGTCTTACAAGAGCGTGCTTAAAAACATCGACCTTGACGTGAAGCAGGGCGAAATGATCGGCCTTGTGGGTCACAGCGGCGCCGGCAAGTCCACCATGATAAACCTCCTTATGCGGCTGTATAAGGCCGACGAGGGCGATATAAAGATAGACGGCGGCAGCATCGAGGACTACGGCCTCGCGGACTACAAAAACCGCCTGGGAGTGGTGCTTCAGGAGAGCTATCTTTTCAGCGGCAGCATAATCAACAATATCCGTTACGCCCGGCCCGACGCCTCCGACGACGAGTGCATACGGGCGGCCAAGATAGCCAACGCCCACGAGTTCATTCTGGACTTGCCCGACGGCTACGACACCTATGTCGGCGAAAAGGGCCAGCGGCTGAGCGGCGGCGAGCGGCAGCGCATTTCAATCGCCCGGGCCGTGCTCAGCGACCCCAAGATAATGATACTTGACGAGGCGACGGCCTCGGTGGACACCGAGACCGAACAGCAGATACAGGAGGCTCTGGCCCGAATAATCAAGGGCCGCACCACCTTCGCCATCGCTCACCGGCTGTCCACGCTCAAAAACGCCAACCGCCTTGTGGTGCTTGAGGAGGGCCGCGTCGCCGAGATAGGCAGTCACAACGAGCTCATGGAAAAGGACGGCATCTACGCCTCTCTTGTGAGGGCCCAGCGCACAATGACGGCCATGTCCGTGGCCATCGACGCCGAGGGCGGCGGCCCCGGACGCGGCGGGCGCGGTCCCGGTGGAGGCGGACGGGGCCCCGGCGGGCCACCGCCGAGGTGAGCGAACAAACCGCGGCAAGTCGGCATACACTAAATAACAAACATTTTTTAAAATATAAACGAGAAGGAAGGATTACAGTGAAAATCAAACTCATAACCGATACCGGCAGCGACCTTAAGCCGTCCGTGGCTGAACGCTACGGCATACGCCTCATACCCTTCACCTATACCTATGACGGGGAAAACTATCTGCGCAGCATGGTGGACGAGACCATAGGGGAGTTTTATAAGCACCTGCGGGAGGCCGATACGCCGCCCAAGACCGCTCAGATAACCCCCTCCCAGTTCGCCGACATTTACCGCGAGGAGATAGCCGGCGGCTGCGACGCCATTATCGTCACCACCCTCAGCGGCAGCGCCAGCGGCACCTGTCAGAACGCCCACCTCGCCGCCGCCGAGGTGATGGAGGAGACCGGCTGTGACATTCGGGTGGTGGACTCGCAGACTTATACCTGCCTTTACGCGCAGCCCGTTATCCACGCCGCAAAAATGGTTGCCGCCGGAGCGGGGGTTGACGAGGTGGAGGACTACCTCAAGCGGGCCACCGCCGACTTTAACGCCGCCTTTGTGGTAGATGAGCTTACCCACCTTAAAAAGGGCGGCCGCATCAACGCCGCCACCCTTCTTTTTGCCAATATGCTGGACATCAAGCCCATCCTCACTATCGACGGGGGACTTGTGGTGCAGTCCGACAAGGTCAGGGGCGAAAAACGGGTCAACAAAAAGATAGTCGAAATGGCCGCGAACCGTGCCGGCGACCTCAACGGCAAGACCGTTATCACCGTTTGCGCCGATGTGGACGACAAGATTGCGGAGCTTAAAAAAGAGCTTAAGGCCCGGTTCCCGGATGTCAACATACTCGACTGCCGCCTCGGGCCCATAATCGGCACCCATGGCGGCCCCACCCTGTACGGCTTCGCCTACTCCACCTCCGGCGAGTTTGATATCAGTGATTACGAGGAGGAATAGCGCCGGGGTCTTTCGACACCCCTGTGATTGAGGCTTGACGGTTTGTACAAAATTTTTACATTCTATCCGGAACTTTTTTGGATTTATCTGCGTCTAATCTATGTATGCAGGAAAGGATGGTAAAAATGAAAAGTACATTAGCTTCAATACTCGCGTCGATACTTGCGTCGATGCTTGCGGCTCTGTCGGGCGCTCCCGCACAGGGGCCGAATGTGAACGGAGAAACGGAAAAGGAAGTGGTTTGCGTGGACGACGGCGCCACCTTTGCCGACAGGTTAAACGCTCAAATGCCCCGGGACGAAAACTATATGTTTTCGCCGCTTTCGGTGAAAATGGCCCTCGCGCTGGCCGCCAACGGCGCGGAGGGGGAGACGCGGAGCGAAATTCTGGCCGCCTGCGATATTGCGGAGCTGGACGAGTTCAACCTATATTCGCGGCAGATGATAGACCGCTACAGTCAGGCGGACATACTCAGCCTTGACATTGCCAACTCGATATGGCTGAACACTGACCGCACGGGCAGCAGGTTCGCCCGGGACTACAAAAACACTCTTGAGACTTATTACGACGCCGAGGCCGACGAGGTGAACGACAATAACGCCGTTTCCACAATAAATGGCTGGGTCAGCGACAAAACAAGGGAAAAGATACCCGGAATAATCAGCGACAGCGGATTTGCCGCCGCGCTGGTCAACGCCGTATACTTTAAGGCCCACTGGCAGAACGAGTTCGCGAAGGGAGCGACCGAAAGGGAAAACTTTACCGACGCCGCGGGGAAGGTCGGCCAGGTGGACATGATGCGCAGGACCGACTACATGAACTATTATTCCGACGGCGAGACACAGATAGCCGAGCTTCCCTACCGGAATTACGAGAACCGTGTGGACGAAAACGGCTTTTTAGAGGGCCGAACCAGGTATAACGACATCGACGTGAGTATGTACGTTATACTTGGCAATGATGAAAATCCCGAGGAGCTTTTGAACAATGCGGAGCTGAGCAGCGCGTATGTGAAGCTTTCCATGCCGAAATTTAAGACGGAGTTTGACCTGAATTTGAACGACGCGCTTAAGGCCCTTGGCATAAACCGGGCCTTTGACAACGACGCCCAGTTTGGCTCCATGTTTGACGGCGGAGATTTTAAAATCGACGAGGTGCTGCACAAGACCTATATAAATGTGGACGAGGAGGGCACCGAGGCCGCCGCCGTAACCGCGATAATGATGGTGGGCACCGGCTTGCGCGAGTATCCCGAGCCTGTGGAGATGAAACTTGACCACCCCTTCACCTACGTAATAAAGGACAACACCAGCGGCGAGATACTGTTCATGGGACGGTATGCGTTTGCGGAGTGAGCGCACCGCGGCGGGGAAAATATAGGGTTCTATACTATATTCTACACCATAAATAGTGGCACCAAAACCGTCTATCAAAAAAAGAGAGAGCATATTTGAAAAAAATCCTGTATAATGAATTTACCCCTAAACTCAGACAGGAGGAAACAAATATGCTCTCTAACAACAATTATACTACAGAAATTCTCGATTTGCAAGGGGCAATAGTAAAAAAGTGGAAACCGCCGCAAACAAGCTGACGGTTCATGCGGAACTGCCCGTAACAGAGCACATCTGCCCGGCCTGCGGCTGCAAGACTTCCCGCGTCCACGACTACCGCTTCCGTCACATAATGGTCTATCAGTGGCTGGACGCAGCCTCACTCTGGCATATCGCCGCCGCAGATACCGCTACACCGGCCGTGGCAAGTGCTTCCCCGAGAAAAACACTTTCGTCGCCCGACGCCGGAAAATGATGCCGCGTTTTACCTCTAAGATTATTGAGGCTTTGAGCAATGAACGTTCCTTCTCCTTCGTTGCAAGGGATAAGGGGGCGGTTTCGTCTGTTGTCAGGATATTCGACGCGGTGGAAATGTCCCATCCTACCGGGCTTCCGGAGATTTTCGCCATAGACGAATTTAAAGGCAGTACCGGCGCTCAAAAGTACCAGTGCATACTTACCGATCCGGCGAACGGGCGGGTATTGGACATTTTGCCGGACATAAGAAACAGCCATCTAATCGAATATTTGAGAGATTATGGCAAGGAAAAACGAGATAAGGTTAAATTCTTTGTGCCGGATATGTGGAGGCCTTATGCCGATATGGCCGGTATTTATTTCAAGAACGCCGTACAGATCGTGGACAAATATCACTTTCGTAAATTCTTTGCAGGATTTTACACCACTATTCTTGACATAGAGCCTTTTACCGACCTCGTCATGTAGGGCGGCTTGCCCGGGGCCGCCGAAAAAATTTTAAAGAAATCGGAACAAGCGTTGCTACGCCTGTTCCGGTTTTAATCTGCGCCATTTTTTTATATCAGAAAAATCTGACCCTTTCCTCGGGCGGCACGTACATACCGTCGCCCTCGGTTATGCCGTAGGTCTCATAAAACTCGTCAAAGTTGCTCAGGACGGCGTTGACGCGGGCGTTGTTCGGAGAGTGGTTGTCCACACGGGACAGATAGCGGGCGTACTTCGGCGTATATATCGCGGCCCAGCTTTTCGCGAAGGAGCGGAACACCTTATCCAAATCAAGCCCTTTTTCCTTCGCCAGAGCGATGACGCACTCCATGGCAAGGATGTCGGCTATATTTTCGTTGCTGGTAAGCCCGCTGTCCACCTTCTCGCCGAAGGCGTTGGCGTAACCGCCGTAATAGGCGCCGAGCTTATCCACAAACTCGTCATACCTCTCGTAGTCGTCCTCCTCCCACCAGGGCTCAAGGTCGCCGTTTTCGTTATACAGGCTACCGTTGCCGTCAAAGGCGTGGGAGAGCTCGTGGGCTATCACAAAGCCGATGGAGCCGAGGTTTTCCTCATACGACGCCGAGGGGTCATAATACGGGGCGCCGAGTATGCCGCCGTAGATGTCTATCCTGTTGGCATAAGTGCCGTAAGAGGCGTTGACCGTATAGCTGGGGAATGTGTCGTCCACCAGCACCACCACGGAGAAATAGTCGCCGCCGACAGACTCAAGGGACTCCACGCCGTTGGCGAAAAAGGACTTTTCGGTGTCAAATGTCACCCTGTAAGAGACGCTATCGGCCCTGTCGTAGTCACAGACGGCCTTTTCCACTCTATCCAGCTTGGCCCGGGCGCGCTCGGCGGTTTCGGGAGAAATGCGCCCGCTCGAGGCGAACTTTTGCTCAAAAACATTCACTATATCATCGGTCATATCCTGTAAAAACTTTTTGTCGTAGTCCAAAGTCCCGACAAAATCCTCCTCATAGGCCGCGGGGAACATCGTGGACGCGAGACCGGCGGCGTGGGCCTTCAACGATGACTGGCTGCCGACGCCCATGGCCGCCATTGTGAACTCGCTTTCGGCGTCTCTGAACTCGGGCGGCAGGAAGTCGGACAGCCGGCTGATGAGGTTGAGCTTGCAAACCGTCCTGACGGTCTCGGCATCAACGGTGTTCATCAGCTCCACGGCCTTGTCCGTTTCGCCCCGGTCGGGGACGACATATGCGTCGAGGCCGGTCATCTCCTTGGGGTCCAGCGAAAAGAATATATAGGGCAGGGGATTTTTCCACTTGCCGGCATACATTCCGCCAAGCTCTTCCCAATCGAAAACGTACTGCCACTCGGGTTCCTTCATGGAATAATACTCCGACGCGCTAAGTCCCGCCAAGGCCACGTCGCGCTGGAAGTCGGCGGCGGCGGACACGGCGGCGGCGGAGACCTCTATCCCCGCAAGGTCAAAAATTTTGGCGGCGTAGGTCTCATAGGCATCGCGCACCCCCTCGGGGTCGTCCTGCCAATAGGTCTTGTCCACGCCGGTATCGACATACTCGAGATACACCCCGTCCACGGCCTCAAGGTAACCGTCGGCCGACACACGGCAGGGAAGAACCGCTTCAAACATTATGGGCGTGGAAAGGTCCCTCAGCACGATGCCGTTGACCCGCCCGAAATCCGTAGCGTCCTCACAGCCGTCTATCAGCGCCAGGTATTTGTCCACGGGCTCCGTCAGCCTTTCATCTTCGGGGCCGTCCAAAGCCAGCCCGTAAATCTGGGCGGCCAGCTCCTCGGCCTGATTAAGCTTTTCGCCGCCGTTCAGCCGCGCCAGCAGCTCGTCGCTGCGCTTTACGAGGTAAGCGGATATGCTCCCTCTGAGCCGCGAGGAATAGGAATTCTCGGGGTGGCGGTCGTTCACGCTGTTGGACTTGAGAAATTCACCGTTCACCGAGGAGTAATAGTCGTCCTTAAGGTCGGCCGTCCAAGGATAGGCCGCCCTCACCCTGCCGGTCAGGAGGGCGAGCTGCTCGCGGCTGACCGGGTCGTCCGAGCCCAGCCTTCCCCCGCCGTAGCCGTTGACTATGCCGGCCCGGTAAAGCCGGTCGATATCCTCCTCGGCCCAGTCGGGCACGTCCGTGAACTCGATGCCGGGACGCACCTCCTCCGGCCCGTCAAGGAACCGGCCCAAAATTATCATTGCCTCGAGGCGGCTAAGCTCCTGATTGGGCAGTAGCTTGCCGCCGGAGCCGAGAATAATGCCGTTGGCCACGGCTATCTCCATATCCTCACGGTATTCCTCGGGCACCTCGGCGGCGTCGGAAAAGCCGGAAATGTCGCCCTGCCGAACGGCAAAGTTTTCCTTCCCCAACACTTCCACAAAGCTGTGGATGGCAAAGGCCCGGGTAACGCCGTCCTCGGCCATGGCCGGCAGCGCGGCCAGCACCATGGCCGCCGCCAGCAGAAGGCTCAGAAATTTCCTGAAGTTTTTCATCTTTACTTCCTCCCACTCTTTTTGAGCAGATTTTTTCTCACATATTCAAAGGTGGCGTCCTCGCCCTCGTCCTTAAGCATGGTCAGCAGCTCGGTCAGCAGCCGGTGTGTGTTGGGGTGAATGATGCCCCGCTCCTTGGAGCGGGTATAGTACTCATACGGCGAGGCGTCGGTATATTCGTCCTTTTTGTATATACGGCTGGCGGCGATGCGGTCGCAGAGCATTTCCGCCACGTAGACCGGCGGCATCTCCACCGGCACCACCTGTTTTTCCGGACCGAGGCCGTAATCGGTCCAATACTCGATGTGGTGCTTGTTGCGGCCTTTGTGGTGGAGCCATGCGGAGCTGTAGCCCCTGTCCCGCCGCTCGGCGTTGTTGGGACTTTGGGTGCCCTGATAGTATTTTACGCCCATCCAAAACTCCGTGGGCGAATACTTTGACAGGTCGTGCATAAGGCCCTGACGGTAGAGCCCCAGCTTAAAGCAGTATTTCATTACCAGCAGCTTGTGCCGGGTTATGGTGGTCAAATGTCCCCAAAACGAGCCCATAATAACTCTCCTACTCTATCGTTTTCATTTCCCCGTCGTATATCGCCGTCCGGTGGTACTCGCAGTCCCCGCTGTCATAGCCGGGGATGTATTTGTTCATGGCCTTCATCACCACGTCCGGCTTGAGGTTCCTGTCGCTGCCGGCGCTGAGCACCATTTCGATTTTCCCCGGCAGGAGCCTTATCTCCCTGATGTCGGGCCTGACGTCGGTGTCCTTCACGCCGCTTTTTGTCTTTTTGTCGATAATTATTTTGTCCATATCCATAAACCCGTCCACGCTCTCGGGCATAGACTCGGGAGTTACGGTGTAAAGGGCGTATCGCAGATTTTTCATCCGGCTTTTGCCCCGACGGACGGAGAGTATCCTTATCCCGCGGGGGGCGGCGGCGTTAAGGCGGTCCCTTATGTCCTCCTCCGCCACTTCCTCGGCGAGGCGCAGCTCCAAAAGCTCGCACCCGCTGGTATAGCCCACGGACAGCGGCAGGGCGAAGCTCAGCAGCGGATGGGGGTTGAAGCCCTCGGAAAACGCCACCGGCAGACCCACACGCCGCATGGTGCGGTTATACGCGCGCACAAAGTCCAGATGAGAAATATATTTGGCGTTGTCGGTTTTTTCGTATATAATATAATAGTCGTACAAAATTCTCTCGTCAGCCATTTTCTTTTAACTCCTTTATCCTGCGCAGGCTGCTCTCCTCGGTATAAACGCTGCACCTTCCTCCCGCGCAGAGGGACGCCGCCCCGCAGCCGGAGCATTTGAGCCGGCAGTGCGGCGTGGTGACGGCAGCCTTGGCGCGCTCGTTTTCTTTCATCATGAAATCCTTGGTCACGCCGATGTCCACAAAATCCCAGGGAAAAAGCTCGTCATAGCTCCGCTCACGGGTGTAAAAGGCCATATCCACGCCGCAGTCGGCGAAGGCCCGGCGCCACCTGTCCATGTCGAAGCACTCGCTCCAGCCGTCCAATCTGCACCCCAGCTCAAAGGCCCGCACAAGAACCTTGTTCAACCTGCGGTCGCCCCGGGCGAAAACTCCCTCCAGCACGCTTATGTCGCTCTGATGATAGCTGTATTTTACATGGCGGTTGTGTATTTCGTCCTTAAGGAGCAGCTGCTTCCGTCTGAGGGTGTCCATGTCGTTCTGGGCCGCCCACTGGAAGGGGGTGAAGGGCTTCGGCACGAAGCCCGCCACGCTGATATTCACCGACGGGGCGCGGCGCTTATTGGTCTTGTCCGAGGCGTAATACCGCTCCGCCACCTTTTCCGCAAGGCGGGCGATGCCGGCGATATCCCCGTCCTCCTCGTAGGGCAGACCTATCATGAAATAAAGCTTCACCGTCAGCCAGCCCCCGGCGAAGGCCAGGTCCACGCTGCGCATCAGGTCCTCCTCGGTGACGTTTTTATTGATAACGTCGCGCATACGCTGACTGCCCGCCTCGGGAGCGAAGGTCAGGCCGCTCTTGCGCACCTTCTGCACCCGCTCCATAAGGCTCAGCCCGAAGTTGTCCACCCTCAGCGACGGCAGGGAAAGCCCAACCTTTTCCTTTTCGGTTATGTCCAGCAGTTTGTCCGCCAGCTCCTCAAAGCGGGTGTAGTCGCTGGTGGAAAGGCTCGAGAGGCTTATCTCCTCGTAGCCTGTGGAGGCCAGCAACTTTTTTGCGTCGTCGAGGAGCCTTTCGGGGCTTTTTTCCCTGATGGGGCGGTATATCATGCCCGCCTGACAGAAGCGGCAGCCCCTTATGCAGCCCCGAAAGACCTCAAGGCTGGCCCGGTCGTGGACTATGTCCATGAAGGGAACGATAAATTTATCGGGATAGACTATTTCGTCCAGATTTTCAACTATTCTTTTCCGCACCCGAGGCTTGGCCTCGGGGCAGTTGGGGGTCATGGACCTGAGCGTGCCGTCCTCATTGTACTCCACATCGTAGAGGCAGGGCACATATATCCCCTCGATTTTGGCGATTTTTTTGAGGTAATCCATGCGCTTGCCGCCCTCGGCCTTCCACTCGTTGTAGGCGTCCATCAGCTCGCCGATGACCTCCTCCCCCTCGCCCATGGTGAAGAAGTCGAATATCTCCGCCAGCGGCTCGGGATTGTAAGCGCAGGGGCCTCCGGCGTTGACAAAGGGGTCGTCCTCGCCGCGATCCCTGCTGAGCAGGGGTATGCCCGCCAAATCCAGCATATTGAGGACGTTGGTGTAGCACATCTCATATTGAAGGGTCACGCCAAGGAAGTCGAACTCCCTTACCGGCGTCCGGCTTTCGACGGAAAAGAGCGGTATATGCTCTTTGCGCATTTCCTCCTCCATGTCAACCCAAGGGGCAAAGACCCGCTCGCACCAGGTGTCGGGCCGGAGGTTGAGGCAGTGGTAGAGTATCTTCATACCGAGGTGGCTCATGCCCACCTCATAGGTGTCGGGGAACGCGAAGGCGTAGCGTATCTTAACGTCCGCCGGATTTTTTATGACGCTGTTCAGCTCGCCGCCGCTGTAGCGGGTGGGCTTCTGCACGCGCATCAGGATTTTATCGATGTTGACGGTGCTCATATTACTGTCCTTTCAAGCTCTCGCGTAAAATTTACATACTTATATTATACATTATAAATATTACTTTTTCAATACAAATCCCGCAAAAAATCCGCCGCCCGCCGAATTTTTACAAAGCGCGCCGAGGCGAGCCAGCGGCTGTGGAGATAGAGTATCACCGTCAGTCCCACAGGTGGCGCGGCGTTCAGGAGGCACAGCTCCGTCAGGGCCAGCAGCACAAGGCCCCCCGCGAGTCCGCAGCGGCGTTCCCCCGCCAGCGCCGCCAGCACCCGTCCCCCGTCCAGCGGCATCACCGGCAGGATATTAAACGCAAAGACCCATAGGGTCTGGGGGTAGAGCAGGGGCAGGAGCAGCAGGCTCACCACCGGTCCGGCCAGATACACCGCCACCGCCGCCGGGCCGGTCAGCTCCCCGACGTAGAGGGAGCAGCCCAGAGGCGTCAGGGTCAGCACCTGATTTTTCCGTCCCAGCGCCCGGGCCGCCAGACTGTGGCCCAGCTCGTGAAGGAGCACGGCTGCGAGCAGCTTGGCAAAGCCTTTGTTCCAAATAAAAAAGGCGATAGCAATTATCGCCGTCGGATGTATTTTTATTTTCACCTTGGCAGCACGCACCTTGCCAGGTCCTTAAAGTCCGCCGCAAGCCGCTCGTAGTCCACGGAGTAAAACAGCTTGTCGAGCAGACCGCTCAGGGCCGCCGGCCAAAGTCGGCCTATTATATAGCACAGCAGAAAAAGACAGGCGCATATCGCCGTCCGGTAAAGAAAGCCCAGTATATATTTTCGGACATCGGGCAAAACCTCATCTCCCCCACAAAAAAGTTTAAGGCGCCGCCGCGCAAATGGCCGCAGCCTCTTAATTAAACCTTACAATTTTATTTATATTCAAAAACGGGCTTGAAAATGACCCGACAATATGATAATATATGTTCAGGAAGGAGCCGCAAAAATGTTTAAAAGCAGCGAAGCGATGAAAAATTACGTTCGCCTTGTCATTCCTCTGACCCTGCAAAATCTGGTGACCAGCAGCGTAAACCTGTTGGACAACCTGATGATAGGCCGTCTCGGAGAAGTGGAGCTGGCCGGGGTTGCAATGGCCAACAAGGTGTTTTTTGTATATAATTTGATGGTTTTCGGCATATGCAGCGGGGCCACGGTGTTCTTTTCCCAATTCTGGGGTAAGCAGGACAAAAAGGGCATACGCTCCGTGATGACGGTAGGTCTGAGCCTGAGCCTGATTTTCGGCCTGATATTCACCGTCGGGGCGGGCCTTTTCTCCCGCGGGATAATGGGCCTGCTGGTGGGCCGCAGCGTGGAGGTCATACCGCCGGGCACGGCCTACCTCAAAATTTCCGTCCTGGGATATATCCTTTTCGGCCTGACGATAATTATGGGCACGGGCTTGAAGGCCATCGAGCAGCCCCGTATACCGCTGATAGGCAGCCTTGTGTCTTTGGGCGCCAACGCCGTGCTCAACTATCTGCTCATCTTCGGCAAGCTCGGCCTCCCCGCCCTTGGGGTGAGGGGCGCGGCTATCGCCACCGTGACGGCGAGATTTTTGGAGCTGGGGGTAGTGCTGTTCGGCCTGCGGGGGTATAGGGATTTGTTCTTCGCCCCCATAAGGGAGATGTTCGGCTTTCCGAAGGGCTTCATAGCCGGATACTTCCGTACCAGCCTGCCGGTGTTCTTTAACGAGTCCCTCTGGGGCGTCGGCGTTACCATTTACAGCACGGTGATCGCCCGTCTCGGCAGCGGCCCCGCCGCCGCCCACAGTATAGTGGGCACGGTGGAAAATATGCTCTTTGCCCTTGTTTTCGGCACGGCCACCGCCGCCGGAGTGCTCGTGGGCAAGGAGATCGGCTCCGGCAACCGAAAGGCGGCGCTGGAGAAATCTCACTTTTTCCAGCGTATGGCGGCGCTTCAGGGATTGGTCACCGGCGTAATACTTTTCTCCCTGTCCGGACCAATAACCCTGCTGTTCAAAATGACTCCCGACACCCGCAATATCTGCGCGGCCATGCTCCGTATCTGCGCCTGCGCGATGTTCCTCAAGGCATTTTCTACCGCCGCGATAGTGGGCACAATGCGCAGCGGCGGGGACACGGTGTTCTGCATGATATGCGACGTGGGCGGCGTATGGCTCATCGGCGTGCCGTTGGTCTGCGTGACGGGCCTTGTGCTGGGGCTTCCGGCGCCGGTGGTGCTCGGCGCAAGCTATGTCGAGGAGCTGTTCAAGTGCGCGGCGGTCATAATCCGTCAGCGCCGGGGGACCTGGCTTAAGGACCTGGTAAATACATAAGGTAAAAGGAGAGTGTTCTCTGTGGCAAAAATCATAAAAACGCTGCTGCTGTGTCTGTTGATACTGGCTGTGCTGACGGTGGGGGCGCTGGTCCTGCTGGGCTATAACGAATACCGTTCCATCGTCGGCGCAAAAAGCCTGACCTCCGCCGTGGCGGAGGTCAGGTCAAAGGAAAATTACACCGTCTATGCCGATTTGCCCGACACCTATGTGAAGGCTGTGGTGGCCGTTGAGGACAGGCGCTTTTACAAGCACGGCGGCGTGGACCCCATAGGCATACTCCGGGCCATGTATGTGAATTTGCGCGACAAGGAGATGAACGAGGGCGGCAGCACCATTACCCAGCAGCTCGCCAAAAACCTCTACTCCATAAACAACCGCAACCTCATAAAGAAGATAGCCGAGGCTTTCATCGCCTTTGATTTGGAAAAAAATTACACTAAAAACGAAATTTTGGAGCTTTACGCCAACAGCATATACTTCGGCGACGGCTACTACTGCATATACGACGCGGCCATGGGCTATTTTAACACGGAGCCCGCCGCCATGGACGAGTACCAATGCACCATGCTGGCCGGAATACCCAACGCCCCCTCGGTCTACTCCCCCACGAAAAACCCCGAGCTGGCCGAGCGGCGGCGGCAGATAGTTCTCCGCCGAATGAAGGAGGACTAAAAAACCCGAGTTTTTTATAAATTAGCTCTTGCGGATTTTGTAATTATGTGTTACAATGGTGTAGTTAAAGCACAACCAAACTTTCACAAAGGGGGAAGTATCAGTGGAAACAAAATACATCTTCGTGACCGGCGGCGTGGTCTCCGGTCTCGGCAAGGGCATAACCGCGGCCTCCCTGGGGCGTCTGCTCAAGTGCAGAGGCTATAAGATAACTATCCAGAAGTTTGACCCTTACATCAACTTTGACCCCGGCACAATGAGCCCCTACCAGCACGGCGAGGTTTTTGTCACCGACGACGGAGCGGAGACCGACCTTGACCTGGGACACTACGAGCGTTTTGTGGACGAAAACCTCAACAGCAACTCCAACGTCACCAGCGGCAAGGTATACTACAACGTCATCAACAAGGAGCGCCGGGGCGACTATCTGGGCGGCACGGTGCAGGTGATACCCCATATCACCAACGAGATAAAGGAAAGGATATACCGCGCCGGCAAGCACAACGTGGATTTTGTGATTACCGAGATAGGCGGCACCGTGGGCGATATCGAAAGTCTGCCCTTCCTTGAGTCCATACGCCAGGTACAGCGCGAGGTGGGCAGGGACAACTGTCTCTACATACACGTTACGCTTGTACCCTACATCGCCTCCAGCGGCGAACAGAAGTCAAAGCCCACCCAGCACAGCGTCAAGGAGCTGCTCAGCCTGGGCATACAGCCTGACATCATCGTGTGCCGCACGGAAATTCCCCTCGAAAAGGGCATAAAAGAAAAAATCGCCTCCTTCTGCAACGTGAACAGAGAGTGCGTGGTGGAAAATCTTGACGCTCCCACGCTTTACGCCGTTCCACTGGCCCTGGAGGAGGGCGGACTTGCCACGGCGGCCCTGAGCTGCCTGAAGCTGCCCCAGGTCGAGCCCGACCTGACCGAGTGGAGGCAGATGGTGGAGACCGTGCTTTCACTGGGCACCGACGGCCGCAAGGTCAAGATAGCCCTTGTCGGCAAGTACGTGGCCCTTCACGACGCTTACCTCAGCGTGGCCGAGGCTCTGCGTCACGGCGGCATCGCCAATAAAATCGACGTTGAGATAGACTGGGTGGACAGCGAAAAGCTCACCGCCGAAAACGCGGCCGAGCTGCTCAGGGACGCGGACGGGATTTTGGTGCCCGGCGGCTTCGGCGACCGCGGCATAGAGGGCAAAATTCAGGCTGCCCGCTACGCCCGTGAGAACAAGGTTCCGTTTTTCGGAATATGCCTTGGTATGCAGATGGCCGTCATCGAGTACGCCCGGGACGTGCTGGGTCTCAAGGACGCCAACAGCGCCGAGTTTGACGAAAACAGCGCCCATCCGGTGATACACATCATGCCCGACCAGATAGACATCGAGAATATGGGCGGCACGCTGCGTCTGGGTCTTTATCCCTGCAAGCTGGCGGAGGGCAGCCGCATCGCCGGCATCTATAACGACGAGGTGATTTACGAGCGCCACCGCCACCGCTACGAGTTCAATAACGACTACCGCGAGGCCCTTGTTAACGCGGGGCTGACGCTGGGCGGCATCTCGCCGGACAACCGTCTGGTGGAGACCGTGGAGATAACGGACCACCCGTGGTTCATCGGCGTTCAGTTCCATCCGGAGTTCAAGTCCCGGCCCAATCGGGCGCATCCCCTGTTCGCGTCGTTTATTAAGGCGGCCGGGGAACATAAAAATATCTGATTTGCTTAAAAATATCTAACGGGGAAGATTTGTTCTGACCCGAAAGAAAGGAAGAAAAATATGTACGACGTAAAATCCAAACACGCCGAGGAGTTCATCAACCATGAGGAAATTCTCGACACGCTGGCCTATGCCGAGGCCCACAAGACCGACGCCGAGCTTATCGACTCCATAATCGAGAAGGCGAAGCTGCGCAAGGGTCTGGGCCACCGTGAGGCTTCGGTTCTGCTGGCCTGCGAGCTGGAGGACAGAAATCAGGAAATTTTCACCCTTGCCAAGCAGATAAAGGAGGACTTTTACGGCAACCGAATAGTAATGTTCGCGCCGCTGTACCTGTCCAACTACTGCGTAAACGGCTGCACCTACTGTCCCTACCACCTGAAAAACAAGCATATCGCCCGTAAAAAGCTGACTCAGGAGGAAATAAGGAACGAGGTCATAGCCCTTCAGGACATGGGCCACAAGCGCCTTGCCCTGGAGACCGGCGAGGACCCGGTGAACAATCCCATCGAATATGTGCTTGAGAGCATCAAGACCATTTACTCCATCAAGCACAAAAACGGCGCCATCCGCCGCGTAAACGTGAACATCGCCGCCACCACCGTTGAGAACTACCGCAAGCTCAAGGAGGCCGGCATCGGCACCTACATTCTTTTCCAGGAGACCTATCACAAGGAGAGCTATGAAAAGCTCCATCCCACCGGTCCCAAGCACAACTACTGCTACCACACCGAGGCCATGGACCGCGCCATGGAGGGCGGCATCGACGACGTGGGCTGCGGAGTGCTGTTCGGCCTCGAGCTGTACCGCTACGAGTTCGCCGGTCTGCTCATGCACGCCGAGCACCTTGAGGCGGTTTTCGGCGTAGGCCCCCACACCATAAGCGTACCGAGGCTTAAGCGGGCCGACGACATCGACCCCGACACCTTTGACAACGGCATCGACGACGACACCTTCGCCAAGATAGTGGCCTGTATACGCATCGCCGTTCCCTACACCGGCATGATAATTTCCACCCGCGAAAATCAGAAGTGCCGCGAGCGCGTGCTCGAGCTGGGCATCAGCCAGATAAGCGGCGGCAGCAAGACCAGCGTGGGCGGCTACGCGGACGGCACTCTCGAGGACGAGGACGTGACCGAGCAGTTTGACGTCAGCGACACCCGCACCCTTGACGAGGTGGTGCGCTGGCTCATGGAGCGGGGCTTTATCCCCTCGTTCTGCACGGCCTGCTACCGTGAGGGCCGCACCGGAGACCGGTTCATGACCCTTTGCAAAAATCAGCAGATACTCAACTGCTGTCACCCCAACGCCCTCATGACCCTGAAGGAGTACCTGATGGATTACGCCTCTCCCGAGACCCGTAAAATCGGCGAGGCCCTCATCGAGAAGGAGATAGAAAAGGTCACCAACCCCAAGGTCAAGGAGATTGCCCGCAAAAACCTCGAGGCCATCGAGAACGGCTCAAGAGATTTCAGGTTTTAAATTTCAGAAATGGCGCAGCTTCGGCTGCGTCATTCCTCGTTTAGGCAATGAGAAGTCGAATAGAAATAAAAAGCAGGTCTCGACCCGTGCCGAGACCCGTTTTTTATGCTTTATCAAACGTCACCGTAACGCTCGTGCCCTTGCCCTCGGCGCTCTCCAGGGATATTTCGGCGCCATGATAAATCGCGCCGTGCTTTACGATTGCAAGCCCCAGTCCCGTGCCGCCGACCTGCTTTGAGCGGCTTTTATCCACGCGGTAAAATCGCTCGAAAACCCGCGATCTGTGCTCGGCGGGGATACCTATGCCCGTGTCGCGGACAGTGAGATACGCCTTTTTATCCGCGTCATTCACAATCACGTCAACCGTTCCGTTTTCCTTATTATACTTTATCGCGTTGTCGCAAAGATTGTAAATCATCTCGTCGAGAATTTTCCGCACGCCGACAATCTCGGTGCTGCCGCCCATTAAATTAAGGCTCACGTTTTTCTTTGCCGCCTGGTTCTTTAGCCTGCCGATGACCTCGCCGGACAATTCATATAAATCAACGGGTTCCTTTTCGCGCGGGACGCTTTTTTCGTCAAGCTCGGACAACTCTATAATATCGTTCACAAGCGAAATAAGCCGCTGCGCTTCGTCATAGATTGATTTTGCAAAATCCGCCGCGACGTCCCGCGGGACATCTCCGTTTTTCATAAGCTCCGCAAAGCCGGAAATCGACGTAAGCGGCGTTTTTAATTCGTGCGATACGTTCGCCGTAAACTCGCGCCGCATTTCGTCGCGCTTCGAAAGCTCATCGATCTGGCTTGAAATCGTGCGCTTCTGTTCGGATATTTTTCTAAGAAGAGGCGTTAATTCCTCATAGGTTTCATTCCCCTCGGGGTTTTCAAGGTCAAGACCGTTTATCGGCTTAACTATCGACCTCGACACTTTCGCCGATAAAATCGCCGTCAAAATCAGAGCCGCGACGAGGATTAAAATAATCGGGCGCAAAAGCACGAGTATGACGGCGACCGCCGAATATTGATTGGTCGAAACTCTCAAAATGCTGCCGTCGGACAATTTTACGGCGTAATAAAGAGTTTTTTCCGTAAGAGTTTTCGAGTACCGCGCGCTGGTGCCAGTTCCCGTTTCCATGGCCTCTCTGATCTCTTCGCGGTCTCCGTGATTGTCCAGCGACGCCGCGTCGGCCTGATTGTCAAAAACAACCGTCCCGTCGGGGGCCACGAGGGTTATGCGCCTGTCGATTTCCGTAAGGCCGCTTAAATAGGACACACCCTCGTTTTCCACCGCCTGTGAAATATACCGGGCCTCGCTCTCCACCTCGCGCAGTATCTGCCGCCCGAACAAGTCAAACAAAATGCCCATAATCATGATTATGGCGGCGGCAAGTACAAGAAACGCCGTTAAAAATGAGGAGCGAAATATCTTTTTATTCACGCTTTTCACCGCCTATTTTATATCCGATGCCTTTCACCGTTTGGATCGCTCCGCCTACCTCGCCGAGCTTTATGCGCAGCTTTCGTATGTGCACGTCGAGCGTCCGCGACTCGGTATAATACTCGCCCCATACCTTAGATAGGAGCGTTTCGCGCTCTACCACCTTTCCCTCCGCCTCGAGCAGCGCCATAAGCAGAAGGTATTCTTTATACGAAAGCTCCACGCTTTTCCCCGAAACCTCTATAATATGCTTTGCGGGATTTACATATAAATCTCCGATTTGGTATATCTTTTCGCGCGGCGCGGTTTTTTCGTATCGGCGCAGCACGGCGCGGACGCGCGATATAAGCTCGGTCATGCCGAACGGCTTTGCGATATAATCGTCAGCGCCCAGGTCGAGGCCGGTGACCTTATCAAATTCGCTGCCCTTCGCGGTGAGCATAATAACGGGAATATCGGCTGTTGACGGGTTTTCCCTGAGCTTTTTTAAAATCGACAGCCCGTCCTCGCCGGGGAGCATTATGTCAAGCAGGACTAATTCCGGCGCGGCGGCGCCAAGGGCGTCCCAAAACCGGCGCGGCGTGTCAAAGCCGCGCACATCGTAGTCCTCACGCCCCAGCGCGTAGCTGACCAGCTTTCTGATGTTGTCGTCGTCCTCAAGCATATATATCATTTGACATCCCTCCCACCGTATTATACACTATCCGCGCGGAATTTTCAACCCGGACGTTTATTCGTTATCGAATAAATTACCCACTCCGCGATATTTTCCGCATGGTCGCCGATGCGCTCGAAGTATTTCGCAATCATCAGCAAATCTATCAGCGCCTCGGCGCTGTCTTTGCCCTCGCGCACCGCGACGATAAGCTCGCCTTTGACCTTGTCAAACAGCGCGTCAACCGTATCGTCCTGACCGATGACGGATTTCGCCAGCGAAATATCCTTTTTCACAAACGACTCCACGCTGTCCGTCACCATTTTTATCGTCGCGTTGGCCATATCCGTTATATGCGTTTTGCTCACCGGCGCGTCAGCGTTGATATGCTCGACAATCTCCGTAATATCCGTGGCCTGGTCGCCGATGCGTTCCATGTCGGAAATCATTTTAAGCGCGGAGGATATTACCCTTAAATCCGTCGCCACCGGCTGCTGCTGCAAAAGGAGCCTCATGCAGAGCCGCTCTATATCGCGCTCCTTTTGGTCTATCTGCCTGTCCGCTTCGAGAGCCGCCTCGCGCATGGCGTCGCCGCCCTCCGTAAGATACTTTACGCAGCCGCTTATCGCTTCCTCGCACAGTGCGCCCATCGTTGTAAGCTCGTCGTTAAGGTGCGCGAGCTGTCCGTCAAATCTGTTCCGCATTATCCGAACCTCCCCGTTATATAGTCCTCCGTTCTCTTGTCGGCGGGCATCGAGAACATTTTTTCCGTATCGTCGTACTCCACGATTTCGCCAAGCAGAAAAAACGCCGTCTTATCCGATATTCGCGCCGCCTGCTGCATATTGTGCGTGACAATCACAATCGTGTATTTTTCACGCAGCTCCGCCGCCAGGTCCTCTATCTTTGACGTTGAAATAGGGTCGAGCGCGGATGTCGGCTCGTCCATTAAAAGTATTTCCGGCTCCACGGCCAGCGCCCGCGCGATACACAGTCTCTGCTGTTGACCGCCGCTCATGCCGAGGGCGCTTTTTTTGAGTCTGTCCTTGCACTCGTCCCATATCGCAGCCTGCCTCAGTGAACGCTCTACTATCCCGTCGAGCTTCACACGCGACTTTATTCCGTGTATTCTCGGCCCGTAGGCTATGTTGTCGTAAATGCTCATGGGGAACGGGTTTGGCTTCTGAAACACCATGCCGACGCGCTTGCGCAGCACATTTACGTCCATTTCTTTGTAAATATCCACGCCCCCAAGCGTGATATCGCCCTCTATGCGGCAGCCCTCGACAAGGTCGTTCATGCGGTTGAGCGTCTTTAGAAACGTCGATTTCCCGCATCCGGAGGGCCCTATCAAGGCTGTAATCCGCTTTTCGGGGATATCCATATTTATATTTTTCAGCGCCTGATGCGCGTTGTACCATAAATTAAGCTTATGCGCCATTAAAATATCAGCCATGTCAGCTTTCCTTCCTCCTGAGTTTCTTAGCCGCGAGCTTTGCCGCGAGGTTTATGATAAGCGTCAGTATCAGCAGTATCGCCGCGATTGAAAACGCGATGTCAAACTCGCCGCGTTCCTTCGCGTACACATACAGCGCGACCGTGAGCGTCGAGCCCGCCTTGCCGGGCATTACGCTTTCCCATATACCCAAAATTTCACTCGCCATACCCGCTGTAAACAGCAGCGCCGCGCTCTCGCCGACAATTCTTCCGATTGACAAAATACAGCCCGTCACAATTCCGTCAATCGCCGACGGCAGCACCGTCGTGCGTATCATGTGCCACTTGCCCGCTCCCAATCCCAACGCGCCCTCGCGGTAGCCGTTCGGCACGGTCTTAAGGCTCTCCTGCGTAGTTTTTATAACCGTCGGCAGCGTCATTATAACGAGCGTCAAAGCTCCCGCGATAAGGCTTGTGCCGAGCGAGAAAAACTGTACGAATATCAACAGTCCCACAAGTCCGTATATAATCGACGGAATACCCGACAGCGTTTCCGTCGCAAGCTCGATTATCCGCACAACCCGCCTATTCCTCGCATACTCGTTAAGGTAAACCGCCGCTCCCACGCCTATCGGCAGAACGATTACAAGCGTCGCGGCTATGATGTAAAGCGTGTTTAAAATGTTCGGCAAAATTCCTGTCGTGCCGTTTATAAGGCTCGGCTTTGACGTCAGCAGACCGAGCGTTATGTGGGGTACTCCGCGCACGAGAATGTAGCCGATAATCCCCAAAAGCATAAGACACACCAGTCCCGCGCAGATGTATACAAGCGCGTTTAATACCGCGATTTCAACCCTGCGCCTTTTCGATATTCCGCTATTCATTCTTCCCACCCCGCTTCACGACAAGGTTAAGTATAAGATTAATTATCAAAATGAACACAAACAGTACAAGCGCGATTGAAAACAGCGCCTGTCTTTGCAGCCCCGACGAATACGACATCTCGCTCGCCACCGCCGTTGTAAGGAAGCGCACGCTTTGAAAAAGGCTCGGCATATTTGCGACGTTCCCCGAGACCATCATAACCGCCATCGCCTCGCCGATCGCCCTGCCTATGCCCAGCACAACGGCGGTGAGTATGCCGCTTTTCGCGGCGGGCACGATTACCTTGAAAACCGTTTCCGTTTTCGTCGCGCCCAGCGCCAGCGACGCTTCCTCGTACTCCTTGGGCACGGCTTTTATGGCCGTTTCCGATACGGAAATCACCGACGGCAAAATCATCACCGCAAGCACTATAATCGCCGAAAACAGGTTCGCTCCGTCGGGAAGATTGAATATCTCGCGCACGAGCGGGACTATTATTATCATGCCCAATAAGCCGTATACCACCGACGGTATGCCCGACAGCAAATCCACCGCCGTCCGCACAATTCCCGCGCTTTTGCCGCCTGACATTTTCGCGAGATACACCGCGCACATCAGTCCTACCGGCACACCTATAACAATCGCGCCCGCCGTTCCGTAGACGGAGGTTAATATGAACGGCAGTATGCCGTAGCGCGGTTCGGCGGCGGTTGACGCCCAAACTCTGCCGAAAAGAAAATCCCATATCCCTATTTCACCTATCGCCGGAACACCGCTTATCACGAGGAACGCCGTTATCACCAGCACAAACGCCACCGCTAAAAATCCGCAGAATGTAAACACGGCGTTCATCGCTTTTTCAAGCGCGTCGGCTGTCTTTCTCAGATTGCTCATGGCGCGCCGCCTATCTCTTCACCGGAACGGCGCCCGCCTTTTCAATCATTTCGTCAGCCGCCTCGCTCGTGGCGTAATCCATAAACGCCCGCGCCGCTTCGGACAGTTCCTTGTCCTTCGGTGTAACGAACACGAAATCACGCTGAATTTTATACGTTCCGTTCTGTATTGTCTCGGTTGACGGCGTAACTCCCTCAACCGACAGCAGCTTCACGCTGTCCTTGACCGACGCGAGGGACGCGTAGCCTATCGCGTTGGGGTTCGATGAAACGGTTTGAACGACGTCGCCCGTCGAGGTAAGCTCCTGCGTGTATTTACATTCGCCCTCCGTTCCGGTTATGGCCTCAAATCCGTCGCGGGTACCCGAGGCCGCCTCGCGCCCGATTAAAACCACCGGCGCGTCCGAGCCTCCAACCTCGCTCCAATTCGAAATTTCACCCTTGTAGAGCCTCCCTATCTGCTCAATGGTCAAGTCCGAAACGGGATTTTGCGGATTTACAATCATCGCGATACCGTCAATCGCAATTACCGTCCCGTCAAGCGTTTCCGCCTCCTCCGGCTTTAAGTCGCGGCTCGAAAGTCCTATGTCGCAGCGGCCCTCGGCCGCCGCCTGTATGCCCGCGCCGGAGCCCGTCGGGTTGTACGTTATTTTCGCGTTGCTGTTTTCGGCCATATACGCCTCGCTTAGGTAGCCTATTACCTTCTCCATCGAGGTCGAGCCGTCCGTCGATACCGTCTGCGCCGCGCCGTCCGTCGTTCTCGCCGTCCCTCCGCAGCCCGCAATAGCCGCCGACATTCCGACCGCAAGCAGCATTGTTGCCAATTTTTTCATTATAAATCACCTTCCAAAAATAATTGTATCCTTGATACAATTACATATTAGCACAGGCGATGTTAATTCTGAAAGCGCGATTGTGTTAATTGTATGTAAAAAGGCGCACCATTTTACCGGTGCGCCTTTTTTTACTTCACTTACTTTTCAAAGCCCTTCCATGCGTTATAGCCCTGTGAGACCGTGTCGGTCATATCCACGCCGTCGCGCTTGAGGCTCTGGCCGGGGCTGTTGGCAAAAACCGCCAAATCATCGTCCATTACGCGCCCGACCGTCATGGCGCGGGTCTCTATCGCAGGGGTCTTAAATTCTTTTTTCATACCGACCACTCCTCTCATATTTCGGGCACAAGGCCGTAACGGGCGTCCGCGCCGTCAGCATCGATTTCGCCGGCGAGCGTTTCCGCAAGCTCTATATTCACCGCGTCAAGAGACAGTGTCACGACCTCCGCCGCGTTGGAAAGGGTAACGGTACCGCCGTTTTTATCAACGGTAAAGCTGTCATAAACCTTGTCCGCCTCGGCGTCCGTTATCGTTCTGTCCTCCGAACCTACATAAATCTTGCCGCCGCTGAGTATAAAGCCTATGCCGTAACCCTTGTAGGGCTCCTTGACCGTAACGGTGATTTTTCCGTCCGTCTCGGTAACTTCAACGATTTTCTTTGTCTCGGCGTTCAGCGTGTCCGCATTGCCGTCATAGTATACTCCGCCGTGGGTGATAACCGCGTTGGCCTTGGCTATCATGTCACTGTTTGGCGCATTTTCGCCTGTATAACCCACATTTTCGAGGTTTTCCACCACCTCGCTGTAAAGGCTTGCACTGATTGAACCGACGGCCTTTTCGCCCGCCTTAACTGTAACGGTATAAATGGCGTTGCTGTCGGACGGGGTAAGAATTATGGTGTTGTTGTTTTCGGTGAGCTTGGCTTCGTCCACTGCTGTGCCTACTGCCGTTCCGTCCTGTCTTGTCACCTCGACCGTATAACCCTCCGGCATATCGCCGCCAAACAAATAGTCTATCGTGAGATTTTTGCCGTCATAACCCAGTTTGGCGTCTAAAGCGGGATTAATTTCCTTAACCTCATAAAGGCCGAAGTTATCGTATTTTGCCTCATTGGTTAACCAACGGAAATGCAAAGCCAAAGTCCCGTCTTTGTCACCGCTGTCAAAAACGAAAGTATCTGTTGTAAGTGTGTCGTATGACGTTGGAAGTTTTGAGTTAGTGCCATTCGGGAATGTGATTTCGCTATAATTGCGACTACTATCAACTGATGTTTTTGCCGAATCAATAGTGAAAACATACTTTTTACCAGCTTTAACGTCCCAAGCCGTTCCAAGCCTTTGAGCGGAGTTTTCGCCTGTTTCGTTATCTTTATGCTCAAGAACACCATCTTCAACTTTCCAATGGGGCATAGCCAATTCATTATTAGCTCTATCGTACCAACCGGCGGTGCCATAGGCAAAATCACCATTGGGGATAAGGTTTCCGCTGACAACCTGATAGGTTTTGCCTTCATGCTCAAAAACCGCACCCTTTTTGTAATCTTTTACATCGGCATTGTTTACGGCTTTCAATTCAATGTCAATACTCTCCCCAACCATTTCTACAGCTGTCTTTTCGCCGTAATAAAGAACATTACCTGTATTTTCCTCACGATAACCGTATTGGCGGGCTATGTTTTGTTTGTGCTTCTTTGTCTCAAGCGTTCTGCCGTCAAGCTTGTAATTTGTTGTTATCACCTCATTACTGCTCTTAAGTAATTTAAGTAATTCTTCCGTCCCTACCGCCGCGTCGTCGACCATGATTACGGGGAGTTGTTCAAGCCATAATGACTTACTATCTTTCAGGTCGTTCAGGAGCTTGGGGTGATCAGTAGCCGCCTGATTCAAAAGGTTGCCGCTTGTTCCCCCTGACTGCGCCTGCATAACGCGAACCATGTTTTGGAATCTACTGTCCGCAATACCCACGTCCGCCTGAGACTGTATATATGCGGCATTGTACGCATTACCTATGGCCGGGCTTGTCTGATTATAATTGGAATAAAGCTGCCCCGAGAAGAGACCGGTTTCGCCGCCGCCGTTCCTTTCAATAAACCTTCCTATATCCTTAGCTAATGTCTGTGCAAATATAAGTACATTTGAACGTTTTCCGTTGTCTGTCAGCTCTCCGTATGTGACGTTCGCCACGCTGTCGCTGATGGTCGCAAGAGAATATATCCCAGACTCCACAAGCAACGTATTAATATCATTCCATGTTTGCACCGAGCCATGCCCGTCAACACTATTGATCGTCTGTCCGTCCGTCGTATCCGCAACGCTTTGGAAATCCAGGGCTATGATTTCTCCTGGATGTGCCTTTGCCCATTGCCCAATGGTAAATAGTATCGGTCTAAGTTCATTACTGAGCAGGCCGTGCGTAGTATAAAACACGCCATTTGTGTGCTGGGCTGTTCGCAGAAATCCATACGTTGCGGTCTTCGAAGACCTTGAAAGCCGTATATCGAAATAACGCACTCCCGCTTCCAAAAGTCCATATGCGTCGGTGCTTTGCGCCCGGCTGTACGGAATTGCACCGCTCCCAGCGGATGCGGCCAGTGCCGAGCTGCCTAAAAGACTATTCTCCAATGTTATATTTGCTGCGTCGGCCATGACATTACTGGAATTCATACCGGCCGTAAATGCGTCGTGAGCGCCAAGCATATTTAAATCCGTCAGCTTTGTATCCACACTCACATTATCAAAGAATTTTTTGTTGTCCGCTGTCTTATAGCTCAGCGTCACTGTATTTGACCCTGCATCAACCGCCTTTGTATGGAATACATACCCCTCAAAATAAGGAATTTCCACATTCGGGAATATAACCCCATTGTTGTAACCCTTTAAATTATCTGCATTAGTGTCATAATATGTTTTTGTAGCTTCAACCGTTTTGTTATCGTCAAAGCTGTAATTTACAGTGTAGTAAGAAAGTTCGTTAGTTGCGATATCGGAATAATTTCCTGCGTAAATCGAGGGAGTGAGAAGCGATATTCTCTTGTAGTTATCGTCCTTACCCCAAGCTCCCACGCTCATTACAATATATCTTAAATCTTCAAATGTTCCTTCATAAACCGCTGTACAAAACAGGCTTCCGTCGCAAAAATATGTGGCTACATAGCTGTCCGCACTTTTTTTGCGTATCAAAATATCTATTTGAGACACACCGCTCTGAACGGTCTGGTTTTTCGCATTGCCTGCGGAATATGCCCTTTTTCCCCAATCGTCACCAAAAGGAGTTGCCCAGCCGCTGTGACCCCAGCTTACATTGAAAGAATTATTGTCGCCACTGCCAAAACGGAATGAAGTTATCAAACTGCCTTGAGAATCCTTAAATGCCACATCGCCCCAACTCGCATCATATTCCGTCTTAAATCTAAATAATATAAAATCGCTGTTTTGGCCATAACCAGGTGTACTGACAGTCTGTGGGTGTCCATATCCATTTCCACCTTTTTCGCTGCTGTAAACCTGTATTCTTGGAGCCGTGCCCGAGCCAGCAACATTTAAAAAGGTTCCGTCACTGTCTACTGCTGCATCTCCGTTTCCGCCGCTCCAACCGTCCCATGCGTCGGATATTTTCATGTCCTGTTTGTATGTTCCTTTGAAATCTCTCACAGCGTCAAAAACCGGTAACTGTTCCTTGATATAGTTATATACAACAGCGTCGGTAAAACTGTCACCGAGCGTGCCCGCCTCCTCCGCGCCGGCCGTTACCGCCAGCCCCGGCACAAGAGCGGCAACCATCGCGAGGGCGAGGGCCGCGGCCAAAAGTTTTTTCATTTTCATATAAAATTCCTCCATTCAGTTTTTCCGTTTTTACAGTCTCGTTTTACGGTCTCGCGGACTGCTTTCTTTTGATTTGTTCCCGTGCTTTTTGCCCGTTTTTTGTACAAAACATACAAAACCACATTCTTTCTATGATATCATTATAGCAAAAATGTCATGGCCGGGCAAGACCCGCTCTGTTAAATTTTTGTGTCCTATATGTAAAATTTTTAAAGGGATTTTTAGGCAGTTTTACTAATTTACATGTCGTGGAAGGACTGTTTTTGATATTGTATAATTATTGACATTTTACAAAAAATAACCTATAATAATGTCAGAAATCAATTTCAGAAACGGAGCGAAAGCCATGAACAACAAAAACTACGATATCGTGGACAGTCCCGACAAGCTGGAAAAAGCCATAGCCCGGGTGCGCAAGGCACAGACGGAGTTCGCCGGCTATACTCAGGAACGGGTGGACGCTATTTTCCGGGCGGCGGCGCTGGCCGCCAACAACGCCCGCCTGCCGCTGGCCAAAATGGCCGTTGAGGAAACCGGCATGGGCGTGGTCGAGGACAAGGTCATAAAAAACCACTACGCCTCGGAATACATCTACAACGCTTACAAAAATACCCCCACCTGCGGGGTTATCGAGGAGGACAGGGTCTACGGAGTCAAAAAAATCGCCGAGCCCATCGGCGTGATAGCGGCGGTCATTCCCACCACCAACCCTACCTCCACCGCCATCTTTAAGACCCTGCTGGCTCTTAAGACCAGAAACGGCATCATTATCAGCCCACACCCCAGGGCCAAGCTGAGCACCATAGCCGCTGCCAAGGTCGTGCTTGAGGCCGCGGTAAAGGCGGGCGCGCCCGAGGATATCATAGGCTGGATAGACGTGCCCTCGCTGGACATGACAAACATGATAATGAAGGAAGCGGACATCATTCTCGCCACCGGCGGCCCCGGCATGGTCAAGGCCGCCTATTCCTCCGGCAAGCCCGCCATCGGCGTGGGCGCGGGCAACACTCCCGCAATTATCGACGACAGCGCCGACGTGGTGCTGGCGGTGAACTCCATAATTCATTCCAAAACCTTCGACAACGGCATGATATGCGCCTCAGAGCAGAGCGTCATCGCCCTTGACGGCGTGTACGGCGCGGTAAAGGCGGAGTTTGCGGCCCGCGGCTGTCACTTTCTCAGTCCGGAGGAGCTGGACAAGGTGCGCGGAGCCATTATTATCAACGGCTCAGTCAACGCTAAGATAGTCGGCCAGCCGGCGGCGAAAATAGCCGCCCTTGCGGGAGTTGAGGTTCCGGCGGAGACAAAAATACTCATCGGCGAGGTGGAAAGCGTGGAGCTGAGCGAGGAGTTCGCCCACGAAAAGCTGTCGCCCGTGCTGGCCATGTACAGGGCGAAAGACTTCGAGGACGCCCTCGCAAAGGCCGAGCGGCTCATAGCCGACGGCGGCTACGGCCACACTTCCTCCCTTTACTGCAATGTCCTCACCGCGCAGGACAAAATGGCCGCCCATCGGGAAAGGATGAAAACCTGCCGAATTCTTGTGAACACCCCCTCCTCCCAAGGCGGCATAGGCGACCTTTACAACTTCAAGCTGGCGCCCTCCCTGACCTTGGGCTGCGGAAGCTGGGGCGGGAACTCCGTATCCGAGAACGTGGGCGTCAGACACCTTTTAAACATCAAGACCGTGGCCGAGAGGAGAGAGAATATGCTGTGGTTCCGCGCACCCGAAAAGGTGTATATAAACAGGGGCTCCATTCCCGTGGCCCTGGACGAATTAAAGACCGTCATGGGCAAGAAAAAGGCTTTTATCGTGACGGACTCCTTCCTGTACAACAACGGCTATACTGAGGAAATAACCGCCAAGCTGGACGAAATGGGCATTTCGCACACCACCTTTTTCGATGTGGCTCCCGATCCGAACCTGACCAGCGCCGAGGCCGGCGCAAAGGCCATGACAGCTTTCGGCCCCGACGTGATAATCGCCGTTGGCGGCGGCAGCGCCATGGACGCGGCAAAGATAATGTGGGTGCTGTACGAGCATCCCGAGGCCGATTTCATGGACATGGCCATGAGGTTCCAGGACATTCGCAAGCGCATCTACACCTTCCCCAAAATGGGCGAAAAGGCGTACTTTGTGGCGATACCCACCTCCGCCGGCACAGGCAGCGAGGTGACCCCCTTCGCGGTGATAACCGACGATGCAACCGGCATCAAGTATCCGCTGGCGGACTATGAGCTGCTGCCCGATATGGCGATAATCGACATAGACCTTATGATGAATATGCCCAAGGGCCTTACCGCCGCCTCGGGCATCGACGCAATGACCCACGCCCTCGAGGCCTACGCCTCGATGATGGCCACCGACTTTACCGACGGTCTTGCGCTCAAGGCCATAAAGCTCATTTTCGACTATCTGCCCCGCTGTTATGCGGACGGAGCGAACGACCCCGAGGCCCGCGAAAAGATGGCCAACGCCTCCACTATGGCGGGCATGGCCTTTGCCAACGCTTTTCTCGGAGTGTGCCACTCCATGGCTCACAAGCTGGGCGCCTATCACCACATCGCCCACGGCGTGGCCAACGCCCTGATGATAGATTACGTGCTCCGCTACAACGCCGCCGAGGCGCCGGCAAAGATGGGCACCTTCCCCAAGTACGGCCATCCCCACACGCTCCGTCGTTATGGCGAGATAGCGGACTTTTTGGGCATAAAGGGCAAGGACGACAGCGAAAAGCTGGAGGGCCTTATCGCCAAGCTGGACGAGTTGAAAAGGGCTATCGGCATCAAGGACACAATAAAGGATTACGGCGTGGAGGAGAAGGTCTTTCTCGACAGGCTGGACGAAATGTCGGAGGCCGCCTTTGACGACCAGTGTACCGGAGCCAATCCCCGCTATCCCTTGATAAGCGAAATAAAGGATATGTATCTCAGGGCCTATTACGGCAAGTAAATTAAAGGAGGAAAACGGAAATGGATATGAACAAGCTGGACCTCAGCCGGGTCATCGCCCGTCGCAAGAATAAAACCGTTTACTGGGACAAGGCGCAGGACCTGTCAATAAAGGTGTTTGACGGCAGCTTTTCCAAGGCGGACATACTGAACGAGGCTCTCAATCTGGCAAAAATCGAGACCACCGGCATCAACTGCCCCGCTCTCGAGGCCGTAACTCAGGTGGACGGGAACTGGGCCATAATCACAAAATTCATCAGCGGTAAAACCCTTGCCAAGCTGATGGAGGAAAATCCAGACCGCCGCGAGGAATATCTGGAGCTTTTCGTGGACCTTCAGCTTTCCATCCACGCGAAAAAATGTCCCATACTGAATAAGCTGAAGGACAAGATGAACGGCAAGATATCCGCAACCGACCTGGACGCCACCACCCGGTACGAGCTCCACACGAGACTGGAAAGTATGCCCAAGCACAACAAGATATGCCACGGCGACTTCAATCCATCCAACGTGATAATCACCGAGGACGGCACCCCCTACGTGATAGACTGGGCGCACGTGACGCAGGGCAACGCCGGCGCCGACGCCGCGCGGACGTACCTGCTGTTCTGTCTATCCGGCGACCGGAAAACGGCGGAGAAGTATCTGGACCTGTTCTGCAAAAAGAGCGACACCGCCAAGCAGTACGTCCAGAAGTGGATGCCCATTGTGGCCGCCTCTCAGAGCGTAAAGGGCAACCCGGAAGAGCGGGAGCTTTTGCTGTCCTGGGTAGACGTGGTGGACTACGAGTAGAGCCGGCCGCGGCTCGCCATACGCGTTCAATTCATTAAATTATATCCCACAAAAAACTCCCACAGGTCAACCCGTGGGAGTTTTTTATTGTCACGTTATCGCCGATTAGTCCTCATAGGGGCCGAAAGCAGTAAATATTTTCCACTTGCCGCTTTCCTTAACCATGAGAAAGTTCATCTCGTAATCGCGATCCTTCTTGCTGCCCTTAAGGTTAACGAGGGCCTCAACCTCAACGACGCCCTTAATCTTGTCGGGATCGTAAACGCCACTATCGTCCAACTCATCAATAAAGTCCTCAAGGTCGTCCTTGTCGTACTTGTCAATGTCGGTGAACTCTATCTTCCGGACCTTTACCTTTTTGCCTACGCGATCCTCTACGTATTCCATTCTGGACTTGAATGTAATTTCAAGACTATCGGCCACGTCCTTTTCGTCAACATCTTCGTAATCCATCATTACTTCGCTGAAAAGCTTGGCGGCCTTATCCCAGTCCTCGGCCACCAAAGCCTCTATATAGCTCCTGGCCACGTCCTCGTAGCTGTCGGCCTTATCATCGTCCTTGTCCCCGCCGGAGCCGCCGGCGTTGTTCACCGCATAAATAATGCCGACAGCGGCGGCGGCAATCACCGCGACTATCACCGCTATTATCACTATGAGCTTGACGTTGGGCCCTTTTTTGGACGCGGCTGTCTCGACGGGAGCGCCGCAGCTCCCACAGAAGACCGCGCTATCCGAAATTGAAGCGCCACAATTACCGCAAACCTTTGCCATATTATTCACCCCCGTTATTTATTTAACCAAATATCGTTTTTCGGCAGTTATAAAGCCTTTGCGCGTCTTTTCTAAAAAACTCCCACAGGTCAACCCGCGGGAGTTTTTTTATTGTCACGTTATCGCCGATTAGTCCTCATGAAGGGTCGGAATATCAAATATCTTCCACTTGCCGCTTTCCTTAACCATGGTAAAGTTTATCTCGTAATCACGGTCCTTCTTGCTGCCCTTAAGGTTAACGAGGGCCTCAATCTCAACGACGCCCTTAATCTTGTCGGAATCGTCAACGTCATTGTCGTCCAACTCATCAATAAAGTCCTCAAAGTCGTCCTTGTCATACTTGTCAATGTCGGTGAACTCTATTTTCTTAACCTTTACCTTCTTGCCAACGCGGTCCTCTACGTATTCCATACTGGACTTGAATGTACTTTCAAGTCCATCGGCCATGTCCTTTTCGCTAATGTCCATGCCATCCATCATTACTTCGCTGAGAAGCTTGACGGCCTTGTCCTCGTCCTCGGCCACCAAAGCCTTTATGTAGCTCTTGGCGGTTCCCTTGTAGCCGGTGTTGGCGGCACAGGTGCTGACAGCCACGATGACCACGATGATCGCAACCACGGCGGCGATTATCTTGGGCAGCATCTGCTTGATCTTATCGGCGCTTACCGCACCGCCAAGATTTATGCTGCCGGGATTGGGGATTTTGGGAGCCCCGTCGGGCGTCCCTGCCGGCGCGCCGGCGGGAGCAACATAACCCGGATTGGGTTTGCCGCAGTTGCCGCACACCTTGGAGCTCTCATTCAGCGGAGCGCCGCAGTTACTGCAAAATTTTGCCATTTTTACCTCTTCCTCTCAAAAATAATTTCAGTTTAAAACCTTTCGGTTCAAACAACTTAATAAGCGCACGGGGGTCGACTCCCCTGTGCTTAAAGTTTGTATCCGCACTGAGTGCAGAAAGCCGAACCTCCGGCCAGCTCACTGCCGCAGTTGGGGCAGGTGCCGCCGGTCGCGGGTACCACAGGCTTAACGGAAGCGATGGGCCGTCCGCAGGAGGTGCAGAACCTCTTGTCGCGGGGCACCATTTCACCGCAGCCCTCGCACCGGATAAGATTTTCGACCTCTTTTTTGCGGGGCATTTCGGCGCCGCAGCTGTCGCAGTACACGGACATGGCCGAAACCTCGGCCCCACAGTTCGCACAGCGTACCATACCGCGAAGAGCCATTATCTGATCCTTCATATCCCGTATCTTAGCTTCGGCATCGGCAATGCTCATTATCATGCCGCCGAAGTCGGCCTCATAGTCACCGGGATGAAGCGCCACATAGAGCCTGCCGACCTGATTGTAGTTATTTTCGACAACCTTTTCCAAATCGGAAATCGCGGAATTAAGCCTGCTTATCTCGGCTATATCCTTGGTCTTTTGCAGCGCGCTCTGCCCCGTGGCGGAAATTTTTTTACCCAAATCGTCAAAAAACGCCATCCCTAAACTCTCCTTTCTCTTTAATCCTCGATTTAATTATACATACATTTTTTTCGTTTGTCAATATATAATTTTTCATTTTGTTATTTTTTCCTCTACTTGCTAAAGTGCAGCTCGGGGTTTTTGACGCTGACCTTCATGCCTTCGTCCACCGAGCTGACGATAAAAGCGTTGGCCCCGATGGTGGCGCCCTTCTCTATGACCGTGTCGCCGCCAAGGATAGTGGTGCCGGAGTAGATGGTGACGTTGTCCCCGATGGTGGGATGGCGCTTTACGCCCTTCAGCTGCTGACCCTTGCGGGTGGAAAGAGCGCCCAGGGTCACGCCCTGATATATCTTGACGTTGTCGCCTATTTCGGTGGTCTCGCCGATAACTATGCCGGTGCCGTGGTCGATGAAAAAGCTGCGGCCTATTTTGGCGCCGGGGTGAATGTCGATGCCGGTGACGCTGTGGGCGTGCTCGGTCAGGATGCGGGGTATCATGGGCACCTCAAGGAGCCAAAGCTCGTGGGCGATGCGGTAAACCGTCACGGCAAAAACCCCGGGATAGGAGAAAATTATCTCCTCGTGGCTGTAAGCCGCCGGGTCGCCGTTATAGGCCGCCTGAACGTCGTAGTACAGGCTCTCCCGAAGCTCGGGTATCTTTTCCATGAATTTCGCGACTATCTCCTCGGCCTCCTGCTCTCTGGCGCTGCGGCCGCAGCCGCTGCAAAGCTCCAAATCGCCCAAAGCGCGGGCCACCTGTTTTTTAAGATTGTACTGTATAAACTCCAGCCTCTGACCCACGTGGAACTTGAGAAAATCCCCCCGCAGCTGATTTTTGTCGAAAAACCCGGGGAACAGCAGGCGGCGCACCTCTTCCATGACTGAGATGAGCACGTCCTTGTTCAAGATACTTTCCGAGTCGATTTTTACGGTAAGCTCGTATTTTTTATAGCTGTCAAGTATTGAGTTGACAAGCTTTTCGGCGTCGTATTCCATATATCTGCCTCCCTCGGCCTCTGAATTTCGGTCTCTTATTTCATTATACACCGGAGGCGGAAAAATGTCAAGGATTTCCGGCCACGGGCCGCAAAAATCCCGACCGCAAAATTTTTTTGGGAAATTAGAAAAAAACTCTTGATTTTTCACTTCGGTTGTGCTATAATACTTTTCGTCAGCGAGATATTCCTCAATAGCTCAGTCGGTAGAGCATGCGGCTGTTAACCGCAGGGTCGTTGGTTCGAGTCCAACTTGAGGAGCCATAACAAAAGGGCCGCGGGAGGGTGGCGTCCAATAAAACAAGTTCATATTGTTTTCGGAGTACGGCATGATTTCGGTCATGCCGCTGTTCCGTTTATGAGGTCGTTCAAAAGTGCGGCAGGGAGTATCCCGATGTAGTTGTAGCTGATGTCTACATCCTGCACCCGATGTCCGCTGGACTTGTCCGGCGCATGGACATAGACCGCCTTGACCAGATCGTTCAGGATCGCGGGCGTCAGCTCCGTCAGGCAGAGGTACTTCTTCACCGTGCGGATGAAACGGTCTACATTGTCCGCCTGATCCTCCTGCTCGGAGATTTCCTTAGTCAGAACAGTAATTCTTTCCCGCAGTTCCGTTTGCTCCTTTTCGTAGTCGTCGGAAAGCAACTGAAACCTCGCCTCACTCAGCCGCCCCGCTACCATATCCTCATAGAGCCGCTTGAAAAGCCTGTCAAGCTCGGCGATACGGTTTTCGGACTTCTGGAGTGCCCGCCGCTTGCCGGACATTTCCTTTCTTGCCTCGGCATCACGCTTTGCACCCAAAGCCTTCCGAAACGCATCTTCATAGTTGGAGATGCAGAACGCTACCAGCTGCAAATGCTTCAGGACGCCTTCTTCGAGGACGACAGCTCGAATAAAATGTGACCCGAAGACCTTGTTTCCTTTGAGCCTCGATGTAGAACAGATAAAGTGATCCTGCCGTGCCTCAAAGTTTTTGCTTGTGCAGTAGTATAGCTTCTCCCCGCAGTCAGCACAGCGGACGATGCCGGAGAACATATTGCTCTTTCCTGTTCTCGTTGGGCGGCGTTTGTTCCTGCGTAACTCCTGCACACGGGTAAAGGTATCCTCGTCTATGATGGCTTCATGCGTGTTCTCAAACACGACCCATTGTT
>CANPZO010000007.1 GCA_947589005.1 uncultured Clostridia bacterium | reverse complement strand
GCCCCCTCGCCGGGCTTCCCGGCCAGAAACTTCATTTTGGCAGAGACGAATTTGCGAAAAACTATTGACAGCACCGTCGATGACGCCGTATGGCGCAAAAAAGGCCGCCGCGAATTGATGATTTTATTAGGGATTAGTATTAAATAAGCACTCTTTCCACACAGCAAAAAGGAACCGCGCTGCGGTTCCTTTTTTTGAGATTTTAAATGTCCGTCTAAGACTGATTAGCCAACCAAGCCGGACTGCTCCATGTTTTCTACCAGGCTCTTCTGTACGCAGAAGTATACGATAAGAAGGGGAACCAGGAAGATGAGCACGGCGGCCATCTTAACAGCGTCAAAGGCAAAGGACGAAGCGGCGGGCTTGTTGTACCAGTTCTGAACAGCCGAAACGATGGTGTCTGACTGGGACTCGGCAAAACGCTGCGTCAGCTTAACAGCCGCGAACGGTCCGTCCGGATAGAAGTATCCGGTATAGTAGGTGTCGCCGTAGTTCCACACGAAGGACAGTATGGCAACTGTCATTATGGTGGGGGTGGCGTTGGGCAGGGCTATGCGGAAATACGTCTTGTAGAAGCCGCAGCCGTCGATGAGAGCGGCCTCCTCCAGTTCCTTGGGCAGTCCGATGAAGAACTGACGGAACAGGTAGATGAACATGCTCTGCTTAAGACCAAAGCCAAAGAGCGACAGCAGGAACAGGGTTATGGGCTTGTTGATAAGGTCGATGGGTCCGCCTGTCAAAGCCGTGAAGATACCGAGGATATCGAAGTTCTTAAATCTCAGATACTGAGATATCAGGAGAGCCTGATTGGGAACAACGAAGGTAACGATGATCAGGAAGAAGATTATCGTACCGCCGGGCACCTTGATGCGGCCCAGTACATAGCCGGCCATGGCGCTGATGAACACCTGGATAACAGCGGTAACGGCGGCGTAGAGCAGCGACCAGCCAATGATGGCGAAATTACCGTAAACCAACCGGATGGCGGCCTTGAAGCTCACCAGAGAGAAGGTCTTTGGCACCCATACGATATCGGGGTTGCCCAGGTCCTCAACGTCATTGAGCACCATGGGGAACAGCTTGATTATGGGATAGAGTATGGTGAAGCACATACCTATAATAAGGGAGACCGCAAAAATCTTAAATATAAGATTTTGGATATACCGGGTCCTGTGCAGCGGGTCGGTAATGGAATTGTCGTTCCACTTTTCCTTGAGCCATCCGCCCAGGCCGGGGCCTTTAACCTTGGTTTTTGCTTTACTTGCCATAATCTAATTTCACCACCTTCGTAAGAATTAGAACCATGATAACCAGTGCCAAAAGCACATTCAGCAGGAAGCAAACCGACAGGGCACTTCCGATGCCTATGCTGTTCTTGGTGAACGCGAAAGCGTATATTTCCTCGGACATCGTCGATGCCAGGAATAGGTCAACCAGCGTGTACACAAATATGAACAGCGTCGTGTTGCCTACCATGGGGAATGTTATCTTCCAGAAGGTCTCGTATGTGGTGCAGCCCTCGATTTTGGCAACCTCGTAAAGAGAGGGGTTGATGGACTGGAGGGCGGCCAGATACATAAGCGTCTGTACACCGGCCTTGGAAACTATCTGGAATATATCGCTTATAACTCCAACGATGAAAGATATTACATTCGGCGGGAGGAAGCTGTTCGTTGTGAACAGACTCATCAGGAAACCCGATTCCTCCGTGGTGGTGGTCTGTACGGCGGTAAGGTCGCCGCCGCCGCTGGAAACCGTTATCATACTCGTAACTACCGTCAGACCCAATACTATCGGCAGAAAGAAGATAACACGCACCACTCCGCGGCCTTTATACTTCGCGTTGACAAGCAGCGCGCAGAAGAGACTGAATATAACTATGAGGGGTGTGTTTACCAGCACATTTGAGTTCTCGTCTGTAAATACGCGGATGAACTGCTGAGACTTGGTGGAAACCTCGGTGTTGAACAAGTCAAAATAGTTGTCCGTGCCAACAAACTCCATCTTCATGCCGCCGGTCTCGGCAACGTCAACCTTGTTAAAGGAATATATCACCGTGTTAATGATCGGAACCATAAAGAACAGGAGGAAACCTATTATCCACGGAGCCAAGAAAACGTAACCGTTAATCTTCTGCGTCGTGGCGTAAGTAAGCGGTTTTCTTGTCTTCTTGACAGCCTTTTCAGCGACTTTATTCGCTTCCTGTTTCATTATTCATCCCCTCCTTCAATTATCTTGTAGCTCTGCGCGTCAAGCTTTTCGCCGTCTACAGTTACGTCAAAGGTGTTATAGTTCGTGATGACCTTAACGCCCGTATCGTATGTAGTCTCGTAAACCTTGTCGTCAAGCACCCGGTGAGCGACTATCTTGGTGGAGCCTATCTTGTCGAAAGCGTCCTTGATGCTCTTGTCCATGGCCTTGATGTCATCGGCAAAGAGTTCGTACTGGGTGGCGTAAAGCTCATTGTAGTTGGCTTCCTTAAGGTCGGATACCCGCTTGTAGGTTATCGTATACTTGGGGAAAGCGCCCAGCTCCACCGCCTGCAGCAGGAAGTATGCCTTGTTGGAGGAGGAGGTGTTTACACTGAGGGTGGTGTAGTCAACGAGACCGTTGAACACCAGCTGACGGAAGGGTACGTTTTCCTTGATAAGACCGTAGTCACTGCTCTCACGGGAAACGTCGGCGGCAAGATCGGCATACTGGATACGGTTGGCGTTGGGGTTGTCAAGTATTATGCGTCTGTCCTCGGAAAGTGTGCCGAGAACGTCGTCGATAATGGCCTCACCCTGATAGGGAGAGCACTCGTCGCCGTCCCGAAGGTTCTCATAGTACAGATTGCCGAGATCGCCGATGGCCAGGTTCTTAAATCCGTTCACGCCGGAGCAGAACTTTGTGAAGCCGTCGTTAAACTTCTTAACCACGTTCTGGATATACTTGGGAGCGATGGTGTAGAAGCCGTTGCCGTGCATATTGAACTCGCCGGTGGGGATGTCGTACTTAAAGGTCTCGAGCGCCTCGCCGTTGAAGTTGATAAGACCGTGCTTGCTGGGTTTAAAGGAAGCGGTGGTCTTATAAACCTGAGAGGGGTTGACTCCAAGATAGAGGGAATCGAAGTGATCCCTGAGCAGCTTTTCCAAATCGGACTTGTTGCCGTTGCTGGAGGTGAGCTTGGCGTCGCTGTTAATCTTGTTGTAGATACCGCCGTTGAAAGCGCCTTTGTAGCTTACCACGGGGTCAACGTCGCCCATGTCCTCGTATATGTCGGACAGCTCCTTATATGTGGTCATTGAAACCGTCTTGTCATAAGGAACGCCGACGACGCGTGCGTCGATGGTGAGAGAGGAGATAACGTCGAGGAACACTCTGGGAGCCTTCATCTCGTCGGCCGTTTTCTCCTTCAGTCCATAAGCCTCCTTGATGTACTCGCGGTAGGACTGGCTCATGGTGTAATAGTTGGCGTTGTCGGAATAGAGCTTGTAGCGAACCTTGCAGTCAACGTCGAAGCTCTCGGTCTTGGCGGTAAATCTCGCGTCATTATCGCTGTAGGGACCGAATACCTTAACGCTGCTTATCTGCATGAGGTCAAAGGAGGGATAAACCTTATTGTAAGGAGAATCCGCTTCCGTGCCCTCGCCGGCAGCCAGCTTGACATTGATGGTGGCGGTCATATCGCCGCTCTCGATTATGCCCATGAAGCCGTTGTAAGGCTTGGCGGCGGGCTCAGCGGGCTCCTCGCCCTCAGCCTCGGCGGGTTCTTCGCCCTCGGCGGTCTCCGCGGCCGGCTCTTCGGCGGTCTCCGCGGCCGGCTCTTCGGCGGGTTCTTCGGCGGGCTCCTCAGCGGGCTCCTCACCCTCTGCGGCAGGCTCTTCGCCTTCAGCGGCCTCGCCCTCGGCGGGCTCTTCGCCCTCAACGGCCGCGGCCGCGGGCTTCTTCTCCTCGCCGAACACATCGGTGTGGCGGGCGGCCTCGCTGCCCATACCAAACACGGGCATCGTGATGTTTTCACGGAACTCGGACTGGTTATAGAGCTCGTCGTAGTATGTGTTGTCGTACACTGGGCGGCTGTACTCGGCATAACCGCTGTCGTAGCTGTTGATGTCGAAAATCGCGCCGGTGCCGTCCGGAACGAAGATAAAGCCTTCGTCCGTCTCATCGGCCTTTACAAGGCCGAAGTTGGGAAGGACTTGAATGGACTCAAGCTCGTACTCGTACTCGCTGTCCTTCTTGCCCTCTTCCTTCTTGGGGCTCTCGTTCCTTATCTTGCCGGTGGGAATGTTTACCACCAAATCGCCCTTGTCGAGAGTGAACTCAACGGGTATAACGAACTTGGGGTTCTCCATAATCGTAAAGGTGAAGTCAAACTCCGCGCTGTCCTCACGAATAAGGTCCACGTTGTAGCCGACTCTCTTACTGAGGTCGATAAGTATTCTCGTGGCGGATACGGGAGGCGTACCGGCCAGCTTGTTGTAGTAGCTGTTTCCGTCGTCCGACAGAGCGTAGATTTTTTCAAGAGCGTTGTCGTAGTCAGCCTTTGTGTAGCCCGTGTAATTCTCGTCGGCGGACTCGTCGTCGGCGGGAATGGTGCCGTCGTCAACCATATCCTGAAGCTTATCCACAAAGTACTCGTTGTAGCGGTCAACGCTTACAATCTTGGGCATATATTCCTCAAGGTTGGTGGACTCTTCGCTGGCAAAGGTCATCTCGATGCCGAAGCCGTTGTCTATCCTGTAAACGTCGTACTTTTTGCTTTCCAGCTCGCCGGAGGTTATATCGGTCTCCTGCTTGATGCTGTAGTCATAGCTGCTCCATGTCTTTTCGGCGCCGGCGCCGTCCAGATATGTTATGGATATGGGACCCGTGGGGGTGGAGTTAGACTCGCCGGAGTCGCTTATTGATTCCCAATAAGTGCCGGTAGCCTTGTCGATGACTCTTATGTCAAGAGTCGCGGGATTTACAAGGAGCTGCTTTGAGCCGTCGTCGGCCGCGAGCTCCCAGCCGTCATGGGTAGAGTCAAAGCTCTTGCCCTTTTCCGCCAGCGCCGACGAGGTTATCTCGGGGAGCTTGGCGGCTTTCATCCCAAGCTGAGGCAGCCATGATACGATTTGAACAACCAAGAATATAGCTACCAGAATGCAAACTATTTTCAGTACGCTTAAATTCTTTAAAAAGTTTTTCATAATCTATCACCACCTCTTCATAAACTCGGCCGAGAACGCATAACCGAAGGATACTACCTTCTGGATAAGGGTTATGTACAGGACGGCCAGGAATATTATAATTATCATGGCGACAAAGGTCGCGATTATCATGGCGACGTTTGTGCCGGCCGTATACTCATGGGCCACACACAGTCCGGCAAATACCAGGAAAGCGAAGTATATGGTGCCGAACGCGCTTATGGCGGTAAGTATGGTGGCCTCCTCGGCCGTAACCACGTTACTGAGTATAACGACTATCACGTCAAGAATCAGCTTGGGGAACAGGGCATACGTAACGACGGTGAATATGTCGCCGAACTTACCGCTGCCCTCGAATATCGCCGTAACGCTCCAGTTGCTTATGCAGAACAGTATGTACGGGAAAATACCGAAGATGAAGGTCGTAATGCTGTTCATCGCGAACTGCGGGTTATCGTTCATGATAAAGCCCGTGTACTGATAGCTTATGATGTTAAGCAAGCCAAAAAGCACAAGTATTATGGCGCCAAGCGTAATATTGCCTTTTCCTCTGAACCGCACCTCATAGAAGCCATCAAATGGATGGAAAATGACGTACGTCAGATATTTGAAATCTTCTAATAACTTTTTCATCATTTTCACCTCATTATAATTCTTCTAACTTCTTCTGCTTTTTGCTGTAGGATACCTCTGTCCAGAGCACCCATACCACAAAGGCAATAAAGACGATGGCGAAAATCCAGAAATATTTCTGAATGAGCAGGTTCCGGTATCCGGCAAAGGCCGTGGAATAATAGGTCTTGTCGTTGCCGAGACGGAAGTTGTACATTGCGTCGGCGTAGTTGTCCTGCATAAGCAGGTTCTTGCCGATGGACACATAAGCGTGGTCATAGTTGGCGTTCATATTTACTATCTTTTGGTTGAGGTCGGCGGCGCCGTCGAAGTCGCCGTTGAAGTATTTCTCCTCGGCGTCGAGCACCAGACTGCCGAAGTCGGTGGGAGTAAATACGAAAGCGCAAGCCAGCTTGCTGTCGCCTACGATGAGCTTGTTGCCCATCCAGCAAATCGAGGAGGGAGTGTTTATCTTGCCCTTGGTGTCGCCCTTGCCGCCGAAAACGGTGAGCAGGTTGCCGTCAAAGTTGTAGAGGAACACTCTGTTCATGGAGGTATCCAGGAGGGCGTATACGCCGTAATCGGTAACCGCCACATCCGTGAAGGTACTCTTGGTGGCATCGCCCTCGGCGGCGGTGCCGGAGGGCAGGTCGCCCAAAATCTCACTGTAACCGAACTTGCGGAGAACGTTCTCGCCCTTGGCGTTGAAGCGGAAGGCCATCTCCTCGGACGCGGTATCCGTGGTCACCGCATATACAAAGCCGTCGGAGTCGGTCTGTACGTTTGCGAACGCGGGAGCGTATATCTTGCTCATCTGCTCTCTCTGCTCCTTGGAGGCGATGGACCGCCAGAAGAAGTCGATGAGGCTTACCGTGGGAGAGTTTACTCCGTAAAAGCGGGAGAAGCTGCCGTCGGTGTTGAGCTCGATGATACCCTCGGTGCTGTTCTTAACGACAACGAAAATTCTGTCGGCGTTGTCAACGGTTATCTTAGAGGGCGTAAACTCGGTAGAGCCCACCATGTTTTCGGGCTTGTTGATAACCAAATTCATGGGATAAGTGTGTTCGCCGTTCTCATCGACCGCGTTGATGTCAAGGACAAAGATGCGGTTGTTGCCGGTGTCGGCAATGTAGAGATAACGGTCGTTGGCGTAAACGCCTTCGGGTGCGCTGAGGATGGCCTGCTTATTGGTATCCTCGTCAACCACTATCTCTCCCTCGGTGTCGCGGATTATCTTTATCTGCTTAACGAGGTTGTAGTCCTCGTCGAGTACGAAAACCGCGTTGGAAAGAGAGTCGGCGATGAATATCTGTCCGTTGTGGTAGTACACGTCGTCAACGCTCTTGATGCTGACGCCCTCAATATTGTCGCTGTTTATGACGGTAGAGAGCTCAAAGGCATTAAGGCTTTCGTTGGCGCTTCCCCAATAGTCGTAGATATAACTGCTGTCACTGGTATGCTCGGCATAAGCGGTCACAAACGTGAAGCATAAGAGCACGAGCACAGTCAAGCTTATTATTCTTTTTGTCATCACTGTGCACCCCCTTAATCCTTCATACCGGAGCTGGCCATCGTTTCGATAACATTGCTCTGAGAGAACACGAATACGGCGATGGGCACAACCAGCATGATCAAGTTTACAGCTGACGATACACCGGTTCTCACAATACCGGCGCTGACTATCTGACTGAGGGCGTAAGTGATGGGCTTAAGCTTCTCGGTGTAGATGAAGTTGCCGCCGGTGGCGCCCCACAGGGACTGGAAGGAAAGGATGATAGCCGTTATCCACGCGGGCTTGGACAGAGGCATTACAACCTTCCAATATATACCGAACTCGCTGGCGCCGTCTATCTTGGCGGACTCGAGCAGGGATGTGGGGATGTGAACCATGTTGTTCTTCATCAGGTAAAGGCACAGCGTCGAGCCGATGGCCGGAATAACGACCGCCCAATAAGTATCAACAAGACCTATCTTGCTCATGATGATGTAGTTGGGTATCGCGGTTACGGTACCGTTGAACATCAGGGAGTAGGTGATGATGCTGCTCATGGTGCCGCTGCCGGGGAAACGGTACTTGGCCAGCGGATAAGCGGCCATCGAACCGAATATAACCGTGCCGGCGGTGCCAAGGAAGGTGATGAAGAAGGTGTTGAATATGTAACGGCTGAACGGAACCCAGCTGTTACCCACGATCTGGAACAGGTCGCGGAAGTTGTCGAGAGTCGGGTTGGAAACATAGAACCTGGGCGGGAACAGGAATACCTCGTTCAGAGGCTTAAAGGCGTTGATGATGATCAGCCACAGGGGCAGAACCGAGAACAGGCCGAAAGCGCCGAGGAACACGGTAAGCGCGATGTCCACGCCGAGAGAACGGTTGCGGCGGGTAATCCTGCGATGCTCCAGATACTGCTTTATTTTCTTAATCGGATTGATCATTGATTACTCACCCACCCTTCTCAGAATCTTCTGAACTACGATGTTAGCGAAAATCATTATGAAGAACAGCACCGTAGCGATAGCGGAAGCGTAGCCCATCTCATAACGGGTGCTGCCGTAGTCGTTCAAGTGGGTCAGTATCGTGTGGCCCGCGTAATCGACTGACGGGAAGCCCGCAAGCTCGGTGGATATACCGGATACGGAAAGCGATGAGGTTATCTGCATTACCGCGCCGAACATCAACTGAGGCTTCATGGCGGGAAGGGTTATATACCACAGCTCCTGCCAGCGGTTTTTGATGCCGTCGATGGCGCCCGCCTCATACATGGTCTTGTCAACCGACTGGAGACCGGCGATGAACGACAGGAACGATACGCCCAAGCTCAGCCACAGCTGTACTATGATAAGTATCGGCATGATGTACTCCGCCGTCTCGAACCATAGTATCGGGCTGTCGATTATGCCCCAGTTCAGGAGCCAGGCGTTGATGTAGCCGTACATATCGGAGCTGAAGAGCAGCTTCCAGATAACGAAAGCGTTACCCGAGATAGACGGCGCGTAGAACACCAGGGTCAACAGAGCGCGGGGCTTGGGGGGCAGCTCGTTGATGAGCCAGGCGAAAACGAAGCACATCAAGTAGCTTATCGGTCCCGTAACCAGAGCGAAGAGCATGGTGTTCTTCATCGCTATCAGGAATATATCGTCGAACACGATAAGGTTGATATAGTTATTGAGCCCTACAAAATCAGGGGTCTGAAGCATATTGAAGTTAGTAAAGCTCATAACCATGGAAACCGCTACGGGGATAGCCGTGAAGCAGATGAATATCAGCGCGAAGGGAAGAATCATGAGGTATTTTTCCTTATGAAGCCTCCAGGCGTTTGACCACTTCATCGCCTCGAGCTTTTTCTTTTGGGGCTTTGCAGCCGTCTTGTCCTTACTCACTTAGCTTCACTCCCTTCTGCGTGATATACCCCATCCTCAATATAGGAAAGGTCAAATTCTTTTCTCTTCTTCAAAAGCTCGTCGTTGATGTCCTTTACGTTAAGATAAAGGGCCTCACGGGGATTTTGACCGTCGGTAACAACATTCTTATAGGCCATGTCTACCATACGGCTCGTCATATAATAACCGGGAACGTCGGGAATACCGACCGTCTTTTCAAACTGCTCAAGCAGTGTATCGGACTGGGCCTTGGACCAGGGCAGCTGCTTAAGGACATTGGGGTTGGCGGTGGCGTAACGGGCGCCGCTGCCCATGACAGCCTCGATCTGGGTGGCAAAGCTAACCTGGGTGTCGGTGTCGAGCCACCACTTCATGAACTCCCAACCGTCGTCCTTTCTCTCGCTGCTGTCAAGAATCATGGAGTGTACGGAGGAGGCAACGGCGGTATTGTTGATATTGCCGTCCTCATCCACAAATCCGGGCAGAGGAGCGAAGTTCCACAGACCCTTTATCTCGGGAGCGAAAATCTCCAGAGTGTTGAACGTGGTGTAATCGGCCACGCCGATGGGTATCTCACCGGTACGGAAACGGTTGGAGAAGTCGGCGGATACGGGCAGGTCATAGGAGGTGAAGAATTCGCACAGGCGCTTGAAGGCGATCATGGCCTCCTCGTCTCTCAGGCCGGACTCGATACCGTAGTCGGTATCCACGCCCTCGGCCACGCTGCCGCTTTCGTCCTTAACCTCGTTGCCGTCTCTGTCAATATATGTCTCTCCTGCCTCACCGTGGTAGAGGTCGCCGCCGTTCTGATAAACCATGGTGTTTATCATAAGGCTGGAGGGCATATAGAAATCATAGTTGTTGATGTGGAGTTCGGATATCATCTCGCCCACATCGTCCCAGGTCTTGGGCACTTCAAGACCGAGCTCGTTCAATATATCCTCGCGGTAGAAGAGCATACTGAAGTTTTCGGTCTCGGGCAGGCCGTAAACGCCGCCGCGGTAGGTTACCGTCTGAAGGGCGCTGTCGTAGAAACCTCTATCCTTTTTAACTTCCTCAAAGTCGTCAAAGTTCGTCAGGTCGTAAACGGCTCCGCGGTAAGCGAAGTTCATTATGTCGGCCTGGCCCATATTCAGCGCCACGTCAGGGCCGTTGCCCGCCAAAGTCGCGGGAAGGATAACAGACGCGGGAATGAGCTGAAGGTTGACCGCTATGCCCTTGTCGGAAAGGGTCTTGTCGCTGTTGATAAGGTTCTTGATTATATTGGACTGGTCACGGCCGGTCTGGGTCCAAACCTTGAGGGCGTCCTTGTTATTGCTTTCGGCGTCCATCTGGGTTTCGTCAACAAAGAAGGTGGCGCCGAAACGGATGGCCTCATGATAGGCGGCCTTGATGCCGTTGGGCTCGGCTGCCTTAAGCTTTGCGCCGGGAGCGCTGAGGGTAAGGCTGTCAACCTCAAGAGGCATCTCGGCTATGGTCAGCATCCAGGTGGAAAGAGCGGAGATATTGCTCTGGAAATCGCCGATTTCCTTAACAACGCGCTCGGGGTTTTCGGCAAAGCGCTCGGTCTGCTGAGCCACCTTTTCAAGGCTGGTGGTGCTTGAGCCCTTTTCGCCGGTTATCTTTACGATGTCGTCAACTATTTCGTTAAGGTTCTTGGACTGCTGGCGCATGGTGTTGCGGAAGCCGGGCACCTTGTCCTCGATTTCGTAGTCGATGTGGGTGTCGGGAACGGTACCGGTTATCTTAACTATCTGAAGATAGAACTTGTTAAGGTCCTGAACCGTCTTGTTTATCTTGGTATAAGCGTTCGCGAAGTCGCCCAGGCACACATCGAGAGCGATGGTGTTGTCGCCCTCGTTGAGGTAGAAGAGGGCGGGCTCGCCGTCATTGTTGGATATAACGTAGTTCTGGAAAGAACCGGAGAAGTCGAAGCCGATCTTCTTGGCCTCCTCAAAGGGAACCTCGCCGTTTATCATCAGACGGCGGAAGCTCTTAACGCCGCGGTTGGTAGACTGACGCGCCCGGAAGGAAAGCTGGTAATAGCCCGCCTCGGGAACGGTTACCGTCCACTCCACACGGTCGCCGGGAGTCTGCCAGCTGGTACCGCCAAGGGTGTTCAGAAGGACGTTCCAATGGTGGTAGGGATAGGTGTAGGAGCTGGAGTAGTCGGAGCTCATACCGATAGAAGACGAAGACTTGACTATCTTGGTAACAATGTTGTCGTTCTCGGGGGTGCTGCGCTCGGCCTGACCGATAAGGTTTTTGCCGGAATATGTATTGCCGTCGTTAGCGCCCTTGATATACTCGGCATACGTGGGCGGCTCCTCAGCCTTGCAGAAGGTGATGGCCGTCAGCTTCACAGACTCCTTGGACGCAACGAGGGTCAGCGTGTGGCTGCCCGCGCTGAGGTAGAAGGCGTAGGGCTCGAGAGAGCGGTAGTTCTCGTCGGAATAGAAGAACTCCTGCTCTATGTCCTTGCCGTTCTCGTCCTTGAATATCTCGGTAGCCTGAGGACGAATTTCGTTGCCGTTGTTGTTATCTATAACGCCGGGGTCGTTGAGCCACATACGGGGGAATGATATCTGCTTCATTCCCTCGAACAGCGTCTCGCCGTCAATGAGCATACTTCTCTGGGGAGTGGCGGTAGTACCCTCGACAGAGATGTAATTGAATTTAAGGTTGTAGAACCCTTCCTTTGCGACATCAAAGGTCCAGGTCACATTGCCGAGCTCATTGATGATCACCGCGCTGCCTTCAACCTGCGGCTGCGCCCCATCCTCGGTCTCAAATGCGGTCAGGTCGAGCTTTACCTCCTCGTCCAGTATCTTCTCTTTGAAATTGTTTTCATCGAGATATGACTGGTACGATTCATCCCTGAACCGTTCGGATACGCCAAAATTGGCCACCGTGTCTTTTGAGCCGGGAAGAACAAACGCAAGCAGGACGATCAACGCGATAACCGCGAGGATCACGCCCAATATTATCAGGCGTTTTTTGGTTTTTGCCTCCATGTTTTAATTCCCTCCGTTCAAATTATTTTACTTCGATCTGCGTCGCCACAGTTGTTTCGTTGCCCGCGAAGTCCTTGACGTAAATCTCCACGTCGTACTTGCCCGGTACGGTGACATCGAGCTTGCGCACATTGGCGGAAACTCTGGACTTAAGGTCTATACCGTTCACGTCGGTGGCGGTTTCAACAAAGTCGTTGCCCCAGTTGATGCCGGAAGTGTCGGTGCCGACCCCTACCGTGGGAAGACTTTCCTTAAGCTTGAGCACCGGGGGTTCGGTACTCTTGTCGTCATACACGAACACGTCGAACTTATAGGTCTCGGTGTTCTTGTTATCGGAGTTGTCGGTAATGGTCACCGTAACGCCGTCATCGTAATGACCGGCGGTGTTGAAATCGGCGCCCGTCAACTCGATTTTGAGCTTGCCGTCCTTCCACTTGTCCTGGGGGATGGGCTTGCCGTCCTCGTCAAGCGCGCCTTCCTCGACAAACTTGCGGAGCTGGTACTTGCCCTTTTCGCGGCGTATCTCATACTGGCCGTCAAAGTTGTCGCTGGCGTTCAAACGGCTCTGCCAGTCGATGGAGTCGGGGTCGGTGCCCAGCTCGAACACGAAGGACGCGCTGTCCTTGGCGCTGACCGTGGGAGCTATCTCGTCAACAACCTTCTTGTCGTTGAGGGATTTGGACATGGTGTCAAGCTTGGTATAGACATCGGTCTTGTTCTGTCTAACGGCCGTCGCGTATTTGGGTGAGCCGTCGTAGTTATATATCGCCCTGCCGGCTATGTCGGTCCAGGTCCAGAACACGCCGACGGCCTCGGAATAGTCGTTAACGGGGGTGTTGCCCATTTCCTGGAATATCCGCAGGTTGGCGTCGCCTATTTCGGGATGGAGTATATCCACGCCGAAGGCCATGGCCTCGGCGCCGGCCTGCTTCTGCCGGTACTCCTCGATGCTGTCCACATTCGCGTAAGCCTTATAGTACTCGCTCTTATATGTAGCGTAGGCTTCAAGCGCCAGCTTGCTGCGCTCGGGGTCGATGCCCTTCATCAGGCCGACGCTGTCGGCGGCGGCGCTGAGAATGTGGTACTGCTTTGAGTCGGCGGGGAGGTCGTCCGGCCGCGGGAAGGGGATGATGGCCATGCTCTGTCCTCTTGAGGCAAGGGACTGGCCGGCGTTATCCATCTGCCAGCGGGCCACGCAGGTAAACACCGTCTCGCCGTTGCAGAATGCGTCTGTACCGGTAAGCCAGCCGGAGTCTATGCTGGTGTTGCTTACGCTCGAGCAGGAAATCAAATGATTTGCGGAGTTTACAAGCCTATCGACGAACTCGATGGCCTCTACCGCCTCGGGGCTGTCAAAGGCAAGGTTGGAGGTTCCGCTGTTGGCGTCCTGAAGCTTGCCGTTGAACACGGCCGCGCCGTTGGAGGCGATAGCCATGAGCACCAGATAGCTGTAGTTTGTATTGAAAGGCACTATCGTCTTGGAGGCGTTCACGGGGCTCTTCTTACCTCTGTAGTAAGCCTCTATCCTTTCAAGGTACCACTCGAACGTGCTCCAGGTCCACTCGCCCCTCTCATAGAGCTCGGAGGGGAAAGCGGTTGTGCCGTCCGGGTCGGTCTTGAAGTCGGGAACCGCCTCTATGTAGTCTACATTGTAGCATATGGGCCAGGTATTAACGAACAGCAAATCTCTGTTCAGAAGATAATATCCGCCGAAGGTCTCGCCTATGGGTATCCAGGCTTTATCGGCGTCGTCCTCGCCCCAGAATACGTCCTCCATATAGGGCTTCATATTCTGCAGGATGTTCTGACCCATGATGTTGCCCTGTACGCCGTTCCACATTACCGCCAGGTCGCAGTATGGGTCGCCGGCAAGTACAGTCTGCAGAAGGAGCTGCTGAAGGTCGCTGGAATACTGTGACCAGGTAACCTTCACGCCAAGCTTATCCTCCACGATACCCAGAGCTTTTTCCGCGGCGCGGATATAGTCGGGGTTCATGGCGGGCTCGCCGGTTATCTCGTCCACCCAGTTGGGGTCGTCCTCCTGCTGAGCGTGAGTACCTATAACTATGGTCGTCAGCTCTCCCGTTTTGGCCTTATTCCCGCCGTTACACCCGGCGAGGGCCGTAAAAGACAGAGCGACAGCCGACGTCACGGCAAGCAAAGCTTTTAACTTTACGCGCATTTTTTCCCACATCCTTTTTATAGTAATTTTGCACACTGCTTGCATATAACTATTATACACAAAAACTCTAAAAACTGCAAGTGTTTTTTGTAGATTTTTTATAAAAATTTTAAATTTTTTATGTATAAATTAAAAATGGGCTGAAAACGTATTGTTTTTTGCCCATTTTTAATTATAAAAAATTCACAAAAGCAAAATTCGTTAAATTTTTACAAATTGCGACCGCTTTCGTCACATTATTCTGTACTCTAACGAAGTACCGCGCCGAGACTGTGCTCAAGATTTTTGAGGACCTTGTTCCAAAGCTTGTTGACCTCTTCCTCCTTCAGGGTCTTGTCGGCCCGGAAGGTGGCGCTGTAGGCCACGCTCTTTTTGCCCTCGGGTATCTGGCTGCCCTTGTAAACGTCGAAAAGCTCCAGCTCCTCAAGGAGATTGCCGGCGGCGCGGCGGATGGCGCCCTCAATGTCGGCGGCCTTTACGCCGTCGTCCACCAGCATGGCCAAATCGCGGGTCACCGAGGGGAAGCGGGACAGGGGCTTGTAGACCGGGTCCCTGCCGGCGCACTTAAGCAGGTAGTCAAGGTCTACCTCGGCCAGATAGGTCTCGCCGATATCATAGTTGCCGCATACATCGGGGTGAACCTCGCCCACCGTGCCGACTTTCTTCTTATTTATAAATATGTCCGCGCTCTTGCCGGGGTGGTAGATGGGGTTGGCCTCGGCGGTGTCAAAGGTCACATTGGTGACGCCAAGCGAGGCGAACAGCTCCTCCACCGCTCCCTTAATGTCGTAGAAGTCCATATCTCCGTAGCCGCCGAGGGTGATGATGTCCTTTTCCTTCGGCAGCCGGGTCAGTGGCAGCTCCCGCGCGATATACACGGTGGCTATCTCAAATAGACGGGCGTTTTTGTTTTTGTGATTGTAATTCCGCGCAAGCACCTCCAGCATACCGGTAACGGGAGTGGTGCGCATAACGCTGGTATCCTCGCCGAGGGGATTGAGGATGCGGATGTTGTTTCTGAGCTCCTCGCCGGCGTTTATCATATCCAGCGTCCGCGGGCTGGTAAAGCTGTAGGTCATAATCTCGTAGTAGCCCTGACCCACAAGACTGCTCTTTATGCGGCCGCGAAGCTTCTGCTCCTTATTGAGTCCGCCGGAGACGGCCTCGCCGCTGACCAGAGTAGAGGGCACCTTGTCGTAGCCGTAAAGCCTGACGACCTCCTCGGCAATGTCCGCCTCACATTCGATATCCATGCGGTATGTGGGAGGATAAATTTCCATTTTGTCGGTATCCACGGCAATATCCAGGCGTCGGAGAGCGTCCAGCATGAAGGCGTCGTCGATATCAGCGCCGATGAAAGCCCGTATATTTTCGGGCCGGAAGGGTATGACGGCGGGAGTGTGACAGCTGTTGTCCACGTCTATCATGCCGCCGACCACCCGTCCCGCGCCCAGCTCCTCCACAAGCTGACAGGCGCGGTCAAGAGCCTTGACAACCATATTGGGGTCCAGTCCCTTTTCATAGCGGGAAGAGGACTCGGTGCGGAGACCCAGCTTACGCGCGGTGGTGCGGACGCTGCCGCGGAGGAAGTTGGCGCACTCGAACAGTACGGCGCCGGTATCGTCCTTTATCTCGGAGTTGGCGCCGCCCATGACACCGGCCACGCAGACGGGCTTTTTGCCGTCGCATATCATGAGCATGGTGTCGTCCAGCGCGTGGGGCTGGCCGTCAAGGGTGACTATCTCCTCGCCGTTCCTGGCACGGCGAACCACGATTTCCCGTCCCTCGAGGAAGTTAAGGTCAAAGGCGTGCATGGGCTGGCCGTACTCAAGCATAACATAGTTGGTTATGTCCACGATATTGCTGATGGGGCGCACTCCGGCGGCCTTGAGCCGCTTCTGCATCCAAGCGGGAGAGGGGCCGATCTTAATATCCTGCACCAGACGGCAGGCGTAGCGGGGGCAGAGATCGGGGGCCTCCACGGTGACCTTCGCGATGTCGTTGATATCGCCGCCGGCCTCCGCCTTTACCTCCACGGGAGGAATGGCAAAGGGCACGTTAAAGGTGGCGGCCGTCTCACGGGCCAAACCTATGACGCTCAGGCAGTCGGGACGGTTGGGGGTTATCTCGAACTCCACCACGGTCTCCTTTTCGCCCAGCGCCTCCATAACGTCGGCGCCAATGGGGTACTCCCGCTGGAAAATCAGTATGCCGTTGGGGTCGCTGCCGGGGATAACCCCGTCCTCGAAGCCCAGCTCGTAGTGGGAGCAGAGCATACCGTTGCTGACCTCGCCCCGGAGCTTGCCGCTCTTGATGGTGACGCCGCCGGGGAGCTTGGCCCCGTTGGTGGCCACGGGCACCAGCTGGCCCACCTCTATATTCTGCGCACCGGTGACAATCTGCACGGGCTCGCCGGCGCCGATGTCAACGGTTGTTATCCACATATGGTCGGAGTTGGTGTGGCGGGTCTTGGTGAGGATGCGGCCGAAAACCACGCCCTCCACCTCGCTGCCCTCGGAGGCCCAGCCCTCCACCTTGCTGCCGGAAAGTGTCATCGCGTCGCAGTATTCCTTTACGCTCACATTTTCCAGCTTAAGATAGTCGTTAAGCCAACTAAGAGGTAATTTCATCTATATCCATCCTTTCGTCAAAACCTTATTTAAAACTGCCTGAGGAAACGCAAATCGTTCTCGAAGAAAAGCCGCAGGTCGTCGATGCCGTACTTGAACATGGCTATGCGCTCAAGTCCAAGGCCGAAGGCGAAGCCGCTGTATACCTCGGGGTCGATGCCGCCGACGCGGAGCACCTTGGGGTGAACCATACCCGCGCCCAAAATCTCTATCCAGCCCTCGCCCTTGCACATGGCGCAGCCCTTACCGCCGCAGGCGAAGCAGGATACGTCCACCTCGGCCGAGGGCTCGGTGAAGTTGAAGTGGTGTGGACGGAGGCGTATCTTGGCGTCGGGGCCGTAAAGTCCCTTTACGACGGCCTCGAGAGTACCTTTGAGGTCGGCCATGGTGATACCCTTGTCGATAACAAGGCCCTCTATCTGATGGAAAACCGGAGAATGGGTGGCGTCCACCGCGTCGCTGCGGAACACGCGGCCCGGAGCTATCATGCGTATCGGGGGCTTGGTCTGCTCCATAACCCTGATTTGCACGGGAGAGGTCTGAGTGCGGAGGATGATGCTGTCAGTAATATAGAAGGTGTCCTGAGTGTCCCGGGCCGGATGGTCGGCGGGGATATTCAGGGCCTCGAAGTTATAGTAGTCGGTCTCGATGTCCGGCCCCTCGGCCACGAAAAAGCCCATGCCGGTGAAGATGTCGGTTATCTCGTTCAGCACCTGATTAAGGGGGTGGAGCCGTCCGGCGGCCCTGCGCCTTCCGGGCATGGTCACGTCGATGACCTCGTTTTGAAGCCTGGCCTCCCGTTCCTTCGCGGCGGCAACGGCCCTTTTCTCCTCGATTTTGCTCTCCACAAAGGCCCTGACCTCGTTGGCGAGCTGGCCGATGACGGGTCTTTCCTCGGGGGAAAGGGCGCCCATGCCTCTTAACACGGCGGTGAGCTCGCCCTTTTTACCTAAAAATCTGACCCTCGCGGCTTCGAGGGCCTCGCCGGTTTCGGCGGCCTCAAGGGCGTCCGCCGCCGCCTGACGGATCTTTTCAAGCTGTTCCTTCATAGGTTTAACTTCCTTTCAGTTTGATATATGAAATAACAATTCAAAACAAAATAAAAAACCTGACGCAAGCCGCGCCAGGGGCGGATAATATCCGCGGTACCACCCTGATTTATAACTTTTCGGGGAACTGACGCGCCCATACGGCCCCGCCTACCCACAGTACGCGACTGCTTCAACAGGGCGGCTCGGCGGTGAACTTCAGCATTTTCCGACGCACGGTGCTTCCAGCCGCCGGCACCGACTCTCTGTCCGCCATCCCATGCCTACTCTCCGCTTCATTGCCGTTGTCTGATATTTTATCATATGCGAGCAAATTTTGCAAGGGGTTTTAAAAAAATAATCGCGGAATTTTAAAAAAAACCTTATACGTTACATTTTTGCGGCCCGCACCTCTTTGGGCGGGTCGCCGTGCCCGCCCAGAGCCTTGCCCAGCCAGACAACGCCCAGCCAGCGGCCCAGCTTATAGCCGCAGTTCTCGAAACGTCCGATAAGGCCGTAGCCCAGCCTTTCGTGGAAGGCGACGCTTTCGCGGTTGGTGTCGGTTATGCAGGCGTAGAGGTTGACGACCCCCTGCGCCTTAAGCAGCTCCTCGAGCCTCCGGCAGAGGACCGTCCCCACTCCCCCGCCCCGCCGCTCGCGGCGGACGTAGACCGTGGTCTCCACGGACCAGACAAAGGCCGTCCGCGGCCGAAATTCGTGGGCGTAGGCGTAGCCCAGCACCTCGCCGTCCTCACAGGCGACGATAAAAGGATAAAAGGGGGTTATGGACCTTATTTTTTCCTCGAACCACTCCGCCGTGGGGACGTCCGTGTCAAAAGTAACGTCCGTTTCCAGCACATACGGAGCATAAATTTCCGCCAACGCCGGAGCGTCGGCGAGACTAACGGGACGAATTTTCACATTATCACCTCAAAAAAGCAGCTCATACCTTCCGTTCACAAGGGGCTCCTCTCCCTCCGTCAGGGAAAAATACACGCCCTTTTCCCGAAAGTATCGGGCGTTGCAGCGCCTTGGCCCGACAATCTTGCTGAAATATTTTTTGGGGGCCGAGATGCGGAGAGCGCCCTCCTCGGCGTGGGCCTCAAGCTGGTTCCTGACGAAGCGGCTTATGACCAGCTCGCCCATGGCCGGATGGTAGGGCCCGGCCACGCAGCCTCCCTTAAGCTCCTCGCTGTCGCTGAGGCCGACGCGCAGCACCTTCACCCCGGCGTCACGGAATTTTCCGTAGAGAGCCGCGCCCAGCTCCGCCGCCTCCTCCACTGTCTGAGGGCGGTATAAACCGGCGCGGTACATATCGGCCAGGCGGGTGCGCTCCATTACGAGAGTGGGGTATATACGGGTCTCGGCGGCGCCCAAGCGGATGAACTCCTCCGCGGTGGCAAGGGACTTTTCCGGCGTGTCCAGCGGCAGGCCGGTCATCATCTGAAGGCCCAGAGTAAAGCCCCTTTCCCTTATCATGCCCGCCGCCCTGCGGACGGCCCCGGAGTCATGGCCCCGGCCGGAGGCGGCCAGCACCCCGTCGTCCATGGACTGCGCCCCAAGCTCTATGTTGGTAACGCCGTACTCCCCCAAAAGCTTCAATACGTCCGCGTCTATATAGTCCGGACGGGTGGAAAGGCGAATACCGGAGATTTTTCCGGCGTCAAGATATTTCTTCGCCTCGGCCAGATACCGGCGCTGAAGCGAAGGTTCTATGCCGGTGAAGCTGCCGCCGAAAAAGGCGATGGTGTTTTCTCCGGCCCCGCCGCCGGAAAGGTACTCGTCGGCGATGCTCCCTACCGACTCGGGGGCGGGGGCCTCCGTCACTCCGGTTATGGAGCGTTGATTGCAAAAGGCGCAGTCATTGGGACAGCCCACATGGGGCACAAATATGGGGATATTCATTTTTCCGCCCCCAAAAGGGCCCCGATTATGGCGTCGTGGTCCGGAGAAACGCCTCTTTTCTTAAGGTCCTTTTCAATGGTCTCAATTTTCCGCATGGCCTCAAAGGCCGCAAGCTGCTGGGCCTTTTTCTTGCTGTTGGAAATCCCCTGACCTATGCGGCGGCCGTTGATGACGGCAGCCACGGTAAAGACGCAGTCGTGGACGGGGCCGCGCTCGTCGACGACCTCGTAGGTCACGTTGCCGCCCTTGCTCTGGAGCTTTTCCTGAAGGCGGCTCTTATAATCGTTGTCCACGAAGTGACCGCCCTCCGTGATATTTTTTATCCTGTCGCCATAGACCCTCAGCACGTAGCCGCGGGTGAAGTCAAGGCCGGTCTCGAGGTACAGGGCGGCCAGATGAGCCTCGAACATATCCGCCAATATGGACTTGCGCCGTCTTTCGCCGCAGCTCTCCGCCCCGGTGCCCAGACGCGCGAACTCGTCTATCCCTATCTCCGCGGCCAGCTCCGCCAAAGTATCCTCGCAGACCAGAGCCGCGCGGATACGGGTGGATATGCCCTCGGGGAACTTTTTGTCCAGATAAAGCTCTTGGGCGATGATAAGGCCAAGTATAGCATCGCCCAAGAACTCTAACCTTTCATAGCTTTCCACCCCGAACTGGTGGGCATATGAGCTGTGAGTAAGGGCCGTCAGCAGGAGCTTGGGCTCGGCAAAGTCGTAGCCCATCCTTTTCTCCAGCAGAGAGATGTCCTTTTCTACCATAAACTGTTGTCTCCTTTTAATACAGTTACACCCGGACAGTCAGTCGAACTGTCCGGGTGACCGCTTTTTTCGTTGAGTTACCGAACGATATAAATCATTCTGAAGGGACTTGCGCTTGAGGTGGTGTCGCCTGTTGTGAAGGTAACTACCACGCTTGCTCCGGACTCGGCATCCTCATAAGAGGATATCTCGTCGAACGCCTCTATGCCGCTTACATACTCGGCGCCCTTCTTGCTGTCGTTGTAAATGAACACCTTGGTGTTGCTGTTGTACATATGGGCCACAACGCCGGTGCCGCCCTCGGCCATTTCAAGGCCGTTATCCTCGAAGTCAACATCAAGGGTGGGAGTAACCGTCACGGTCTTGATATCGTCCTCGATGCGAAGGACGGTGCCGTAGGCCAGACGGAAGGCCGCGTTATAGGCGTCGCCGTTTACGGGCTCGGCGGAATTGCTCCTGATGGCGAGGATACGGTTCTCGATAGCCTCGCTGATGTCGCTTACGCTCTGCTCCTGAACGGGGTCGGAGGCGTCGAGCCACAGCTCAAGGTCAATGACTCTGCCGTCGGAGCCCGCCAGGTAACGGACGATATCGCCGCGTCCCAGGTTGTTATAGGCGTCCTTGGCCTCGTCGGGAAGCTTGCTGTAGTTAACGTGAACGGTGGTGTTGGCCGTGGTGGAAACGCCGCCGCTGTAGGAGCCCTTGTAACCGGTGATATACTCCTCGTCGTCCTCGTCCAGACCGTAATCGCTTACGATAAGGAAGGGGGTGGTGTGGTTGAATACCAGGTTGTCGTTGGTCTTGTAAACAAGCACAAGGTCGGCCCGGTTGGCCCTTGTGGAGCCTATGTTGAAGCCCTCAACATAATACTTGTTGCCGCTGGTGAAGCTGCTGTAGGTCATCTTGGTGTAGCTGTCGTAGTCGGCCCTGTTGTCGGGAACGAACAGTATCTTCGTGTCGCTGGCCACCTGGAAGTACGCCTTGTCACCCTCGGAATCGTAGTATGTGAAGCCGCTGGACCTGTTGTAGGTGCGGCGGCCGTCGTCGTCGGTGCTGCCGTCGTTCATGGGTGCGGAAAGCTCAAGGTCGCCGCCCACATTGGATTTGTTGATGGTATCTATGGCGGTGACGAGCTTGCTCGCGTTCAGCTTATACCTTACGGGCTGCTGATAAATGTCGTTTTCGATATCGCCGCCCATGCTCCGGTAGGAGTCGTTTACGTCGCTGGCGGACTCCTCGAGGATATCGAGTATATCGTCGTCATCGGTGTTGTATCTCTTGCCGTCTATCTGTATGGAGTTGCCGGTGCCAAGCTCAGCCTCCTTAACGGTAGAGCCGGACATATCAAGCATATAGAACTCCAGGTCATAGTCGCTCTTGTCGTCGTTCTGACGCACGCTCAGCAGATATCCGTAGGAGTAGGAGCCGGTGGAATCGGAGGTGCTGGATACGGAAACGGCGGCTATAAGGCCGATTTTATCGAGATAGAGGTTTACGCCGTCGGTACCGCGGGAAAGCCCGGGCACCTCGTCGTTGGTATCCTCGGGTATATTCTGATAGTCGTAATTATACTGATAGTACCGGTCGCCCATCTCGAACATGGTATTGTCGTTGTAGCTGACAGAGGTGACCTTCTGCTTTGTTACGCTGTTTCTGGAAACGTCGATTATCATTATGTCGGGGCCGTCGGCATCCTCGGGCGAACGGACGATGTTGAGCACGTCGAACTGCTTGAGGTCGCTGCGGGAGTCAATTTCGGTGCTGCCCCTGCGGAATATGAAGTAGTCGGCGGAATTCGCGGTGGGGAATTCCATCTTATACTCGTCGCCGGTCCTGTACATAAAGTTGATGCTGTCCTTGCCGCGGCTGGAGCTGGTGCCCTTTACGACATAAGTATCGTAGTTGGTTATCTTGGCAAACTCATACTTGCTGCTGTCGTCGAAGATTTGAATAACGCCGGTCTTAAGGAAGTAGGGGCTGTCGGGGTCCATAAGGTCGTCAACGTCGAAATCTTCTATATACTTGCCGTTGTAAACAACATCGTCGGGCATTGTCACGGAGGACTCCTTATAGGTCTCGGGGTCGGTAGCGTAAAGTATCCTGCCGTTCTCCACGCCTATGATGAACTTCTCCTTGTTGCCGACATAGCCGGAATAAATGTCGGTAGACTTCCCGCTGGTTATCTCAAGGCTGGTCACATAGTCGTCAGACTCGTCGTACTTCATGCTTACGGTCTTGCCGAGTATGTCGTACAGGTCGATTTTCTTGGAGACGCTGCCGCTCAAGGTGTAAACGTCGCTGCCGACCATTATCTCATTGCTGCTCAGATCATTGTCGGAGCTTGAGATGCGGGAGAGGTATGTGCCCGTTACGACGCCCCTGACGATGGAGCTCTTTATTTCGTTGTCGTCGCTGCCCTTGCCGCCGCCGTTGTCCTGTCTCCATGCCAGCTCACCGGTGTCGGGGTCAACCGTCTCCACCAGGCCCTTTACATCGTAAGAATTATAGGCAAGGATGGCAACCGTACCCCTGTTTACGGGCTGGGTGGGATTGCTCTGGCCGCCGAGGGCGTTTTTGGTAAGGCCCTGCTGATTGGCGTTCCTGATATAGCTGTCGTACCACTGGGCGTTGGGGTTGGCCTTGGTCTCGGCCTCGCAGGCGGGGCCCCATCCGCGAAGGCACATGAGCATCTTTACGGCCTCGGCATAGTTGACGGTCTTGCCGGCCTGGAAAGTGCCGTCGCTGTAGCCGTTGATTACGCCCTGATTTTTAGCCATAAGTATATAGGGTCGGGCCCATTTATAGTTTTCGTCGGCATCCACATCGGGGAAACCGGTTACCGCGTCCGCGGCGAGAGCGTCGTCAAGCTTTGCAAGACGAACGCAGATGGTGGCGAACTCCGCGCGGGTGATATTACCCTCGGGGCCAAAGGTCCCATCGGGATAGCCGGTGATTATGCCGAACATGGCCAAATCGGTTACGGCCTTGCCCAAGGTGGAGTTGGGATCCACGTCGGAAAACCTTGTAGTTAACTCCTGTTCTTCATCGTCGCCGTCCCCGTCGGCCGCAAAGGCCGTAAAGCACGAGAAAACCATGGCGAGGGCAAGAACAAGGGAAAGTATCGGTTTAAATCTCCTCATTGCTTATCTCTCCTTAAAAAAATTGTATGATAGTCTTGTAACGCAAACTAACACATTTATATTCTATACATTTTGTCCAAGGTTGTCAAGAGGTTTTTTAAAGATTGTTACAATTTTTTAATAATTTGAGGCGCCGCCCCATAGGGCCGCCGGGCGGCCCCGCCCGTCATGTCCGCATATTTTCCGCCGTTTTTCGCGAAAATCCCGAGCCGAGGCTCGGGATTTTAAACCTATTTTATAGCGGCTTTTATGGAGCCCCGGGGATAAGGCGGAGCCGGTCTCCCCCGTCTCAATATCCCATCATGTCGCCGAGGCTGTCGTCGTTGTCTATCCAGTCCCGCCGGACGTCTATTTCCGTATAGCTGTCACGGGTGTTGCGTACCACTACCTTGGCGATGCCCGCATTGATTATCATGCGCTTGCACATTGCGCAGCTTGACGCGTCGGGCACCAGCTCGCCGGTCTTGCAGTCGCGGCCCACCAGATAAAGGGTGGCGCCTATCATGTCCCTGCGGGGGGCGCTGATAATGGCGTTGGCCTCGCTGTGGACGCTGCGGCACAGCTCATATCGCTGACCTCTGGGTATATTCAGCATTTCTCTGCGGCAAAACCCCAAATCAATGCAGTTTTGGCGGCCCCTCGGGGCGCCCGTGTAGCCGGTGGAGATTATCTCGTCGTTGTTCACTATTATGGAGCCGTAGTTCCTGCGCAGGCAGGTGCCGCGCTCGATGACGGACTCCGCTATGTCCAGATAATAATTATGTTTATCCCGCCTTGCGGAAGGCATCTCACTCACCCCTCTTCTGCTCAGTCGGTCACCAGTCTGTAAGTGCGCTCTATACCGTCTCTTATCTCTATGCCGCCGGTCTTGTTCCTGACTCCGGTTTCGACCGCGACCTCCTTTATTTCGCCGTTTTCGTCCATTACCTTGACCTTACCCTTTTTGACAAGATTTTCGGGAATTACGAGAGCGTTGTACCGGTAATAAACTACCACCGAGGCGTCCACGGTCATGCCGCTGCGGAACAGACTCTGGTCGTCGTCGGTAAGGGCCACGTAGCCCACATAGACGCCGCTGTCGTCATCGGCGGGAGCGAGAGAGTCTATGGTGTAATTGAACTTGTCGTCGGGGCTGAGATTTTCCCAAACATCCTCGGGGAAATCGGAGGTCTTTTTAACCTTGAAGCTCACCGGCGCGGGCAGGGTCATGTTCTCCGCGGTCTCGGCGTCCAGCTTTACCTCAAGGGCAAGGCTGTCCTGGGGAACGATGGTGACGGCCTTCATGTCCCTGGCCACCGTCTCGCCTTTCTTATGGAAGAGCTCCTGAACATAGCCGTCGGCCACGGCCTTTACGGTGTAGTTTTCAAGCTTTTGTCTGTATTCGTCAAGCTGTATCTGGGTTTCCTTGGCCTCAAACTCGTTATCCGCATACTGGGCGGAGGCGGGAGTCTCTATTTCGGCAACGGTGTCGCCCGCGTCAACGGTGTCCCCGGGGCGAATGTCAAGGTCGGCAACGGTGCCGGAGGCGGTGGCGGTGACATTGGAAACGCTGCCGCGTCCCCTGGTCACCTGACCGGTATAGCTCTTTCCGTCAACCGTGACGGTACCCGTCGCGCCCACATTGCCGGCGGAGGAAAAGCTTATTACCGCGGCCCACGCGGTCTCCTCATCGTCCTCGCCGCCGTCCGCGTCATCGCCGCTTTCGCCGCCGTCGCCGGTTTCGTCTCCGTCCTCGCCGCCGTCCCCGTCCTCCTCGTCAGAGGGGGCGGGAGACACGGGTCTTACCGTCGTTACGGTGCCATGAGCGGTCACTCCGCCGGAGGTGACGTTTATATCGTCGCCCACGGACAGAGGCGAGCCGACCGTTACGGACAGGGAGTGGCGAGCCGAGCCGGTTATCTCGGCAATCACCATACCCGAGGTGACCGTGGAGCCCACCGAAACCCTCACATCCGTAACAACGCCGGAGGCGCCCGCGGAAACGTTGACGTTCCTCGCGGCCCCGCTCAGATCTATGGATTCGAGCCTTTCCTCAAGGAGGTCTATCATTTCCTGACAGCTCGTGCCGTCAAGCTCATATATCGCGTCGCCCTTCTTTACGAAATCGCCTTCCTCAACCTTGACGTCCGTTATCTTGCTGTCTGCGGCAAACACCGCCGTCAGCGTGGCGGGACTGGTGATTTTGTACTCGTCCTCACGGACGTCCTCCACATCCTCATAGGAGAGGGCTATTGTCTCGGGCCTGTCGTCGCCCTCGTCGTCACTCGGCGTCCGCGAGCTTATCAGCACAAAGGCCAGCGCCGCTATGCAGATTATGGCCACCGAAGCCGCCACCGCCGTAACTATGGGCACAAGCTTGGAGTTCTTCTCCCCCGCCCCGTCCGTCTTTTTGGCGGTTGTCTCAGCCGAGGGCCCCGCCGCCGTGATTTTCGCCGGCGCGGAAGCGGTCTTGGCCGCGGGCACGGAGGTCTTGGCGCCGGAGTCCGCCGCAGCCGTATGTCCGGCGGAGTCGCCGGCGGCCGACTTTTCGGCGGCGGCGCTCCGAAGCATACGCATCTCGTCCTTGGTGGCGACCCTCGTGTCAAAGCCGCCGAGCTCGTCTCCGGCGGGTTTGCTGAAGCCGTTGCTGTCCGGCTTTGTCTCCGCCTTCGGTTCAGGCTTGGTCTCGGCCTTCGGCACGGGCTTGGCCTCCGCCTTCGTAGCGGGCTTTGCCACGGTCTTGGGCTCGGGCGCGGCTCCGGTCTTAGTGGCGGACTTTGCCCCGGCCTTTGATTTGGTCTCCGGGCCGGTCCCCTTCGCCTTTACCTTTTCCGAGGCTTCGGACGCGGGTCTTTTGCCCCGCGGCTTCTCCTCGGGAATATCATCGTAAAGCTCGTCGTCCTCACTGCTGTAGCTCTTATAGCTCCTGATAAACACAAACAGGCAAACGCCGAACAATACGGCAATCACAAAAAAGATTGCAATCACTACAGGGAGCATCATCGCCCATCTCCTTTATTCTTAATTGTTTTCCAATAAGCCTCGGCGGCTTGTTCCATTTTATTATTTCCCGGGGAATAATATTCCCTGTCCTTTATCCTGTCCGGCAAATATTGCTGCTCGACGTAGCTGCCGGGATAGTCGTGAGGGTACTTATATCCGCCGCGGCCAAGCTTTTCGGCCCCGGCGTAGTGGGTGTCCTTAAGGTGGAGCGGCACCTCTCCGGCGGCGCCGCCGCGAAGGTCGTCAAGCGCCGCGCCTATGGCAGTGACGGCGCTGTTGCTCTTTGGCGAAACGGCCAGGAATATAACCGCCTCGGCCAAGGGTATCTGCGCCTCGGGCAGGCCCAGCTGAAAGGCGCTGTCCACGCAAGCCTTGGTCACGACGATAGCCTGAGGATGGGCAAGGCCGATATCCTCGGCGGCGATCACCAGCAGGCGGCGGCAGATGGATTGCAGGTCCCCCGCCTCCACAAGCCTTGCCATATAGTGGAGGGCGGCATTGGGGTCGCTGCCCCGTATGGACTTCTGAAAAGCACTCAGCACGTCGTAATGGCTGTCCCCGTCACGGTCATGGCGAAAGGCTTTTTTGGCCGTAACCGCCTCGGCCTCCGCCAAGCTCACGGTTATGCTTCCGTCGGCCGAGGGCGCGGCGGACATGACCGCCACCTCAAGCGAGGTCAGGGCCTTGCGCACGTCTCCGCAGGAACAGGCCGCTATGTGCTCCACCGCCTCGGGCGCCACGGTCAGGCCGTATCCGGCGCGGAGTGCTTCCACGCCCCGAAGCAGGGCCTTTTCTATCTCCTCATCCTCCACAGGCAAAAACTCAAAGACGGTAGACCGGGAGAGAATGGCGTTATATACGTAAAAATACGGGTTTTCGGTGGTCGAGGCAATGAGGGTGACCCGTCCGTCCTCGATGAACTCCAGCAGGGACTGCTGCTGCTTTTTGTTGAAGTTCTGTATCTCGTCCAGATAAAGAACCACTCCGCCGGCCCCCATTATGCCGCCGGCCTCAGCCAGCACCCGCCGCACGTCCGCGACCGAGGCGGTGGTGGCGTTAAGCCGGAAAAGGCGCTTGCCGGCTTTTTCAGCGGCGATGTTGGCCACGGTAGTCTTGCCGGTGCCGCTGGGACCGTAAAAAATCATATTGGGTATGTTGCCGCTCTCGATAACACGGCGGAGCACCTTCCCCTCGCCGAGAAGGTGCCTCTGTCCCACGACCTCGTCAAGCGAGCGCGGGCGGAGTCTGTCCGCCAGCGGTGAATTCACGGCGTCCATCACCGGTAAAGGGGATACTTTTGGCACAGAGCCGCCACGCGGCCGACTATCTCGCCGCGTCTGCCCTCAAGCTCGGTGAGAGTGAGGCGTATAAGCTCGGCTATCTCGGCCATGTCCTCCTCCTTCATGCCCCGAGTGGTAACGGCGGGAGTGCCGATACGTATGCCGCTGGTGATGAAGGGGCTCTGGGGGTCGAAGGGTATGGCGTTTTTGTTCACAGTAATGCCCACCTCGTCAAGGAGACGTTCGGCGTCCTTGCCGGTAACGCCCTTGTCGCGCAGGTCAACGAGCATGAGGTGGTTGTCGGTGCCGCCGCTTACCAGGCTGAAGCCCCTTTCCGTGAGAGCGCCGGCCAGAGCCGCGGCGTTTTTCTTTATTTGAAGCTGATATTCCCTGAATTCGGGAGACAGAGCCTCTTTCAGGCACACGGCCTTGGCGGCGATGGTGTGCATGAGGGGGCCGCCCTGTATGCCGGGGAATATGGCCTTGTTTATCATCTTGAGGTGCTCCTCCTTGCAGAGGATAAGTCCGCCCCTCGGCCCCCGAAGGGTCTTGTGGGTGGTGGTGGTGACAAAGTCGGCAAAGGGCACGGGATTGGGGTGAAGGCCCGCGGCCACAAGGCCGGCTATATGCGCCATGTCAACAAGGAAGTACGCGCCCACTTCCTTGGCTATGTCCGCGAAGCGGGCAAAATCTATCTCTCTCGGATAAGCGGAAGCCCCCGCCAAAATAAGCTTGGGCCTGCACTCCAGCGCGAGGCGGCGTATCTCGTCATAGTCGATGGTCTGGGTGTCCTCGGTAACGCCGTAGGGAACTATATTGAAGTATTTTCCGCTCATATTCACCGGGCTGCCGTGGGAAAGGTGTCCACCGTGGGCAAGGCTCATGGACAGCACCGTGTCGCCCGGCTCAAGGCAGGCAAAGAACACCGCCATATTCGCCTGAGCGCCGCTGTGGGGCTGAACATTGGCCGCCTCGGCCCCGAAAAGCTCCTTGGCTCTTTCAATGGCCAGATTTTCCACCACGTCAACAAACTCGCAGCCTCCGTAGTAGCGTTTGCCGGGATAACCCTCGGCGTACTTATTTGTAAGGGGGGTGCCTATGGCCTCCATAACGGCCTCGCTGACAAAGTTTTCACTGGCGATAAGCTCGATCTTGGAGCGTTGGCGGTTAACCTCGGCTTCTATGGCCGCGGCCACCTCGGGATCAAAGGCTTTTACCTTGTCAATGTTATACATAGTCTTACCTCCGAATAAAATTTGGAAACACATTCAGTCTTATTATAATATTTTTTTATCATATTTACAAGTATTTTGTGTGAATTTTTTGAATTTTTTTGTCTTGACACGAAAGGAATTTTGACTTATAATCATGAAAGAAGATATAAAATGACGAACCGAGGGGAATTATATGGAAAGACAGGAACTTGCCGATAAATTTGTCGAAATAATGGAGACGGCCTATCCCGACGCGGTCTGCTCGCTGGAGTGTGAAAATCCTTTGCAGCTGCTCATCTCGGTACAGCTGGCGGCCCAGTGTACGGACGCGCGGGTGAATATAGTCACAAAAACGCTTTTCAAAAAATATCCCGATGTTTACGCCTTTGCGGGAGCGGAGCTGAGCGAGCTTGAGCAGGACATAAAGTCCACGGGCTTTTACCACAATAAGGCGAAGAACATCATCGGCTGCTGCCGGAGGCTCATTGACGTCTACGGCGGTCGGGTGCCCGACACCATGGAGGACCTTTTGAGCCTCCCGGGAGTTGGCCGCAAGACCGCCAATCTGATTTTGGGCGACGTGTTCCACAAGGGAGGCATGGTCATAGACACCCACGCCAAGCGGATATTAAAAAGAGTCGGCCTCACAAAGGAGACCGACCCCACAAAGGTGGAATTTGACGTTTCGCCCCTTATTTCCCGGGAAAAGCAGTCGGACTTCTGCCACAGGCTGGTATTGTTCGGCCGGGACGTCTGCGACGCGAGAAGGCCCAAATGCGAAATCTGTCCGGCCTGCGCGATATGCGGCACGCTAAAAACTAAATAGCGGTCAAGCCGCCCCGCGGGATAATTGACCAAAGGATAATAAACGAAGGAAATCCGCCCCCTTGAGGGCGGATTTCTCATTAATTTACGATTTTCCTCATTTCGATCCCGTCCGCTTTTACAGTCAGCCGGGGCGAACAAGGTTTATTCTTCGTCCTCGTGGGATATGCCGCCGAAGTCCAAATCGCTGTTTTCCAGCTTGGGCTCGTCGGCGTCGTCATCATAGGCGTCGTCGGGAGCGCCGCCCTCGAGAGCGGCCTCGTCCTCGCCGGCATAGTCCAGCTCGCTGAGATTTGCGAGCTCACCGGCAAAGAGCGGGCCCTCGGCCGCGTCGTCATAGACGGTTTCGTCCTCCATATCCTCCGGCTGAATGTTCGGTACAACGGGCTCTATCACCTCGTCCACTTCTATCTCCACGTTCCGGTACATGGGCACGCCGGTACCGGCGGGAATAAGCTTACCGATGATGACATTTTCTTTCAGGCCGATAAGGGGATCCACCTTGCCCTTGATGGCCGCGTCGGTGAGAACGCGGGTGGTCTCCTGGAAGGAGGCGGCGGACAGGAAGGAATCCGTGGCAAGCGCGGCCTTGGTGATGCCGAGAAGCATCTCCTTCCCCACCGGGGGATTTTTGCCCTCGGCCTTGTACTGCTCCACCAGCTCGTTGAACTGGATGCGGTTTTCGGTCTCGCCGACGAGGTAGTTGCTGTCGCCCTCCTCCTCGATGCGCACCTTGCGCATCATCTGGCGGACGATGACCTCAATGTGCTTGTCGGCGATATCCACAGCCTGAGAGCGGTAAACGCTCTGCACTTCCTTGACAAGGTACTCCTGCACGGTGGTAAGACCGTTGATGCGCAGGATATCGTGGGGATTTACGCTGCCGACGGTGAGCTTGTCGCCCTTCTTGATAACGTCGCCGTCCTTCACGCTCAGATGGGCGCCGAAAGGAATGGGCACGCTTATGGTCTGGGGGATATCCTCGGACTCGTCGGTAATGACGACGATGGTCTTGTTCTTTTCACGCTGAACGCTTACGGTGCCGCCTATCTCGGAAATGATGGCGACGCCCTTGGGCTTGCGCGCCTCGAAAAGCTCCTCTACACGGGGAAGACCCTGGGTGATATCGTTTACGTCGTTACCCGCAACGCCGCCGGTGTGGAAGGTTCTCATGGTAAGCTGGGTGCCCGGCTCACCGATGGACTGGGCCGCGATGATGCCGACGGCCTCGCCCACGTTGACCAGGTCGCCGCCGCTGGCCAGGTTTGCGCCGTAGCAGTGGGCGCAGACGCCCACCTTGCTGTGACAGGCAAGGACGCTGCGTATCTTGACCTCGGTCACGCCGGCCTTTTCCACAGCCTCGGCCTCGGCCTCGGTGATAAGGTGATTTTCATGCACGATGATTTCGCCGGTCTCGGGATTGACGATATCGGCGCAGGGAACGCGGCCCACGAGACGCTCGCGCAAAGGCTCGATTACCTCGTGACCGTCATAAATGGCGGAAACGGTGATGCCGTCGCGGGTGCCGCAGTCAACCTCGCGTATGATGACGTCCTGAGAAACGTCCACCAGACGGCGGGTCAGATAACCCGAGTCGGCGGTACGCAGAGCCGTATCGGTAAGGCCCTTGCGCGCGCCGTGGGTGGAAATGAAGTATTCCAGAATGTTAAGTCCCTCACGGAAGGAAGCGCGGATAGGTATCTCCACGGGACGGCCGTCGGTGCTGGCCATAAGGCCGCGCATACCGGCGAGCTGACGAATCTGGTTTACGCTGCCTCGAGCGCCGGAGTCCGCCATCATGAAGATGGGGTTGTACTTATCCAGATTTTTCATCAGGTTCTTGGAAATATCGTCGTTGGCGTCCTGCCATGCGTTGATAACACGGGTGTAACGCTCGGCGTCGGTGATAAGACCGCGGCGGTAAAGACGGGTTATATTTTCGACCTGCTTTTCGGCCTCGGCCAAACGCTCCTGCTTGGAGCCGGGCACCTCCATGTCGCTGACGCTGATGGTGATGGCGCCCTTGGTGGAATATTTGTAGCCCAGAGCCTTGATGTCGTCCAGCACAACGGCGGTCTGAGTTATGCCGTGGGCGCGGATGCAGTAGTCCACTATTTTGCCCAGCTTGCTCTTGTTGACGGTGAACTGAATTTCAGGCTCAAACTCGTTGGCGGGGTCCGTCCTGTCCACAAAGCCAAGGTCCTGGGGCACGGTCTCGTTGAATATCAGCCGGCCCACGGTGGAGCGGATGGTCTTGTAGCGGGTGACGCCGTCCTCGCCGGTCTTGAACACACGGACGTTTATGGGGGCGTGAAGCTCCACGTCGCCGCTGTCGTAGGCCATCATGGCCTCGTTGACATCGCTGAAGAAGTGATTTTCGCCCTTTTCGCCGGGGAAGCAGCCCTCCTCGGTGTAGGAGGCGGGGGTCTTGCCCTGAGCCTCAAGCTCGGCGTTGGTCTTTAAAAGCCCGTCATAGTAGGCCACCACCTGACCGGCCTCGAAGCCGCTGTCGCCGGGGTCGGTTATGCGAACCTCCTTGGGCTTGCAGAGGGTAAGGTAATAGCTACCCAGCACCATATCCTGAGTGGGCACGGTGACGGGCTTGCCGTCCTGGGGCTTGAGCAGGTTGTTGGCGGAGAGCATGAGGAACCTGGCCTCGGCCTGAGCCTCGGGGGACAGGGGAACGTGCACCGCCATCTGGTCGCCGTCGAAGTCGGCGTTGAAAGCCGTACATACCAGCGGGTGCAGACGGAGGGCGCGGCCCTCGACGAGAATGGGCTCAAACGCCTGAATACCCAGACGGTGCAGGGTGGGAGCGCGGTTGAGCAGCACGGGGTGCTCCTTGATAACGCTTTCCAGCACGTCCCATACCTCGGGCTTGGCCCGCTCGACCATGCGCTTGGCGTTCTTGATATTCTGGGCGCTGCCGTTGGCCACGAGCCGCTTCATAACAAAGGGCTTGAAAAGCTCGAGCGCCATTTCCTTGGGCAGGCCGCACTGATAAATCTTAAGCTGAGGTCCTACGACGATAACGCTTCGGCCGGAGTAGTCCACGCGCTTGCCCAGAAGGTTCTGGCGGAAGCGGCCCTGCTTGCCCTTGAGCATATCGGACAGGGACTTGAGCGCGCGGTTGCCCGCGCCGGTAACCGGACGGCCGCGGCGGCCGTTGTCGATAAGAGCGTCAACGGCCTCCTGAAGCATACGCTTCTCGTTGCGGACGATTATGTCGGGCGCGCCCAGCTCAAGCAGGCGGCGCAGACGGTTGTTTCTGTTTATTACCCGGCGGTAAAGGTCGTTAAGGTCGCTGGTGGCGAAGCGTCCGCCGTCCAGCTGTATCATGGGGCGTATATCCGGCGGGAGCACGGGTATGCGGGTCATGATCATCCACTCGGGCTTGTTGTTGCTCTTGCGGAAGGCTTCCACCACCTCGAGGCGCTTGGCGGCCTTCTGCTTGCGCTGGCCCTGAGAGTTCATAAGCTCGTCGCGGAGCTCCTTGCTAAGCTCCTCAAGGTCAACCTCCCTGAGCAGCTCGAGGATAGCCTCGGCGCCCATGCCCACACGGAAGCCGTCGCCGTACTTTTCGCGGTACTTTTCCAGCTCCTGCTCGTTGAGCACGTCCTTTTTGGCGAACTCGGTGGCCTTGCCCGCGTCAAGGACGATATACTGTGCAAAGTAAAGCACCTTTTCCAGCACGTTGGGAGAAATGTCCAAAAGCACACCCATACGGCTGGGGATACCCTTGAAGTACCAGATGTGGCTTACGGGGGCGGCCAGCTCGATGTGGCCCATACGCTCGCGGCGGACCTTGGCCCGGGTGACCTCAACGCCGCAGCGGTCGCATATAACGCCCTTGTGACGGTTTTTCTTATACTTGCCGCAGTGACATTCCCAGTCCTTTGTGGGGCCGAAAATGCGCTCGCAGTAAAGGCCGTCGCGCTCGGGCTTGAGTGTACGGTAGTTGATGGTCTCGGGCTTTTTTACTTCGCCGTAGGACCATTCAAGAATTTTTTCGGGAGAGGCCAGACCGATCTGTATTGAATCAAATGTGTTAAAATCCATAATTTCAATTCCTCCCTTTAGATTTCGTCGCCGAAGCTGTCGTCATCGTCGTCTCCATCATATTCGTCAAGGTCGAGGTCAACAAAGTCGTCGTCCTCCTCTTCCTCTTCCTCGGACTTCTTTTCATCGAGCAGCTCGCGCATAAGCTCCTCGGCGGCGTCTATCTCGCTGTAGCCGGGGCCGATGCCGTCGTTGACCTGCTTAAACTCGTCATGATAAGCCTCGATGTTGGGATCGTCCTCGTCGTCGGAGGTGAGCTCGACCAGATTGCCGTCGCTGTCCAGGACGTTGACGTCAAGGGCCAGAGCCTGAAGCTCCTTTACGAGCACCTTAAAGGACTCGGGTATGCCGGGAGTGGGGACGTTTTCGCCCTTGACGATGGACTCGTAGGTCTTTACGCGTCCCACGATGTCGTCGGACTTGACGGTGAGTATCTCCTGAAGCAGATAAGCGGCGCCGTAAGCCTCAAGCGCCCAAACCTCCATTTCGCCGAAACGCTGGCCGCCGAACTGGGCCTTGCCGCCCAGAGGCTGCTGGGTGACAAGAGAGTAGGGGCCGGTGCTGCGGGCGTGTATCTTGTCATCGACAAGATGGTGAAGCTTGAGGAAGTACATATAACCCACGGTAACGGGGTTGTCAAAGGGTTCGCCGGTGCGGCCGTCGTAGAGCACGGTCTTGCCGTCTCTGCGGACGCCGGCCTCCTCCAGCAGATCCATGATATCTTTTTCGTTGGCGCCGTCGAATACGGGGGTGGCCACCTTAAATCCCAGCTTGCTGGCGGCCATGCCGAGATGGACCTCGAGCACCTGACCGATGTTCATTCGGCTGGGCACGCCCAGGGGATTGAGCACCAAATCGAGGGGCCGTCCGTCGGGCAGGAAGGGCATATCCTCCACTGGCAGCACGCGGGACACAACGCCCTTATTACCGTGGCGGCCCGCCATCTTGTCGCCCACGCTTATCTTGCGCTTTTGAGCGATGTAGATGCGGACAAGCTCGTTCACTCCCGGAGGCAGCTCGTCGTTGTTCTCACGGGTAAACACCTTGACGTCAACTATTATTCCGGCCTCGCCGTGGGGCACATGGAGAGAGGTGTCCCTTACCTCGCGGGCCTTTTCGCCGAAGATGGCCCGGAGCAGCCTTTCCTCGGGGGTCAGGTCGGTCTCGCCCTTGGGGGTCACCTTGCCCACGAGGATGTCGCCGGGATGCACCTCGGCGCCGATGCGGATTATGCCCCGCTCGTCAAGGTTCTTCAAGGCGTCGTCGCCCACGTTGGGTATGTCGCGGGTTATCTCCTCCGGCCCCAGCTTGGTGTCGCGGGACTCGGACTCGTATTTTTCAATGTGAACGGAGGTGAACACGTCGTCGCGGACAAGGTTCTCGTTCAAAAGAACGGCGTCCTCGTAGTTGTAGCCCTCCCAGGTCATGAAGCCGATGAGCACGTTGCGTCCCAGAGCTATCTCTCCGTTGTCGGTGGCGGGGCCGTCGGCAATTATATCGCCCTTCTGCACACGGTCGCCGGCATCCACGATGGGACGCTGATTTATGCAGTTGCTCTGGTTGGAGCGCAGGAATTTCAGCAGCTTATAGGTGTGGCGCTCGCCCAAATCATCCTTGATGATTATCTCGTCGGCGCTGACCTTATCCACCACGCCGTCCTCGTTGGCCACCACAACAACGCCGGAGTCCTTGGCGGCCTTGTATTCCATACCGGTGCCGATGATGGGAGACTGAGGCTTGAGCAGAGGAACGGCCTGACGCTGCATATTGGAGCCCATCAGGGCGCGGTTCGCGTCGTCGTTCTCAAGGAAGGGTATCATGGCCGTGGCCACGGAAACCACCTGCTTGGGAGAAACGTCCATATAGTCAATATTTTCGGCGGGGACCTCCAAAATCTCGCTCTTGAAGCGGGCCGATACCTTGGCACGGGCAAAATGCTTGCCCTCGGGAGTGTCCTCCAGCGCCTCGTTCGCCTGAGCGACAACGTAGTTGTCCTCCACGTCCGCCGTCATATACTCTATCTCGTCGGTGACTATGCCCTTGCCCTTTATTACCTTGCGGTACGGGGCCTCGATAAAGCCGTACTCGTTGATACGGGCGTAGGTGGAAAGCGAGCTGATAAGGCCGATATTGGGGCCTTCGGGAGACTCGATGGGGCACATACGTCCGTAATGGGTGTAGTGCACGTCGCGTACCTGGAAGCCCGCCCTCTCTCTGGAAAGGCCGCCGGGTCCGAGAGCGGACAGCCTGCGCTTGTGGGTCAGCTCGGCCAGGGGGTTGTTCTGGTCCATGAACTGAGAAAGCTGTGAAGAACCGAAGAACTCCTTGATGGCCGCCACCACGGGACGGATATTTATAAGAGACTGAGGAGTGACGATGTCCAGCTCCTGTATGCTCATTCTCTCGCGGACGCCGCGGTCCATGCGGGAAATTCCGATACGGAACTGATTTTGCAAAAGCTCGCCCACGCTGCGCAGACGGCGGTTGCCCAGATGGTCTATGTCGTCGTCGGTGCCGATGCCGTGCGCCAGGTTAAGGCAGTAGTTTATCGAGGCGAAGATGTCGTCCACCACAATGTGCTTGGGCACCAGCTCGTCAAGGCGCTCGTCAGCCATGCGCAGTATCTCGTCCACATCGCCGCCGCACTCCTCAAGTATGCTGTCCAGCACGGACTTGCACACCTTTTCGTGGGTAACGCTGTAAAGGTCAACGCCGGCGTACTTCACCGGATCGACCATGTTGTTGGAAAATACGGTGACCTTTTTGCCCTCGCCCACATCGACGATGACCTTGTTGATGCCCATATCCTCTATTTTACGGGCCATCTCTTTGGTTATCTTGGTATCCGCCTCGACCAGTATCTCGCCGCTGGAGGGGTCCACAACGGGCTCGGCGGCAACAAAGCCGGCAATTCTGGCGGCGATGGACAGCTTTTTGTTATACTTGTAACGGCCCACCTTGGCCAAATCGTAACGCTTGGCGTCGAAGAACAGGTTCATCAGCAGCGTGTTGGCGCTGTCGTAGGTGGGAGGCTCGCCGGGACGGAGCTTCGCGTATATCTCAAAGAGGGCCTTTTCCTTGTTGTCGGTGGAGGCGTCCTTGGAGAGGGTGGCGAGAATTTTCTCGTCCTCGCCGAAGAGGTCTATTATCTCGGGGTCCGTCTCAAGACCCAAAGCCTTGATGAGGACGGTAACGGGTATTTTGCGGTTGCGGTCGATACGGACATAGCAGATATCGTTGCTGTCGGTCTCATACTCCAGCCACGCGCCCCGGTTGGGGATAACGGTGGCGTTGATGAGCTTTTTGCCGTCCTTATCGAACTTCTGCTCATAATAAATGCCGGGTGAGCGCACGAGCTGAGTTACGATAACGCGCTCCGCGCCGTTGATAACAAAGGTGCCCTGCTCGGTCATAAGGGGAAAGTCGCCCATGAAGATTTCCTGTTCCTTAATCTCGCCGGTCTCCTGATTGATAAGCCGCACCCGGACTCTCAGGGGCGCCGCGTAGTTGGCGTCGCGCTCCTTGCACTCGTCGATGCTGTACTTGGGATGCTCGTCCAGCCGGTAATCCGTAAATTCGAGAATAAGATTGCCGGTGTAGTCCGTTATGGGAGAAACGTCCCTGAACACCTCTCTGAGACCTTCCTTAATAAACCACTCATAGGAGGATTTCTGAAGGTCGATCAGGTTGGGCATTTCAAGCACCTCGTCTATCTTGGCGAAGGACTTGCGCACGTTTTTGCCCATCTTGACGTCTTTTATACGTCCGGACTCCTCTAACTTGGTCAGCTTCAATAAAATCACCTCATCAAATTCAATAATTTCATTGCCTGTTTGTGACGAGCAACGGTCAAGCTACCTGCCGCCCGAGCATAGAATGTACCCGAACGGCACCGGGGATAGAATTGTTCCCACATGCCGCGTTTCCCCATAGAATGTGGAGAAAACACAAAATATATCAACTGTTGCGCCTGTATTTTTTGCCCTTTTGGGCATAATGCCTCAGTATAGGGCAGTATATTAATTTATCACAAAAGTCAAGCTTTGTCAAGGGGTATAAGGGGAAAATTTTTGAATTAATTTTTCGGCGGCTTGAGGGCAAGCCGCCTTACACTACCTTAACAAAGTAGCGTAGGGCGGGCTGCCTTCAGCCCGCCGAAAAAATTTAAAAAAGTCGCCGCAAGCTAAGCGAGGCTTGCGACGACGTCGGTTTATGCGATTTTTTTGGACAGCCCTCATGTATCCAGATTACATGGCGCTATTTTTTTACAGTCTCCCCTTACGCCGTTACCGGCTCGGCCGCCTTAATCTTTATCTGCCCGTCCTCGGCGGAAACCGTCACACGGTCGCCGGGCTTAACCTTGCCGTCCAGCATTTCCTCGGCGAACACGTCCTCCACCCGGCTCTGAATAGCCCTGCGCAGAGGCCGCGCGCCGTATACGGGATCGAAGCCCTCCTTGGCCAAAAGCTCCAGAGCACTGTCCTCAAAGGTGCAGGTGATGCCGTTGGAGGCAAGCCGCTTGTTAAAGCTTTCCAGCATAATGGAGGCTATCTTCTTGATGTCCCCGTCGGTGAGGCGGTTGAACACGATTATGTCGTCCACACGGTTCAAAAACTCCGGACGGAAAGCCTTTTTAAGCTCGTCCATGACGCTCTTCTTTATATCCTTATCCACGTCGGCCCGACTTTCGCCGGTGTTGAAGCCAAGGCTCTTTGGCTCGGTGATATTGCGGCCGCCAAGGTTGCTGGTCATGATGATGACGGTATTCTTGAAGTCCACCCTCCGGCCCTGGCTGTCGGTCAGGCGGCCGTCGTCCAAAATCTGAAGCATCATGTTGAACACATCGGGGTGCGCCTTTTCTATCTCGTCAAAGAGCACAACGCTGTAGGGCTTGCGGCGTATCTGCTCGGTGAGCTGGCCGCCCTCCTCGAAGCCCACATAGCCCGGAGGCGAACCGATGAGCTTGGACACGGAGTGCTTCTCCATGTATTCGCTCATATCTACACGTATCATGGCGTTTTCGTCACCGAACAGAGCCTCGGCCAGAGCCTTGCACAGCTCGGTCTTGCCCACGCCGGTGGGTCCGAGGAAAATGAAGGAGCCGATGGGACGCTTGGGGTCCTTGAGACCCACGCGGCCGCGGCGCACGGCCTTGGACACGGCCACGACAGCCTCGTCCTGACCGACCACGCGCTTGTGGAGAACTTCCTCCAAGTTGCGCAGACGCTCGCTCTCCTCCTCCGCCAGTTTTTTGACGGGGATACCGGTCCACTGAGAAATTATGTCCTCTATCTCGGCCCGGCCTATAGAGAGGGTCTTGCCGTCGCTCGACTGCTTCCAGTCGTCCTTTTTGTCCTCAAGCTCGGCCCGTAGCGCCCGCTCCGCGTCACGGAGGGCGGCGGCCCGCTCAAACTCCTGATTGTTTATGGCTATATCCTTTTCGGCGGCGGCGGCGGAAACTCTCGACTCCAGCTCCTTAAGCTCCTCGGGCATGGTGAGAGAGCCCAGCCTTGCGCGGCTGCAAGCCTCGTCGATGAGGTCGATGGCCTTGTCGGGCATAAAGCGGTCGGTGATATAGCGGCCGCTGAGCTTTACGGCGGCGGAAATCGCCTCGTCGGTTATCTTTACGCCGTGATGGGCCTCGTACTTCTCGCGGATGCCCCGGAGAATACTCTCGGTGTCCTCCTGGGAGGGCTCGCCCACGGTCACGGGCTGGAAACGGCGCTCGAGGGCCGCGTCCTTTTCGATGTATTTACGGTATTCGTTAAGGGTGGTTGCGCCGATTATCTGCATTTCGCCGCGGGCCAGATTAGGCTTAAGTATATTGGCGGCGTCCACGGCGCCCTCGGCGGCTCCCGCGCCGATGATGGTGTGGAGCTCGTCGATGAAGAGAATGACGTTTCCGCTCTTGACGACCTCTTCCATGGCCTTTTCAAGGCGCTCCTCAAACTCGCCGCGGTACTTGCTGCCGGCCAAAAGACCGCCCATGTCAAGAGAAACTATCCTCTTGTCACGGAGCAGCTCCGGTACGTTGCCCGCGGCTATCTCCTGGGCGAGACCCTCCACGACGGCGGTTTTGCCCACGCCGGGCTCGCCCAGAAGGACGGGGTTGTTCTTGGTGCGGCGGGAAAGTATCTGGGTCACACGGGCTATCTCCTGCTCACGGCCGATTACGGGGTCGAACTTGCTTTCACGGGCCATGGCGGTCAAATCCCGTCCGAATTTATCCAGCGTGGGGGTCTTGCTCTTTTCGCCGCCCTCCTGACCACGGACGCTGCGGTAGGCCCGGGCGATATCCTCCTCCATCTGGCCCATCTTTTCGGCGTTGACGCCCAGCGAACGGAGTATGCGGTTGGCCGAGCAGTCGCTGTTTTTGGCGAGGGCAAGGAGTATGTGCTCGGTTCCGATGAGCCTTGAGCGGAAGCTGTAGGCTATGTCCGCGCTGAGCTGCAAGCACTGCTTGGTTCTGGGCGTAAAGCCGGCGAAGCGGTTCTGGCTGTAATAGGTGGAGCCGTACTGCTCGATGCGGTGCTCCACCGCCTCGAGGGTAACGCCCCACTTGCGGAAGAACTGCTGAGTAAGGCCGCTGCCCTCCATTATAAGGCCGCAGAGCAAATGCTCGGTGCCCACGTAGCCCGCCCCCATCTTCTCCGCCTCGGACTGGGCGAGAGAAATGGCGGTCTGGGCCTTTTCGGTAAAGTTATATCCGTTCTCCATCATGGGAAATCACTCTCCTTTAAGCTTTTTTATCCTGTCACGGAGCTTGGCGGCCTCCTCGTAGCGTTCGTCGCCGATGGCGTCCAGAAGCTGGGCCTTGAGCTCGTCAACGGTATCGGGCTTCTTTTCGGCTTTGGCCGGCTTTTTGTCCGTCTTTTTCTCGGGCTCCACGGTCTCCATGCCCTCGACGGGGTCGTTTTCAAAGAAGCCGCCCAGCTCCGGCGCGGGAGCGAAGGGGCTTTCGCCGCCCAAAAGTGACAGGCTGAGGGGCGTGCCGCCGAAAAGGGACGCGCCTATGCTCCCGCCGAAGGGGAAGGTGAAGGCGCTCATCATTTCACGTTCCATATTGCGGAACATTTCGGAAGTGTGGTTAAGCAGGCCGCTCTCCTTAGCGCACTGGCTGCAAAGGCAGATTTCGCGGGTCTGACCGTTGATGGACTCCCTGTACTGAACATTGGCTTCGTTTTTATTGCATTTTTGGCATTTCATAGTTATTACCTCCATATAATATAATTTATTGCAGCGCCAGCAGCATATTCTTAAATATGCTGGCCCTCAGCGTATTTTTGACCGTGCTCTGCACGGGGAGGGCGCTGTCTCTGAGGGCGCCCAAAATAAGTTTTGCCTCCCGGGGTGAGATAAATTCATAGTCCAGGAGATTTTGGGTGAAAATCCTTGCCGTGTCATAATCCAGGCTGCCGCCCACGGAGTTGAGCACGTGCATCAGGTAGCTGCCGCTGGGTGTAACGCGGGAGATTTTTACGCTTCCGCCGCCGCCCCGCCTGCTCTCTATCATATAGCCCCTCTCAGGCGTGAAACGGGTATGGATAACGTAGTTTATCTGGCTGGGTACACAATTCAGCTGATCGGCCAGAATGTTGCGCTGTATCTGAGCTATGCCGTCACCCTCGGCCAAGAGCTCGATAAGCATCTGCTCGATCATATCCGACATACTGCTCTTCATTTTCCTACCAGTCCTTTCCCGTAATTTACAAAAGGTTTGATTTTGACTTTGACTTTCTTTGACCTTTCGATATGAGTATAGCACAGCTTTTTTCATTTGTCAAGTGTTTTTTAAAAATTTTTTTGAAAAATTTGAAAATTTTCAAAAAAACTCTTGCATTTTTTAATTTCCGTGTTATAATGGTATCACAAATAAATCAAAGACTGTGAAAAGGAGTAGTAAGACCAGGGAAGCCTTCAGAGAGCCGGCGGGCGGTGTGAGCCGGCGGCGGAAAAGGTCCGAACTCGCCTTGGAGTCGCTTGCTTAACCCCGGCTCGCCGGGTCATAGGTCAAGACGGAGGCCGACCGTTACAGCGGCAGGATATGTAAGTATCCGTAAAGCGCGCCTTTGGGCGAAATAGAGTGGTACCGCGGAGCAGTCGGCTTCGTCTCTATGTTGAGACGGAGCCTTTATTTGTGAAATCATTTTTGAAAGGAGCGACGGTTATGAAAAATTACCGGAAGTATCAAAGGGGCTACTTTATGCCTCCTGTCAACGAATTGAAATGGGCGAAAAAGGAGTACATCGACCACGCGCCCATATGGTGCAGCGTGGACTTGCGCGACGGCAACCAGGCCCTTGTTGTGCCCATGAGCCTTGAGGAAAAGCTGGAGTTTTTCCAGCTTCTGGTCGAGGTGGGCTTTAAGGAAATCGAGGTGGGCTTCCCCGCCGCCAGCGAAACGGAGTACGAATTTGTCCGCACGCTTATCGAGAAAAACCTCATTCCCGAGGACGTGACCATTCAGGTGCTGACCCAGTCGAGAGAGCACATCATCAGAAAGACCTTCGAGTCCCTTAAGGGCTGCAAGACCCCTGTCATCGTCCACCTTTACAACTCCACCAGCGTGGCTCAGCGGGAGCAGGTATTCAAGCGCAGCAAGGACGAGATAACCGAAATCGCCGTTTCCGGCGCCAAGCTGCTGAAGGATATAGCCGCCGAAATGGAGGGGGATTTCCGCTTTGAGTACTCCCCCGAAAGCTTCACCGGCACCGAGCCCGAGTACGCCCTCGAGGTCTGCAACGCCGTTATCGACGTGTGGGAGCCTACCCCCGACCGCAAGGTAATCATCAATCTGCCCGTCACCGTGGAGATGTCTCTCCCCCACGTTTACGCCAGTCAGATAGAGTACATGAGCGACCATATGAACCGCCGCGACAGCATAGTGCTGTCCCTGCACCCCCACAATGACCGGGGCTGCGGCGTTGCGGACAGCGAGCTGGGCCTGTTGGCCGGCGGCGACCGCATCGAGGGCACCCTCTTCGGCAACGGCGAGCGCACCGGCAACGTGGACATAGTTACCCTGGCCCTGAATATGTTCAGCCACGGGGTAGACCCAGGGCTCAATCTGGAAAATCTGCCCTTCATAGTCGCCGCCTACGAGCGCCTTACCGGTATGACCGTCGGCGAACGGACACCTTACGCCGGCCGGCTGGTGTTCGCTGCCTTCAGCGGCTCCCATCAGGACGCCATTGCAAAGGGCATGAACTGGCGGGAGGAAAAGCATCTGGACACCTGGTCGGTACCCTATCTGCCCATCGACCCCCACGACGTGGGACGCGAGTACGAAAGCGACGTTATACGCATCAACAGTCAGAGCGGAAAGGGCGGCATAGGCTATTTGATGGAAAAGCAGTTCGGCTACGATTTGCCCCCGAAGATGAGAGAGGTGTTCGGCTACGCGGTCAAGTCCGTTTCCGACCATCTGCACAAGGAGCTGTCTCCCGAAGAGGTGCTTAACATTTTCATGGACGACTTTATCAACGTGTCCGAGCCCATGAAGCTTTTGGAGTGCCATTATGTTCAGCGCAACGGCATCGAGGCCGAGGTGACGATTGAGATGAACGGCGAGACCCTTGTGCTTGCCGGTCACGGCAACGGCCGTCTGGACGCGGTGTGCAACGCCCTGTGCGACAGGTTCCACCCCGGATTTTCCGTTTCCACCTACAAGGAGCACGCTCTTGAAAAGGGCAGCAAGAGCCGGGCCATCTCCTACATAGAGATAAGCGACGGCAAGACCTCCTCCTGGGGCGCGGGCAGGAACACCGACATCATGACCTCCTCCGTTTACGCCCTCATCAGTGCTATTAACAGGCTTGAAAAGGCCGCGAAGTAAATGAACACTCTTTCTCTCAATGAAAAGCTCTTCCGTGAGTCCGTGCCGGCGGGCGGCCTGTGCATAGACGCCACCGCCGGCAACGGTCACGATACCGCCGCCTTATGCGGGCTGGTCGGGCCGGAGGGCCGTGTCATAGCCTTTGACATTCAGCCCCGGGCCGTGGAAAACACCCGGCGCAGGCTGGCGGAGCGGGGGCTTGAAAACGGCACGGTCATTCTCGACAGCCACGCCAATATGGCCGAATACGCCCGTCCGGGGACGGTGGACCTTATCGTGTTCAACCTGGGCTGGCTCCCCGGCGGAGACCACGCCGTTTTCACCCGTCCGGACAGCACCGTCGCGGCAATCGAGGCGGGGCTGGGGCTGCTTAAAGACGGCGGGAAGATTTCCCTGTCCATTTACTACGGAGGCGTCAACGGCTGTGAGGAGCGCGACGTTCTGTTAGAATATCTGGCCGGACTGGACCCGAGCAGGTACACCGTGCTGCTGACGCGGTTTTATAACCGTACCGGCGACGTGCCGATTTCGGCCGTTATAGTGAAAGGTATATAAGTGGGGTTGTAAAAGAACTCACTATGTAATCTGGAGGCACGGGGCTGTCAAAAAAAATCGTGCAGAACGTCGTCGTCGCAAACATCGCTTCGCTCGCGTTGACTTTTTTCAAAAATCAACGTTTGGCTCGCTCAGTTGCTCCTCCTCTTCCACACAAACAACTTCGTTGTTTGTGTGGGTTGCACTGCCAGCACATCTCGCAAAAGGTTGGTAGTGAGCCAAAGCCGTCGCGAGGGCCGTTTTAGGCCCGAAGCAGGCGACGCGAACGTGACCTTTTGCGAAAAAGGAGGGGCAAGCCTTCGAGCGACGACTTTTCCGCAGGAAATGTCGGAACGGAGACTGGCTTTGCCCCGACGCCGCCGAGGGTGATTTTCGTTCGTAGTTCAAGGGCATAAAATGAGAAAATTCGCTCGTAAGGGCGAATTTTCTTCATTAATTACTTTATTTTTGCCGAACAATTATATAACGCTCACATTTGCCTTAAATAAAGGCTTCCTGCCAAAATGGGGTCCCCGCAAAACGGCGAAGCCGATTTTGTGGGGAAAAGGAGTCACAGCGAGGTAAGCCGTATTTCGATTTTTTAATCGAAATATGCGATACCGAGCTTGTGACGACGCCGGTCTGCGCCATTTTTTTACAGCCCCCTTACACGTCTATTTCACCAATTGATTTATCCTTTTCGAGGGCAATTCGCTTCAGGTCCTCGAACTCGGGCTTTTCACGCCTCACTCCGTAGCCGGTTGACTTCTTCACCCTGACGTCGCCGTCGGGCGTGCGGCGCACCTCCACCGTGCGGTCAAGGATATAACGGCGGGCGGTCTGCTCGCGGATGCCCACGGTGGCGGTGTGCCTGAATATCTGCCGGACAAGGACATCCTTTGTCCCGCTGTCGCAAATGACGGTCAGCAGCACACCGGGGCGGCCCTTTTTCATATAAACCGGCGCGGTAAAAACGTCCCTGGCTCCCGCGGCCATGAGCCGCTCGGCGGCAAAGCCGAGCTCCTCGCCGGTCATATCGTCTATGTTGCAGGACAGGATAACCACCTCGTCCCGAGCGCCGTCCTCACCAAGCATTGCCCTGACTGCGGATAAAATTTCCGTGCCGTCGGAGGCGAAAAACTGCCGCTTGCCGAAGCCGTAGCCGATTTTCTCCGCGCTTATGGCTGACGAGGCGGCAAACCCGTCGGCAAAATGCCTGAGCAGTGCCGCTCCGGTTGGGGTGCAAAGCTCTCCCCTGACCTCGCCGCCATAGGTCGGCACGCCCCGAAGTATGTGAGCCGTGGCCGGCGCGGGCACGGGCAAAATCCCGTGGGCGCACCGAACCATGCCGCTGCCCACATGAACCGGCGAAGCCTCGACCCGATCAGGGGCCAGCTCCTCAATGAGCATACTCACGGCGGCGATGTCGGCGATCGCGTCCATGGAACCCACCTCGTGGAAGTGTATCTCCTCCACGGGGCGACCGTGGGCCTCGCTCTCGGCGGCGGCGATAAGGCCGTAGACCGCCCTTATGTCGGACTTCACCTTATCCGAGACCTTTAAACCGTCTATTATTTTGTTTATTTCGTCCATACCGGTGTGACGGTGGTGATGATGATGCTCGTGCTCATGCTCGTGGTCATGCTCATGGTCATGGCCGTGCTCATGAATTTCGTCCTCCTCCACGCCGTTCACAAGGACGCTCATACCGGCGCCGCGAATTCCGCAGCGGGTGAGGGTATTACGCCTGATCTCCACCCCGGATATGCCGATGCCGTTCAACCGCTCCACAAAGCCGTCGGGGTCAGGGTGGAGCTCAAGCAGAGCGGCGGTGAGCATATCTCCCGCCGCGCCCATGCCGCAGTCAAGGTAAAGCTTTTTCATTTTAAATAACCTCCAATGTAAAAAAATAGAGCTAAAACAGGTTGGTGTATCAGATATATCTCAAAGGCATGGCGGCCCGTCCATTCCAGCGGAGGGAGTCCCCGACGCTCCAGCGGGCGCAGCCAGCCGTGCCGCTCAAATATTCTATACAGAAAATAACCCGCCGTGAAAAGGAAAATCCACGGGATAAGCGGGTAATAATCCGCACTGAAAAACCCCTCCTGCGGGAAGCCCAGGTAGGCCGTGAACCAGTCCCTGTACAGCGCGGCGGGCAGCCTGACAAGCCCGAACGCCGCCGTTCCGTTTTCGGCCTCGCTCAAAAGGGCGAAAAGCGCCGCGCTCACCACAAGTCCCGCCGGCGCCGGCACCCGGCGCGCAAGCTTTTCAAGCGGTATCATAAGCAGCATACAGCTGCCCAGCAGGGTCAGTATGCCGAAAACTATCACGTTTTCCGGCATAAACGAGGCGGTCGCAGCCGTAACCGCCAGGCCGCCCAGAAACACCGTCAGCCCCCTTAATCCATGGCGCCGTCCCAGGGACCAGCAAAAGCCCGAAAGCAGGATAAAGGTAAGGCAGATGCTCCGCTGCCAAAGCCGTCCGGGGAGCGCCTCATACCAGCTCAGTTTTACCCCCGCCAGATAGACAATGTCCCATGTCAGGTGATAAAGGACCATGCTTATTACGGCAAGGCCCCTGATGTCGTCTAAAATATAATATCTTTTCATTGTCATATACGGTTTATCATGTTAGCCGGATAGCCCGCGCCGCAGCCGCTGTCGATGTTGACCACGCTAACGCCCCTGGCGCAGGGCGCGCAATTCCTTCCGCTCCATAATATTGCCCCTTTTCCACAATTTCTTATTGTATTTTAACACATTTTGCCGTAAAAATCAACAGTCTCGCAAATTATTTTTCCTTACGTCTTGACAATCGTTGAGTGATATTGATATAATAAATTTAGAATATTGTGGGAAGGGAGCGATTTGATGCTGAAATATGACGAAATCGTTGAAAATATACGCCGCGCCAACGGCTGCTGGCAAAGGAACGTGGGCCCGGCTCAGGAGACCAACGGGGTTCCCGTGCCCTTCTGGGATACGGCGGCCTATCACACCGGAAACATGGAGGCGTATTTTACGCTTGAGGACGAGGCTTACCGGAGGTATTCCGAGGCTTGGGCCGAAAATAACGGCTGGTGGGGCCATCCCACCCAGGCCCCGCCGGAGGAGTGGACCTTCAAATACAGTCAGGATCCGAATTCCAAGGCCGTACTTTTCGGAGACTGGCAGACCTGCTTCCAGACTTATCTGGACCTGTACGCCCTTGACCCCCGCCCCGAAAAAATCGAAAGGGCCAAATACGTCTGCGACTATCAGCTTTCCACGGGCGAAAACGGCTACTGGTGGTGGGCGGACGCCTTGTACATGGTTATGCCGGTATATATTAAGCTTTACCGCACCTTCGGAGATAAAAAATATCTGGACGCCCTGTACCGCTTTTTCAAATTTGCCAAGGAACTGATGTACGACGGCGAGGACGGTATGCCCGAGCCGGTGGGCGGAGAATTCAGCCATCTGTTCTACCGGGACGGCAGCTATGTCGGCAGCGAGATAAACGGGTTCAAGAATTTCTGGGCCAGGGGGAACGGCTGGGTATTTGCGGGACTGGCGAAGGTACTGGCCGAAATGCCCGAAGACTACGAGCACTACGGCTACTTTAAGCGCACATATATGGAAATGGCCCCGGCCATAATCGCCTGTCAAAAAACCGACCCCGAGGGCAACGGCTTTTGGACCCAGTCCATGCTGGCGGACTATCCCCTCAGCGAGGAAAATCCCCAGGGCTACGAGACCAGCGGCACCGGATTTTTGACCTACGGCCTGTTCTGGGGCATAAACTACGGCCTTCTCGACGAGGCGACCTATCTCCCCGCGGCGGAAAGGGCCTTGAGCTACCTGTCCGGTATTGCCCTTCACCCCGACGGCAAGGTGGGCCACGTCCAGCCCATAGGCTCTAACGCAACTCAGGCCACGCCTTACGACTGCACCGTCAACTTCGGCGTGGGAGCCTTTCTGCTGGCCATGTGCGAGGCGGCCCGTTACGTGGGCGGCACCCCCGCCAACGAGGCTTCGCTCCGCCGCCATATGTGGGGCAAATGGGCGGTCAAGGCGGGCTGTGAAAGCTATTACTGCTGCGCGGGCGGGCTACAAACCTTACCGGCTCCATTCGAAAGGGACGGCGAGCTGTACCTCCCCTCCGCGGCGGCGAAGGCGCTGCTGGGCAAAGACGCGGACACGCCCGTTTCAAGTCTGGGACTTAAGCTCATTCCCCTTGAAAACGGCGTGACCCTGCTGTCGCCCAAGGCCAAAAATTTCTGCGAAAAAGACAAAAAAATAAAAGAGCTGCTTCTCTCAAAAATAAAGTAAGGGGGCTTTGCGTTGGCAAGGATAGAGTTCATAAACGCTCCGGGGCGGAGGTACGATTTGTTTTTCCTTTTTGTGCTTTATTTCAACAAGGAGCACTGTCTGGCCAATTTTACCAATCCCGAAAAGGCCCGTGAGGACACGGAGTTCATGGAGCGTCTGTGGGAGGCGGTCGCCCCCGTGCCGGAGGAGCTGCTGCCCTTTTTCCGCCTGAACGACGACGGCAAAAGCCTTATCACCGGCTCCCTCTTTAAAAGCGGGCCGGAAGTGCTGGAGGAGTTCCGGCCGGAAGACGCTTTTGCCGGCGTGGACACAATGGCCCGCGCGGCGACGGATTTTTGGCTGAACTGCCCGCAGGACGCTCCGACCACCACGGACGGCATGAAAAAAATCAACGCCGCCATCCGCGCCTCGGGCTGCGACCACCGGCTCAGGTCCGCCCTTTACTCCCTGCTTATAGACCCTCAAAAGGTGCTGGACACGCTGATTGGCGAATTAAACGCCAAGGCTCGGCTGGACCCCGCTTACTATACGCTCAAAACGCCCGAGGAGTTGAAAAGCTCCTTTGAGCCCGAGCCGTTCAACCGTGACATGAGTCTCTCCGGCTGGCCCTTTGATTTGTCCCGTCGGGAAAAAATCTACGTTTCATTCTGCGTATACGCCAAAAACTGCATACGCGCCTCGGACATCGGCGGCGGCGACGCGCTTTTGCTGCTGGGTCAGGACTACGCCGACCAGCTCGCGTCCCTGCGCGGCCGGACCGAAGTGCCGCGGCTCGACGTGTTCGGCACGGCCATCGCCGAAAAGAACCGTATAGATATCCTCAATCTGATACTGACCCGAGGCGAGGTGTCCATCAAGGACGTGGAGCAGGAGCTCAAGTTCTCCGGCACCAACGCCTACTATCACCTTTCCCTGATGATAAAGGCAAATATGCTCAAGACCCGCAGCCGCGGCAAGGCCGTATATTACAGCATAAACCGCCGCTTCTTCGACAGCGTGATACGTGTGCTCGGCAAGTACGGCGAGCTAAGCGCCTATTCTCAGCGGGGCTGCGACGCCGGCGGCCCCGAGTGGGCGCGCAGGATGGGCGGAGAATGAGGTGCGTCCTCGGCCACGGGCTTAAAGTCCGATAAAAAACATAAAATCCCGGGCGCGTACCCGGGATTTTAATCAATTCATCGCTTTTCATAAGCGCCCGAAAAAGGTTCCGCCCCCTCCAACGGACGCGGCATTTTTGCGGGCGCTCTACCGCCCCTTTATTTCATCGTCCTTGTTCCTGTCAAAATCCTCGTCATCCTGAATGTAGTCCTCGTCAAGCAATACCTGCTCCTCCGGGACGTCATACGCCTCGGCGTAAGCACGGTCATTCATACGCTGCGCCAGTCTCTCGGCGCCGTTGTTCTTCTTTTTCATGATGACACCTCCAATAATTTATATTTCTATTTTGTACCTTACACTTATATTTTAACCCTTATTTCAGAAAATGTCAATAACATTTTTTAATTTGGAGGAAAAAATATGTACGCTCCCCTTTATAACGCTCTTATGGAGCTTGGCGCGAAAAACCGGCTCGGCTTTCATATGCCCGGCCACCTGGACGGGCGGGCCCTGTCCGGCCTCGGAGATTTGACTAAAATCGACACAACCGAGCTTCCCGAAAGCGACAACCTCTTCCTCCCCAGCGGCCCCATAGCTCAGGCGCAGAAAGCGGCGGCGGAGTTCTTCGGCGCGGGTGAAACACGCTTCCTGGTGAACGGCTCCTCGGGGGGCATACTGGCCATGGTAACGGCGGCCGTGAGAGAGGGACAGAAGATAGTCTGCGACCGCTTCTGCCACCGCAGCTTTATCTCCGCCCTGCTCCAAAGCGGGGCCGTGCCCGTCTGGGTAAGGCCCGAGCCCTTGGAGGGCGGCGCGATGTGGGGCGGCGTCGATCCGGAGGACGTGCGCCGCGCCCTCGACGAAAACCCCGACGCGGCGGCGGTTTACATAACATCGCCCAACTACTTCGGCCTGTCCTCCGACGTGGAAAAAATAGCCGAAATCGCCCACGGCCACGGCGTGCCTCTGCTCATCGACGGGGCCCACGGGGCCCACTACGGCCTGTCGCCCCTGCTGCCGCCGCCGGCGGTGAGACTGGGGGCGGACATAACGGTGGTCAGCGCCCACAAGACCCTGCCCGCCCTGACCCAGTCGGCCTATCTGCACATAAACGGCAGCTTCCCGAGGTTGGACTACACGCTCCGCCTCCACCAGACCTCCTCCCCCAGCTACATACTCATGGCCTCGCTGGACTGGGCGCGGGCAATGATGGAGGAAAAGGGAGAGGCGCTTTGGACCGAAGCCGTCCGTGGCATTGCCGAAATTTTCCCCGAGCAGTCGGACGTTCCCGGCAGGCACGTAAAATACAAGGACCCCTGCCGCCTCGTGCTGCCCTTGAGGGGTGACCCCTTCATGGGGGCGGAAATGCTGCGGCTGGAGCACGGCATCTCCGTGGAGTGCAGTTACGGCGGCGGAGTGGTGTGCATAGCCGGCCCCTTCCACCGGCGCGACGAACTTGTCAAGCTGAAAAAGGCAGTTGCGGCGGTGGACGCCGCCCTGCCGGAAAGGAGGGCCGCGATACTCGTCCCTGCCGAAAGCGAGGCCGCGATGACCCCACGGGATGCCTTCATGTCACCGGCGGAGGAGGCGCCGCTGTCCGAGGCCGCCGGACGCATATGCGCCCGTGAGGCGGTTGTCTATCCGCCGGGAACGGCCCAGCTCATCCCCGGCGAAATAATATCGGAGGCGTCGGCCCGGTCACTCGCGGAAATAGCCGCCCTGGGCGGCGAGATACACGGCGTCTCCGGCGGGAAGGTCTGGGTCACGCGCCGCTGACGGGAGCGGCGTCCCCTGTTACCCGGTGACCTCCGTACCTACGGGCACCAGATTGAACAGCTTATCCATATCCTCATTGCCCACGACTATGCCGCCGTACCTGCTGGCCTCTCCGGAAATGGCGCCGCCGTCTGAAAGGTCAAGTATGCGCGCGCCGCTCGTGCCGATGTCCAGCTGCTTGTTGATGACGCAGGCGCTGCCGGTAAAGCTGCCTTTGACCGCGCAGCTGGTAACGGCTCCGTTTTTGTGGGTAACGGTCAGCACGCCGTCCCTGATGCGAATCCTCACCGGCGAGGGGGCCACGGGTATGCAGAGAACCTGCCCCTCAAAGAGAACGTCGGGGTCGATGCCCATGTTATTTTTGTAGAGCAAATCATAGCTCACTCCGAAATAGGCGGCTATCTTAAGGAACGTCTGGCCCTTGCCCACCACATAATAGTTGCCCGTGGGACAGGCGGGATAGTTCACGGGTACAAAGGGCAGGCATATTCTCTGTCCTATCTGTAAGTTTTCGGGGTCAAGGCCGGGATTGACATTAAGTATATCCTGAACCGTGGTGGCGTAGGTCTGGGACAGGGCCCAAATTGTGTCGCCCTTTCTTATAATGTAGGGCGTCTGCCCGGCGGGGCAGTTGTTGCATTTGCTCATAAAATCACCTCTCATTATAATATGAGAGGTGAACATTTTTTGTTATATATATACGCTAATTCCCCAGCAGGCTTATCATGACGTACCGCCACATCAGCACGGCGCTGGCCGCCAGCAGCAGCAATGTCAGGGCGAAGGCTCCGCTCCGCCCGTGACGGAGATTGTACACCCCGAAGGAGAAGCTCCGCACCGCCGCAAGAGCGTAAATTATGACCGTAACGTATTCCAGCAGATTTATGGCCGCCGCCCCCTTTCATGACGCCGCGCTACTTTCTCTGCGAAAAGCGCAGCTCTCCGTAGTCGTTCATATCTATCTCAACATGGACGCTGAACCGCGCGTCCTTATATTTTTCCTTCCAGTTATAGTCCTTCCACTCCCGATAGCGGAGGAAGTTAGCCTTGGCCTTGTCGCCAAATCCGAGAATATCGGCACCGAACTCCGCGCGGGTGCGCTCCAAAAGCTCCTCCGTCTTTCTTTCAAAGGCCGAGCTCATGTAGCCGACAAAGCTTTCGTAGTCCTCGGAGTTTCGGAAGGTCCGTCCTATGCCCGTAAATTCGCCCCAGAGCTGGATGCGGATGTCGATTTCCGGCGCGTCGCCGGTCTTAACAGTAACGATAGGGGCGTTGGTGAGCTGCAAATTTACGTTGGCATAACTGTCGCGGTCGGGATAAAGGACACAGAACTGGCCCACATTTTTATTTTTTTCCAGAATTTTCACTATGGTGCCCTCCATCATGCCGAGGGTGCCAACCATCTTGTTGTCCACAAAAACTCCGTAGCCGCAGAGGGCGGCCGAGCCGTCTCCGTGGAGCGGCACCTCGTCGGCGGTGTAATTAAGGGCAAAATCGTCGGGCTTCTTATAGGGATAATCCTCCGCGGCCTCCTTGACCTTCTCCTTGTCGGTGACGCCCACAAGCGGCATTATATAGCTGCCGTCCTCCACCACCGCGCTGAAATAGTTGTTGTAGAGGTAGGCGCGGCTGGTGGCGTTGTAGGCCACCTTGGAAAACAGGTGCTCGATGAACTTTTCGATAAACACGTCCTGCTTTGGCTCCATGCTGTTGAAAAGCTTGGAGGGAGATTCCTGAGTGACGCAGACATAAATGCTGGGCCTGAAGCCCCTTGTGTTCACCAGGTCGGTCAGTTGGGAGAACACTCCCCTGTCCTCGGCCAGTTCCTGAGAAAAGGCCACCAGCTTGGTGTGGTTGGTGTCGATGCGCTTGCTTTTGAAGGTGTCCAGCAGTCTCATGCCGCTGTAAATGCTTGGGGCCTCAACGGTGACGATGTCCTTTTCGTCCACCTTTTCTCCCCCGGCCTCATCTCCTCCTCCGCTGGGATAAGCAAACATGAAGGTGACCTTGAGCAGACCGTTGGAGCCCTTGTCCACTCCCACCGCTATGACGTACGCCTTGTCGTTGACCTCGGTGCTCATATTGCAGCCGCTCAAAAGCACCGACGCCGCCAGCAGCGCCGCCAGCAGCTTACGCCTCATAAGCGAGCCCCCTTTCCACCTTCCGCAGACGGGCGGTGAGCAGCACCGCCAAAATCACGCCGATATAGAAGTAGTGGCTGATGTTCACGACGACCTTGTATATCCCGTAGGTGTCCAGCTCGGAGCGGGGCAGCACTCCGACGAGGAAAATTATCATTACCAGCAGGGGCACAAAGCCCCCTCCGCCCTTTGTGCCGGACGTGTTTTTCAGCAGCTCCGCCGCGGCGATTACGAGGGTGGACAGTCCGCAGATTATTACTCCCGTCCACACGAAGATGACCGTGGGCTCCATTCTCTGCAAAAAGGAGCCGGCCTTTATCATTCTTGTGAGCTGATACAGGGGGAAGAAAAAGTTCTTTGACACGGGATAAGGCACCGACAGACAGTATATCAGGGTAAAGATAAAGGAGAAAAGCGATATGGCCCCCACGCCTATGAGACCGCCCCGCTTGAAGGTCTTGTAATCTCCCATGCTCCGTGACAGGGTCATCAGGTACATAAGCTCAAAGGTGCCGCCGAAGCGGAGAAAGGCCGTCTCGAGTATCTTGCCCTCGCCCTCGCCGAAAATGGGCATCAGATTGCCCACCTCGTAGTGCGGCGCCAGCGCCACCGATATAATCACCACGGAAAGCACGGTGAAGGGCAGTATGAGTATGCTGGCGTTCACATTGGCGTTAAAGCCCTTAAGCGCGCAAATCAGCACCGGTATCAGCACAAACAGCCCCACATATTCGATGGTAACGGTGTCGGTCTCGAGGGTCTGCAAAGCCTCGGTCAGTATACGGAACAGCATACCGCCCCTTACCAGCATAACGCAGACTATTATAAAGTTCAGCGCCCCGCCCAAAGGAGACGTCAGCGCCCGGCGGGTAAGCTCCCCCAAGCCCATGCCCACATAGGGCTTATACAGGGCGGCTATCAACAGGAACAGCCCTATCGCCGCAAGGCCCTTCAAAAAAATCACTATCCACGCGCTGTTGCCCACCTCGCTGACCATAAAGTGCGGCAGCACCATCAGATACTTTGCCATGGCCAAATTCAGGAAAAGTATGGCCGTGGATGCCGGGCCTATCTTCTTACCGCCGTTCACAGGGCCTCGCCTCCTTAAAAAAATCAGTTTTCATCCTTTTTCCAGCCTCTGGCGCTTTGCTGCTTCCGGCGGCGGCGGGGATTGACGTAATCGTCTCGATAGTCCTGCTTCCATATTCTGGGATAGACAAGGGTCTTGGGCACGCCGCCCTTGGTTATGGGCGCCACGGGCACAAACATGGGCACGCCGACGCTGTAGGTGCAGGTCCAGAGGACGGCGTTGACGAAGGCTCCGGCGGTTATGCCGAGGAAGCCTCCCACCGCGCCGAGGAATATATAAATAAACCTCAATATTCTCGCCGATATGCCCAGATAATAGTTGGGCGTGGCGAAGGAGCCTATGGCCGCTATCGAAACTATGATTATCAGTATGGGGCTGACTATGCCCGCGCTGACCGCCGCCTGGCCCAAAATAAGGGCACCCACGATGCTCAGCGTGGTGCCCGAGGGCGTGGGCACTCTGGCGCCGGCCTCGCGGATTATCTCCAGTGACAGCTCCATTATTATTATCTCCACTATCGTGGGGAAGGGCACCTTGTCCCGGGCGGCGACTATGGATATGAGCATATCCGTGGGCAGTATCTCGCCGTGGAAATTCACCACCGCCACATATATGCCCGGCAGCAGCAGCGAGCAGAGAAAGGCCATGAACCTTATCCCCCTTATCATGTTTACGTAAGGGGTGCGCAGGTAGTGGTCCTCGGCGGACTCATTAAGCTCAAAGACCGTGGTGGGCATTACGATGGCGAAGGGCGACCCGTCCACCAGCACCACCACCCTTCCCAGCAGCAGAGCCCTGGCCGCCCGGTCGGGGCGCTCGGTGGCCATGAACTGAGGCAGGGTTATGAGGGAGCTTTCCTCCAGATACTGTTCCAGCTCCGCCGAGGAAAAGAGATAGTCCACCTCAATGGATTTTATCCTCCGCTCCACCTCACGGACAAGCTGCTCTCCGGCCACATTTTTTATATACATGAGAGAGACCGGCGTCTGGCTTATGGTGCCAACCGAAAACTCCCTGCTGATGAGGCTTTTGTTACGCACCAGATGGCGGATGAGGGCGGTGCTTTCCCTTATCTGCTCGCTGAAGGCGTCGTTTGGGCCGCGAATGACCTTTTCCACCTCGGGGCTTTCGATGCCCCTGTGCTCCCAGCCCTTCGCGTCAACGGAAATCGCCTTGCCGTAGCCCTCGATAAGGAGAATTACACTGCCGAAATTTATATCGAAGGCCAGCGTCCCTATCGTATTGGTCTCCTTGACCTCGCTCTGTACCAAAAGCACGTTCATTATGTCCGAATACGACCGTATCTCCGTGGCGCGGCTGCCGAGCATAAGCGGCCTTAGAATGAAGTCGTTCACTCCGCTTTTGTCCACCAGTCCGTCGAAAAAGTAGGCGGCGCATTTTACGTCCCTGCCCGCCACCCTCGTGGTGAACTCCCTTATCTTAAGGTCGCCGTTCAGGTCCTTTTCCATTTCGCGGTCAAAGGCGGCCTTGTCCTTTTTGTAGCTGCCGGTCAGCTCCGGCCCGCCCTCGTTCATTTGGGGGTCATAGTCCGTGGGCGGGTAGCTGGGCTCGTCCAAAATAAAGACCCCTTCGTCCCTTTCCGGGCTGTATAAAAATAAGTCCCTGAATTTCACGCGCATCACCTCTTGGGTATTATGCGCCGGAAATTCATGGAATATACCGATTAAGCAAAAAATCGCGCAGATCTGCGTCGTCACAAACTCGGTATCGCGTGTTTCGATTAAAACTCGAAACATGGCTTACCTCGCTGCGGCTTTGGCTCACTACCGACCTTTTGCGAGTTTTTTGTCCGTCATTATAAGCGGCGGGCTGAAGGCAGCCCGCCCTACACCACTTTGTTACGTTAGTGCTCCGTAGGGCGGCTTGCCCTCAAGCCGCCGAAAAAATCAAAAAAGTCGCCGCAAGCGAAGCGAGGCTTGCGACGACGCCGTTCTTCACAATTTTTTTGATATCCCATTTAAATAAAATCAGGAGCCCCAAACGGTCTTGCGGCCATTCGGGCTCCTGCTTTATATCTCACTTTCTTCTGCTGCCGCGCTTGGACTCCACATTGCGCTTTATGTCCAGCATACGCTCGTCGCTGGTCTGCTTGAACTTGGCCATCTTGTCCTCAAAGGACATTTCGCCGCCTCCGGAAGAAAAGCTCACCTCCGCGGGCCGGCCCGAAAATACCGCCGGCTGCTTGGGCTTTGGGGGCACCGCCTTTTTTATGGACAGACTTATCTTCCCGTTGGGCTCCATGGTCAGTATTTTGACCCTTACGGTCTGTCCCACGGTGAGATGTTCATGTATGTCCTTGACGTAATCCCGGGCCACCTCAGATATATGTACAAGACCCGTTTTCTTTTCCGGGAGGTCCACAAAGGCCCCAAATCCCGTTATGCCCGATACCTTACCTTCCACAATGCTTCCAACTTCAAGAGCCATAAAGGTATGAGACTCCTTTCAAAAATGTAATCCGCCGGCTCAGTCAACCACCACGAAAACCGTTTCATCCTCGCCTACATATCCGCTGCTGCGGGCGGCGTCCTCAAAAAACTCGTCGCTTTCGTAATATGCCTTCTTCTGTTCAAGTTGATTGAGCTCGCTCTCCTTCTGCGCGATAGCCTCATTGCAATCACTTATATCCCTGTGTACCTCCCAGATGCCTATAACGGTAGAAAAAACCATCACAACGAAAGCCGCCAATATAACGCCGGCAACTCCCATCACCACAAGACGCGGACCCTTTCCGCGAGGTATTTCTCTGCCAAACAACTTCATCAGGCATCCCTCCAAGTACCACAGCACATATTATAGTATATAACAAATTTTTTGTTTTGTAAAGTATTTTATAGCATTTTTTTGTAATTTTTTTGAATTTTTTTTCGGACTCTGTCGGCTTGTGTCGAACGGCCTATGCCGTTTTTTACTCTCTTGAGCGCAAAGGTGATTTTTTTATATATTTTTTCAATATAAAGCCTCGCTCCCCTCATCAGGAAGGCCGCCGGAGACAGGAGCAGCCTGCACAGCCGGGCCAGCATCCGCGCCCCCTTTTCCGTCAGGCGTGACAGACACAGACCGTGCAGGCAGAAGCCGCATACCGCCGCCAGTATCTGATATCCCCTTATCCCTCCGTCGCCGAAGCGCAGGCTGAACCACACCATCAAAGCGCCGGCAAATACCCAGAAAAGCAGATCCAGCGCCATGGAGACCGCCGTGGGGAACTTCAGCTCCTCCCTAAAGCCGTTCACCGCCGAGGCCGCGGCCCCGCAGATTACGCCGGCCAACACGCCGTAGAGAAGGGCGCTCAGCTGCTCAAGGCTGGAAACCGTCATTTCACCAGCCGTCCCCAGACGGAGCCCTTGCCCGCCGCCGAATAGACGCAGCTGTCGATGAAGCCCTCAAGCGTGGCCTCGCCGTCCTCCACGCTCACCTGACTGAGCCGAAGGCCGCTGCCAAGGACCGTAAGGCGGCTCTCGCCCACCCGCAGGACTATCTTGCGTTCGTCAAAGCTTTCCACGTCGCTGACCGCCGAAACACAGAGTTTTTCCCGATTTTCCAAAATAAGATTGCCGTAATCGGACACAAAAACACCTCCCCACACAGATAATTATATTCAGCGGGAGAGGCGTAAATTACTATATTTGATGCGGCGCCGCGCGGCCTTAAACCGAGCGGTGTTCTACTTCTCATTGCCTATTCATAGCTCCTTATGGACGAAACGACCTTGCCCCATATGGCGACCCTCGGGCCGGACGAGGTCATGCCGCTGACATCGGACTCGCCGCCCACATAGCCCTCGGCCTCAAGCCAGGACAGCAGGCCCCTTCGACGGAAGCGTCTCACTACCGTGATCCCGTCCACCTCCGCCGCCACAATGTCCCCGTCCTCGGCCACCGCCTGACGGCGTATGACCGCAAGATCGCCCTCCATTATACCGGCACGGCTCATTGAACTGTCCCTGACGGTAAGTCCTACGTACTCCCTGTCGTCGTCCGGAGGCAGATCCACCATCACCCGGCCCAGCAGCTCCGCCCTGCCCTCACCGCCAAAGACGGGGATATGCCGGGGCGTCTCCAGTCCGGCCTCCGGCTCACGGTCAAAAATTATTTCTCCGCTGGTCATGCCCAAAAAGCGCACTATCCTTAGGAGCAGCTCGCCCTCGGGGACGATGCCGTACTCCTCCATCATTTCCAAAGTTCCGTCGGCCAGGCAGAGGTATTTGTTCAATCCGCCCATATCGGTGTCAAAATATTCCGCCGCCCGCCGCATACCGGACCAAAGCCTTTGATTTTCAACATTGTACCTCATCAGAGTATCACCTCCATAAGCCGGTATACCAGCGGAAGGCTGACCGCCGAAAAAACTGTGGTCATGAATATAATCTCCGCGGCGTAGGCGGTGTCCAGCTTATATTCCGAGGCTATCACCGCGAATATGGTCTGACAGGGCATCGCAAGCTGGAACACCAGGGCTCCTGCCGCCGCCTCGCTGAGGGGAAGGGACAGGGCCCTTATCACCAGCATTGCCAGCACCGGAACTATTATCATCTTAACTACGCTCAGCACGTATATCTGGGGCTTTTTCAGCGCCCCCGCAAAGCTGATGCCCGCCAGCGTCGCCCCGATAAACATCATTGAGAGGGGCGTGGTCGCCGCGCCCACCGCGGCGGCGGCGTCGTTGAGCGTGCCCGGCAGCCTAAGCCCCAGGCAGAGCATGGTCAAGGCGACCGCAAAGGTAACGGTACAGGGGTTTATGAGGTGTCTAAGGCTTTTCAGCCCTTTTTCCCCGCTGACGGAGGCCACGCCCAGCGTCCAGAGCATGGAATCGTTTGCGATGGCGTAAAACACGGCGAAAAGTATGCCCTTGTCCCCGAACACCGCCTGCACCAGCGGATAGCACAGGAACACCACGTTGCCGAAGGTGCCGAGGCAGATATGTACCGGCGTCTGGGTCTTGCTCAGGCGGAACAGCTTCGCCGTGACAAAGCCCGCCGCCGCCAGGAAAGCCATGCCGCCGAAAGCGAAGGCCACCACCGTGGCGGCCTCCCCCGCCGCGCTCCGGCCCACGTTCTGGCCGGTAACGCTGGTAAGCACCAGCAACGGCAGGGTCACGTTTTTTATCAGCTTGCCGGTGCGGTCACAGAGCCTGTCCACATAGCCGGTCTTTTCACAGATAAATCCGGCCAGTATCATCAGTCCCAGATACAGTATTTTTGAATAGATAACTCCCAAAACGCGCACCGCCTCATGTTTTTCAATAAGGGACAAAGGCCCTCACAATTGTCATGTTTTCATCAAAAATTAGTGTTATATATCAAATTTTGTCCGCCGCCGCCTCGTGATGACGCTCTGCACAAGGCCGATGGCGGCGCAGCAGGTCAGCATACTGCTGCCGCCGTAGCTCACAAAGGGCAGAGGTATGCCGGTTATGGGCATAAGTCCCAGGCACATTCCGATATTTTCAAAGGTGTGGAAAAACATCATCGCCCCCACGCCCACGCAGATAAACATACCCATAGGCTCGTGGCGGCTGTCCACCGCGTCCTTGAAGCAGCGGTATATTATAAGGAAAAGCAGCGCCGCTATTATGACGCAGCCCACAAAACCGAACTCCTCGCCTATGGAGGAGAAAATAAAGTCCGTCTGTCTTTCCGGCAGGTAACCGTACTGGGTCTGAGGCCCCTTAAGATAGCCCCTGCCCCAGATTTGGCCGCTGCCCATAGCCAGCTTGGACTGAAGCACATGATAGCCGGTGCCGGTGGGGTCGCTTTCGGGGTTGATAAAGCTGAGCAGGCGGCCCCTCTGATGGGGCTTTAGCAGGAACCATATTATCGGCGAGGCCAGCGCCGCCGCCCCCAAAGTGCCGAACACATACTTAAGGCTTATCCCCGCGAAGAACAGCTCCGCGCAGAAGATGACCACAAAAACCATCGCCGTGCCGAAGTCGGGCTGAAGCAGTATCAGCCCCACGTAAATTCCCAAATGCAGCAGCAGGAAAATCAGGGTCTTAGGCTTATTTACGCTTTCATGCACCCGCGCCAGATGGCAGGACATGGTGATTATAAAGCAGAGCTTGGCGATTTCGGCGGGCTGAAGGTTCAGCGGGCCCACGGCAAGCCAGCCCTGAGTTCCGCCCCGAATTTTGCCTATCACAAGCACCACCGCCAGCAGCGCCACCGCCGCGCCCAGAAATACAAATCTGAGCTTGTCCAGATATTTGTAATTAAAAAAGGTCAGCGCCGTCATAGCCGCCATTCCCAGCAGAAAAGCCGCCGACTGCACTATCACATAGCGGTAATGCCCCTCTATGCCGGCCGAGGCGCTGTTCACCGCCACAATGCCGCAAAGCGAGGCGAGTATGACATAAATCAACAGCGAGTGGTCCACCGCGTCGGAAAACAGGCCCTTTTTTTCTTTCTTTTCCTTTTTGGGCTTTACCGCCCGCTCCGGCTCCACGGCCGTGTTCTCCGTGTTTTCCGTCTCTTCCATGCCGCCGCCTCCCTTTCCGTTTTTTGTTTCGCCCTCTATTTTACCACGTGCCGGGGCAAAAATCAATATTTTTACAGAAAATTTTTCAAAACAAAAAAGGGGGCTGCGAAAAACGAAACCTCTACTTTGTTGCGTTAGTGCTCCGTAGGGCGGCTTGCCCTCAAGCCGCCGAAAAAGTAAAAAAAATCGAAACAAGCGATGCAACGCCTGTTCCGATTTTTTTCTACGCGATTTTTTTGACAGCCCCAGTGCCTCCGTGATTTTTTGGCGGTTCCTGCCCCTTAATATAGCTCGCCGCCGTAATCGCCGGCGGCGCGGGCGGACATGGGACGATCAATATTCCGGTCTCTCACACAGGGTTATTTTTTATCCCCACCGTCGCCTTATACGAAAACCTTCCACCGGCCAGATTTTTGGGGAAATAATACCGCAGGTCTATATAGCCGCTCCCTCCGCCCAGATAGGTGGCGCGGTAAAAGCTGCCGCTGTAATGCACGCCAAAATAGTCGTGGGTGTGGATGTGCAATCCGGTGCCGCCGCCCGCCACCGTGTGATAGGCGGCGCCGACAGGGCCTATGTTCATGGTGGACATGAATATTTCGCTTTCCACCATCATAAAGTTTATGTCGCCGTCGATGGGATGCCTCGCCTCGATATAGCGGTCGGAATTTATCTCCCCGTGAGTTACGGTCGATGCGTCCACCACCAGCTCCACCTCGCGCATCACGTTCCAGGTGGCCGAGGGCAGGGCCGGCAGCTTGCCTCTGGCAAATTCCCGCATATCCCGAGGCTTTCCGCTTTCGTCCACGTAGGCTATGGGTATCAGGAGCTCGCTGACGCTGTCGGTGCGGGGGTCCGACGTCACAAGGAAATACACCTCGTCCAGCATTTCACTGTAGGCTATGTACAGATAATGCCCTCCGCTTATATCGACCCTCGTCTCCTCCTCTACCTCCGCCATGCCGCCGTCGGAAAACACTCCCTTGCCCGGCAGGATATAGTAGCCGCCGTCCTTTTCGTCAAGCCTGAGACAGCTGTTGCTTTCGGTGACGACGCCCTTGCTCACCGCCGCGGCTATGATGCGGTTCAAATCCGAGGGACTGTGCTGCTTTCCGTCGCTTAGTCCCAAGTCTATGCCTCCCTGCGCCGCGAACACGCCAAAGGCTTTTTTTATGTCGGCGGCGCCGTATTCCCGATTATCGCCAAAGTAATATTTCACTTTTTCACCTCTGCAAATTCAATAGGGGCCTAAGTCCCGCCCTTCGGTGCTCCGGCGGGACTTGTACCCCCGCGTCATAGAGTGGAGAACAGCCCTTAAAGAGCCGCGGCGCATATCGCTTGCGCCGCGCGTTTCTCACTCCATTCCCTCCAACAGCGGCCTTTCGCCGCTGTCATTGTACGACGCCCACCTTTCCACCGCCGTTATCCTCATTTCGTTCACTATCCGCTTTCCGCCAAGGTCCATGGCCGCGCGGACGCGGTCACCCAGCTCGTAATCCCTGCCCCGCAGAATATCAAGAGTGCTGAAGTCGATTTTATTTTCTATTTTCTTCTTCTCAAGCTCGTTTTTGGCCGAACTTTCGCCGGTGCTTGTCAGGCGGGCGGTCCAGCGGTATATGCCCTCCTTGTCCGAGGGTATCTCCGTCCACGTGCCCTTCTCCTCGTCGGTGGTATAAAAGCCGCCGTTGAAATGGTCCAGCACGCTGTGGCTGCAGCTCATATCGGCAGCGTTGCGCCTGTCCGACGAAAACATCAGCGGCAGGAGCCTCCCCTCGTAGGTCTCGAACCTCCACTGCTTATCATTTGTGTCGAACACCACCCGGTGTCCCGCTCCGGCACGGTCAAGGCAGTCCGCTACCACCTCGCTTAAGGGATTGTACACGTTCCGCCAGAAGGTGGTCTCCTCGCCCCCGATATCTCCGCCCGGACCGTCGGCGATGCTGTCGCCCCAGACCTCGCTCACCAAAGCGTGGGCCAGCGCGTGAGGCGTTCCGTTACGTTGGCCGAAGTTGGGACAGGCCCGTTTGCCGAGGATCCAGTTGGGAGTGCGTCCGTATATCCTCACCGTCTCCTCGCCCTCCTCCGCCTGGACGGAGGTTATCACCGCCTGTAGGCCGTCCCATATTACAACGGTGTAATCTCTTCTCAAAAGCTCCGCCGCCATTGGCTCCGAACGGTCGATTTCCGCCTCAAATGTGCCGATGCCGTTGTATATCTCCTTGTGATAGATGTCCGCCGCCCGCGCCACCCTTCCCAAAGGATTGAACTCATAGTCGTAAAAAATCAGTTCACCGCACATCTCTGTCCTCCCACGCGCTGTAATACTCGCTTTCACAGCTCACCGAGGCCGAGGTGTTCACCGAAAGGTCCATGGCTCTGACCTCGATGCGATTTTCGCCCTTCAAGAGGTAAAAATCACTCATGAAGCTGTTCTCGTCCAGATATTTGCTCAAATCCTTTTCGCCGCAGCTTATCCTTCCGTTGCGCAGGTCAAAGGTTATCAGCTCGTATTCCCCCGCCGGCAGCGTCAGCTTAAGCCTTGCGCCTGTGGCGGTGTTCTCCAGCTCAAGAGGGAACTCCGTTTCGTAAGACAGTCCCCGGACATAAACCGTAGGATAGACCTCCCTGTCGCCTTTGACCGTCACCGTTCCGCCGGTGACCCTTTCGGAAAACACCTTCGGCAGCACAAAGCTCCCCTTTACCAGCTTATTTCTCCGGAACAGGCTCACCGCGCCGGCGTTCATGTCACGGAAATACGGATAGTCGCAAGTGAACTGGAACACATACTTTTCGTACTCTCCGCCCTTGGCCCGGGTGACGTTCAGGGCGCTTACATAGCAGTCGGCGTACACCCTTTTTTCACCGTGTATTATTTCCAGCCGTCCGCTTTCGTGGGCGATGGCCGCCACGGTGCCTTCGTAGTTCGCGCCGCCCTCGGCGGCCTCGGCGGACAGAGTGACGAGCCTCGCCCCCGGGCTGCGCGAAAGGGTCCTCTGTCCGGCCATGAAGGGATAGGCCGTCGTCTTGACGCTTTGTGTCAGGTAACCCAGCCCCTCCGCGCCAAGTATTTTAAAGGGCGCCGTTCCGGAGCCGCCGTCCATTTCTATGGCACCCAGAGCGTTTCTAAAAATTATCTCCATCAGTTCAGCCCCCTGTATCTGTTCATTACGGCGGCGGCTTCCATGGCAAAGATGCTTTCCGCGGCGGTGCTCCTTGTTCCGTTTACGGAATAGGTGCTGTAATAGTTGTTGTTCACCACCGGCGTCCCGCCGGCCGCCGCCGCTGTCGAAAAGCCGCCGAAGCTCCTTATCAGCTCTCCCGCCTCCTCAAGGACCTGATTTATCCCCTCGGAAAAGCCTCTGCCGAACTCCTTTGCGCTGAGGCTGCCGCTGGCGAAAAAGCCCTCCGGCACCTCAAGCCCCAATTTTTCCAGCTCACTGCGCATATACTCGGTGCAGTCGTCCACCGCGTCGGTGAAGGCTTCGCCGTAAAGCTGACGGGATATCTCCTCCGCAAGGGTGTTCTTCTTTCCCCAGTCTTTAATGTACTTTTCAAAGTCCGCGTCCGACGCCGCCGCCAAGGTTTCGGCAAAAATCGCGCCCTCCTCCACGTCCATCTCCGTCAGGGCGGACATAAAGCTCCTTGCCGTTTCCGGGCCGAAGGCCGACTTTATCCGTTCCGAGGCGGCGCCGAGCGCCGAGGAGTATTTGTTCAGAATGTCTATGGCCCTCTGCTGGTCCGCCAAACCGTAATAGACCAGGTCGTCACGGTCCTTGCGCTCTATCACCGTTGTGTACAGACCGCCGCTGCTTCCGGCGTACTTTTTCAGCTTGTCCTCAAGGTCTCTGCGGTCCTCCTCTATGGGCTCCAGACTGTTCTCTATATACTCGGCTATGTCCTTGTAAGCCGCCGTAATGTCCTCCTTGAGCCCGTCAATTATTTCCCTTTCCTTTTCAGCGGCGGACTTGAGCTGCTCGAGATACTTGGCGTCGGCCCGCTTTCTGAGCCGGAGCCTTTCTTCCTCTATAAGCTCGTCCTTTTCCTCCCGAGTCTTGGCCAGGCTGAGCCTTTCTTCGTACTCGCGGACCCGGCGGGCCTCGTCCTCCTGGTCGTTGAGCTCGTCTATCCGTTTCTTCTCCGCCAGATACCTCTTTTCCGACTCAAGCATATCCTCCGCCAGAGCCTCCGTTGCCGCCAGCACCGCCTCGGAATTGTTCAAGATACCGTCCCGCAGGCCCAGCATCAGCATCTTACCGATGTCATCTCTGAACACCGCCGAGGGAGAATGTATCTTGAACACGCCCTTTACCAGAGCCGTGACCCTTCCGGCGATTTCCGACGCCTTGGCATAGAGGGCGGCGGCGCCGGAGGCCAAACCGTTTCTCAGGGCGTTTATGAGGTTCAGCCCCACGGAAAGGAAATTTCCGGGCACATTCATGGCCGAGGCCGCGCTCTCCGCCGCCGAGCTTCCGGCGGCGTCAAGAGCGTTTTCCCCCGATGAAAGACCCTCGGCGGCGGCCGCCGCAAGGCCGCTCCCGCCTTTTCTGAAATTATCATCACCCGCGCCGAGGCCCTCTGCCGCGTCCCTCGCGGTCAGGCCGGCGGCGGAGCTGAGCTCCGCCGCGCCGCCCACCAGCGCGTCCTTCGCGCTGTCGATGAGCTTTCCTATCCCCTCGGTCACCGAGATACCCTTAAGCGCCGACTCAAGGCCGTCGAATATTCCGCCGAGACTGTCACCGGCGTCGGCGGACCGGCTTTTGACCAGCTCCTTGAGCCTGTCCAGCCCTTTTTCCAGACCTCCGGTGTCGAGCTCGGTATTTATGACGATACTTCCGTCTCCCGCCATAGCCTCACCTCCGCTTACGGGCGTCCCGCTTACTCAACCGTTATGGTTTTCCAGCCGTCGGCGGATACCGCCTTGACATCCGCGGCAGGGCCGTTGGCGCGGAAGCTTCCGCTGTAGGTGTAGGCGTCGGTACTGTTGCCCTCGGTCTCGGGTATAACGCTCCAACGGCGGCTCACCGCCTGATTTTTGCCCTCGGTATTATCGATATCCACCATAACTATCTCCACGACGGCCTCGTCCGCAAGCAGTTCCTTGTCCGTTATCTTCTTTATGAGGTTGTGGACCTTGTTCTCGTTGTCGTAGTCGAAGCTGTAGCTTACCGCCGTGCTGTAGCCCACAATGCTGGAGCGTTCAAACTCCTCGTCCACGTACTGCCGGGAGTATTCCCTGGGGTTTTTCTCCACGGCTATCTCCGTAAAATTAGTCATTCTGTGATAAGTTCCGTCCACATTCATGAACGCCAGCTTCTCACAGCGTTTTACCAGTGCCATATTTACTCCTCCTTTTTGTATATCAGCCTAAGCTGCATCTGGTATCTGGCGGTTCCGGCCTTTTCCGACAGGACATAGCCGCCGGACATGACCTCCATGGCAAGGGCCTTTCCGCCGGTCAGCACAGGCAGCCTCCCATTTTTGCCGCTGTCCTCTATCCATGCCGCCAGCTCCTCATAAAAACCGGCGGTGTGGGAATTGTCCTCCATGTCCTCGTCGTAGTATTCACGGGAGGCGAAAACAAAGACGTACTGTCTCAGCTCGCCCCCGTCCACGTACCGGCGCACCACAGGCTCCGACGGAACGCTCTCTATGCTGTAATCCGCTTTTTTTGCTCCCAGATAATTCACGTTTATACAGCCGTCCTCAAGCAGCGGGCACTCCGCGAAAAACCGCCTCACACTGTCAATAACCGCCATCGCAGCTCTCTCCCATCTCCACTCCGGCGTACATAAGGCCGGTACCGCCGAGCCACTGCTTCACAATGTCTCTGGCGTCCGAGACCTCGGAGCCGCCGTCGGCATAGGTTACGCTCAGGCCGTCGTTGCTCTCGCTGACCACGCCTCTCCTTCCGCTGTTTTCATAGAGATACTGTATCAGCTCCGCTTGGGCGTAAGCCACCTCCTCCAGCTCCGACTCCGACCCGCGCCCGAAGGTGAAGCTGTCTATGAGCCTGCCCGCCTTTTCGCAGTAAAAGCCGAATTCCCGCTCCGGCACAGGCTCCGCTCCGGTGTATCTTTCCAGATACTCCTCGTAGCTCATGGCTCAAGCCTCCGTGTTAAAGGCCACTCCGCCCATTCTCTTGTTGAGGATGAACACCCCGTCATAGCTTTCCTCAAAGTATATGTACTTGCCCTCGCTTCCGGCGCTGGGCTCGTCCAGACGGGCAAAGGTGTACTTTTCGGGAGTTATGACCGCGCTGGGATGGATGAGCAGCATATTTATCTGCTTGGCATCTCCGCCGACCTTCCAACCCTCCGTGAAGTCGTAGGAGGTTTTCATCAGGTTCTTGGGCACGGCCACTATCTCCACGCTGTCCAGGTCCGCCACGCTGCGGTCCACCTTGGCGTCGCCGTTGTTAATGACGTGAGAAAGCTGGTTCGCGTTTTTGATCAGGGTCTTTACCGCGGGGGTCACGTAAAGTATCCTTCCCTTGGCGGGGACTCTGGCCTCGTCCATGGCCTCCATCATTTTGTCAAATACCGAAAGCACGTTTGTCGCCTTGAGCACGGTGGTGTCGGCGGTATTGCCGTCCGTTGTCCAGAGCTTGTATATCTCCGATACGGTATAGGCGTCCATTTCGGGGAACTTGTGCTCCTCGTTGTACACCTGAGTTATGTTGCTGATAGACGCGGTCATATTTGTCTCGTCTATGTCCATGGGATGTACGAGAGTGCTCCACTTGCGGTGGTGAGTAAGGGTCTTCATTTCCCAGGCGTTGTCATAGTTGCGCTTTGCCGTCGCGATGGTGTCCCTGTCGCCGTCCACCCTGCCGGTGGTGGTAATGCTGGGTATCTCGATGGTTTTAGCGTTTACCCAGCGGTAACGCTGATCGTTCTCCGTATTGTAGAGAGCGCCGAAGTTGAGCACATAGGGATACGCCTGGGCAAGACTGCCCGCGTATTCGGTCGCATAGTTAAGTGCTGCCATAATTTTTACTCCTTTCGTTTTTCATGGCCGGCCGTGGGTCGCTTAAGGCCCGCCGCCGATTTGGGGACGTCGGCCGTCCCTCATCTTACCCCCGTAAACTTAAACCCGAAGCTCTTTTCGGTTCTGGGCGCGGTAGGGCCGGTGGCCACGGGGGTATTCGAGCCGGCAAAAAGATATCCGTTTTCACGGCGTATCTTTTCCAGCTGTTTTACGAGCTCCTCGGGGTCGCCCGTTCTGAGAGCCTCCTTGTCGAGCAGGGCCTTTACCGCCTTATGGTTTCTGGCTCCCAGTCCGGTCAGCTCTCTGTCGATGTCGAAGTCCCTGCGGAGCTCCTCCATCTCTTCCTCCTTTTCGGAGATTTTGGCCTCCATTTCAACCCGAAGCTCGTCCATTAGCTTCTCATGCTCGGCGATTATCTCGTCGATGGCCTCCTCGTCGAGGCCCTTTTCCTCCAAAAATTTTCTGTCCATTATTTTCCCTCCTTCCAAAATATTTTTATCCCACCCTCCCTGCCATACGTCAATAAAACTTACCGAGGACCGCCGCCGCGTCCGCGTCCCGCTCCTCAAGGCTGCGCCTGTCCGGACAGGCGTATATCCTCTGGAGCCTCCGCAGCTCGCTTCTGCGTCCGCTGTCGGTCTGGGCCGACGGGTCCATGCCCCTGATGGCCATCACCCTGGAAAGGGCCCGACCCTCCCCAAGACCTGCCAGCAGAGCGCAGAACTTGTACCAGTGGAGCCTTGCCTCACAGAGGTCGATGCCGTACTCACCCATAAAGGCCGCGTATATGAGTCCCGCGTCGGCCTCGTAATCCAGCAGGGCGCGGCCGCCCCTATGTCCGCTTCCGTAGGGCAGGGCTCCTCCCCGGCCGAACTCCGCCGCCAGCTCCAGCGCCTCGCTCAGCGAGGGCGGCAGACGGCGGTACACCTTAAGCATCCCCGGTATATCCCGCTCCCGGGCCCGCTCGTAAAAATCTATCCAGACCCGGAAGTCTGTTTCTATCTCATATCTCTCTCCCCGGCAGACCACAAACTCCGGCAGTCCGCGGGTCAGGATGCTCACGCTCCCAATCTCCTCATGCCGTCAACGACCCCGCTCACGTCGTTCATATAGCCGTTGAGCCCGCAGACCGCCTCCATGACCTTTCTGACGCTCTGGCTCTCGCCGAACATTTCCCGTGCCGCGCCCTCGCCGAAAAAGCCGTCCATCATGGCCTCGCCGGCAGCGCATATGTCGCCGTATATGCCGCTGGCCTTCTTTTTCATATCTATGCCCGCCACCCTTTTATAAAAGTCCTCAAGGCAGCTCTCATAACGCTTTACCACGGCCACGTCCATGTTGTCCACCTCTCTCGAAAAATTTTCAAACGTAAATTTCATATTTTCCTCCCTTTTTCAGTTCGCCGCGCCCTTTTGCCCGCCGCTTTTTTTCATCGTTTCCTCGGCTATTTCGACTATGTCGCCCATATGGTCCGCCTTCATGCGCTCGAACCACCTCGCTCCTCTCAGGCCGCCGTCGCCCTTGTTTTCGTAGTATTGCTTTCGGGCATAGGGCATACCGTAGACCACCTTTCCCGGCGAGGAACAGGTTTTTGGGCTTTCCTTCAAAGCTCCTGTGTCAAAGGGGACATATGGCTCGCATAGGTCGATGACCGCTTTATCCACCGCCCTTTGCACCGCGCCGCCCTTGTCCAGTCCCCTCTTCCGCAGTATGTTCTCCGTGGGATTAAGAGTTAACTCTAACTCCGGCCCTGCCATCTAATATCAGCCTCCAATGGGGCAGTCCGCCCCTTCTGTTGTCCCTTACCTCGGTGACCAGCCTGTCCCTGTCCTTATCCGGCCTGTCGCGTCCCGTGTCCAGAGAAAGCCAGTCTCCCGGCCTCACGGCAACGTCCTTACTTGTCATTATCCTGACGCTGCCTCCGTTTTTGCGGTAAGTCCCACCGCTTTCCGGCTCCTGTCCGTCATGAAGAACGACCGTGCAGTTGTAGTCGGCGAAGCTGTATGCCCCCGCCGCCCTGTCATAGCTGAATATCCTTATCTTTTTCACTCGCCGAGGGCCTCCCTCGCCATAGTCTCGGTCTCGCCCAGATACCAGGCGCGGAGCTCCCAGGGTCTGAGCACGCCCAGTTCCGTGAGCCGCACCCTCTCCTCGTACTCCGTTCGGCGGTCTGCCACAATGCTGTCGTCGAACTCGAAGCCGCACTCATACTCGCCATTTTCCACCAGTCCGTACAGCTCCGCCCACACGCTCAAAGCGTCTATAAGCTCTCTGAGGGCCTTTTCCAGCTCCCGCTGAAGGTCCTTCACAAAGCAGTAGCTCCGCTGCTTTGACGACCTTATCTCCTCCGCCGTCTTTTCCACATAGGAGGGCTGAGACACCGTACCGTAAGCCAGCCCGCAGTTGAACTCCACCCTCTGGAGCACCGTATTAAGTCCCGACTGAATGGCCCCGTTCCGCAGCTCCGGCGACCACTCGCTGAAAAAGCCGCTGTCATTAACGTCTATGGTCCTGAACAGCTCCGTGTCGGGCAGCTTGGGCCGTCCCTTCGGGTCGCGCTCAAAGGCCGTAACGTCCACGTACAGCCGCCGCTTGCCGCTCTCGAACTCCCACAGCAGGTTTTTGTACAGCCTGTCCGCGTCCTCCATCAGCTCCTCCGCTCCGGCAAAAACCGATACTCCCAAGGGCGACCCGGGGTCCGTCGTGTTAGCCGACGGCGTGCGGAAAAATCCGAAAAGCGGCCTGTTTACATTTTCTATGACAAGGCTCTCCGCCATGTCCTTCCACTCCTCCACCTCGTGGAGCGGGATGCTCCTGCCCGCCTCTCCGGGGATACGGCACTTGAAGGCGGCGTTTTCTATGCGGTAGGCCCCGTCTCCCAGACTGTGCCTTTCCTCTCTCACATAGTAGCCGTCCTCCTTTTTTATCTCCTGTACGAACACCGCCCCCGTCACGGCGCCGCCGCTGTCCCAGGCCGTCGGGCGGAAGCAGTCTCCCTTAACAACGTCAATCCTCAGCTCCCGCCCGTCGTAATAAGGCTTAAACACAAGACTGCCCTCGGCCAGACCGTATTCCAGCTCCCGCCGCAGCCTGCCCATCAGGGGGTTCAGCGTTTTTTCCAGGAATTTTCCGTCTCTGCCCCCAATGCTCACCTTCATTTCCGCAGTGGTGAGCCGGGCCAGTTCTCCGGCCACCGCCGCCGGCAGACGGAGCCCCTTCGTGCTGAGATACATTGACCTCCATCTCCGCCGGGCCTCGTCCATGGCTCCGGTGCTCACCCTTCCCGCGGGTACGTTTTCCTCACGTTTTTTCCAAAACATAAGTTCCCTCCTCGTTTATTTTTCCCGTCTTTTTTTACATATCGGCCTTGCGGCCGTAACTCCTCGCCCTACTTTATCCCTCTTTTCCGCCAAACCTCCTCCATGGCGTAGCGCACCGCGTCGATGCTGTGGTTGTCACGGTCGGGATAACCGCCCATGACCTGACCGTCCCTGTCCCGTTCAAATTCGTACTCCGCAAATTCCCTGGCGGCGTTGGGACAGCGCCGTCCGTCCACCACTATCTCTCTCAGCCCGCAAAGCCACTTCATGGAATACTCCACGCTCCCCGGGCCCTTAACCGCTCCCCTTATCATAAAGCCCGCCGACTTTAAGTCCTCGATGCTCTTGGGGCCCTCGCCCGCGCTGTCCGCGGTTATCCTGTCCCCGCCGCCTATGCCCTTTTCCCTTAGCCTTTCCGCGATATCCCCGTTCGACAGCTTGTTGCCGCTTATTTCGTCAAATATGAACAGCCGCCTTTCTCCGGCGATATAGGCGCAGCGGCAAAATCTGAAGGGGTCCGGGTACCAGCCCCAGTCTATGCCGTTGTAAATACGTTCAAAGCCGCTTATCTCCTCATCGCTTATATCCCTGACGGTGAGATTTTCAAACACCAGCCCGCCGCAGTCCACGCACTCGCCCAGATACTCGTGAGCATAGGCCGTCGGATTTGTCTCCTTCAGGAACTCCGCCTCCTCTATGAAGCGGCTTCCCAGCCATTGGGCCGGCACGTCCAGATAGGTGCTGTGATGCACCATGCGGTTCTTTTTCGGCATGGCGGCGTACCTGTTGGCCCAGTTGTTTCTCGAAAGCGGAGGATTAAAGGTTTTAAACACCAGCCCCTCCCCGCCCCGTAGCAGGCTCTGCTCGATGCTCCTGACCTGGGCCTCTCCGCCGAACTGGTCCAGCTCCTCCAGCCACAGCATACCTATGTGTCCGAAGGACGGCGTCAGCGACTTGAGCTTTGAGGGGTCGTCCGCGCCCCTGAAATATATTTTCTGTTTTGTGCTTTTCCTGATTATCTCCGGCGGCATAAGTCTGCACTCGAACTCGTTTTCCAGCCCCAGTACGTTGATGGCCCAGCACAGCCTCGCGTAAACGCTGTCCCGGAGGGTGGCCCCCACCTGACGCATGGCGGCGGCGTGCTCGTCCTCCCGTCTCATGAGCCTTTCAATGATGACCAGCGCCACAAAAGAAGATTTCGTGCTGCCACGGCCGCCCTTAAGCACGTACTCTCCGTGCCCTTCCGCGGCGATGTCCCTGTAAAGATCCACAAAGGCCGAGCCTACCAGCTCCGCCGGTATTTTCATGCCCGTCTCCCTTTCCTCTTCCGCCGCCTGATCCTCTCTTGCGTTGGTGAGATTGAAAATGGCGCTTCTGGCAAAGTCCTTTTCGAACAGCTTTTCCTCGTTGTAATTTTCTATTTTCAGTCTGGCGTTCTCGACTAACTCCTTTCCTCTTTTGCTCCTGCCGAATTTCATCAGCTCGGCCTTGCTGTTGAAGCCTAACGCCAGCGCCAGTCCCGTAAGGGTGGGCGGCTTGGAGTTCACTCTTATATTTTCGCCGTTTTTTCCCTCTCGCTCCTCTCCCATGCACCTCTCGAAGTATTCGTCAATTAGCCTTTTGTATCCCTTCAAAGCTCATTCCTCCGTTGTATATCCTGCTCATATACTGGCCGTAGCTCAACCCCATGGCTCTGGCCCTTCTCTGGATTTCGCCCAGAGAGTAATATGTGATAGGAGGCTCCGTTGCGTACTCATAAGGCGCCGCCATCCCGTTTCTGGCGAGATTTTTTCTCTTTTTCGCGCAGCGTTCGCTGCATATTTTGTGCCGGTTGCTGCACTCGGGTATTTTTCTGCCGCACACGATGCAGAACTTCACCCCCGGCCTTTTTCTTTTTGTCATTTGTCTACCTCCCCGCTTCAAAACGCAAACATTTGTTCGCCTGTGTAGCTATATATTACCACCCCAAAATTCCAATGTCAATATATTTTTAAATTTTTTTCACACCTTTTTCGTCCCCCAAAACTGATGACAAATCAAATGCAAAAAAAAGAAAACGCCGAAGCAAAATGCTTCAGCGTTTCAGACTGTCGATAAAGTCGATTTCTTTGCCGGATTTTGTAGGGGAGCGCATTGCGCTCCCGCTTACACAGATTTACGGTGACAAATATACGATTTTGTGAATATATTTGATTGTAATATCATTTATCATTGTCAACATAAACGTTTGATGGCGGACGGCCAATGACCGCCCCTACAGTTTCAAGGCTACATTTTTGTTTTTCGACAAGCTCAAACGCCGAAGCATTTTGCTTCGGCGTTTACATCACTTTTGCCCGGGCCACTATCAGCTCCAGCGCGGTCCAAGGCTCTATTTTGCCCTGCTTTATATCCCGGTCAGCGTCCCTGCAAAGGGAAATCAATCCCTCCAGACCCTCCTCCGAGGCGCGGGCGGCCTTAGCCACGCATTTATCGGCCACAAACGGAGCCACGCCCAGCCTTTTGGCCGCCGCGCTCCTCTGTATTCCTTCTCCCAACAGCAGCTTGGCCCGATAAATCGTCAGCAGTTGACCGGCAAACAGCGACAAAAACTGTACCGGTTCCGTCCTGTTCTGCCGCAGCTCGCCCAGATACATATAGCTAAGGTCCCTTCGCCCATCCATAATGGAGTCGATAAGCTTGAAGGCCCTGTCCTCCGTGGGCAGGATTATCACCGCGTCGATGTCCGCCCTGGTTATCTGCTCTCCGGCGGCATAGGCCGTCACCTTTTCCAGCTCGGTTTTCAGCACGCTCATGCTGCGTCCGAGGCTGGCGATGAGATATTCGGCGCAGCCGCGGTCGATAAGCTTACCTCCGGCCGAGGCCGCCTTCGCTATCCACGGCGCCAGCTTTGACGCTGTCTGGTACTGAAAATCCACCACGGTGCCGGCCTGTTCGCATACCTTCCGCAGGCCGGTTGAGGCTTTCTTTTTTTCCGGATCCGGCTCCCAAAGCAAGACGCAGACCGTCTCGGGCAGATTTGAGAACAACCCCTCCCAGTCGGCCTTGCCCTTGAGCTTCGCGTCAAAAAACCCGCACTTTCTGAGCACCAGCAGCTTGCGTTCGCTCATCATCGGCATACCGTTCACAAAATCGGCGCACGCGGAAAAATCCGGAACCTGATTGAAGCTCTGAAAGTTAAAGTCCTCAAAGCCCGGCGTCACCAGCCTGCTTTTGGCCTGTTCGATGCACTTTTCCTTCAAAAAGTCCTCCGGCCCTGTCAGCAGATATAATGACGACGGAAGCCCCGCCTTTATTTCCTTTACAAACTCCTCGTAAGTCATTTTCCGCACCTCGCTTCAAAACGCCGCCCAAGAATTTTACCTATGCTAAAGGGGCCGAAAGGCCCCTCTGCGTTCCATTTTTAAGTCAGCTTACTTAAGCTCTACCTTAGCGCCAACCTCTTCAAGCTGGGCCTTGTACTTCTCGGCGTCGTCCTTGCTGATGGCTTCCTTAAGTGTGGTGGGAGCGCCGTCAACGGCAGCCTTAGCTTCCTTAAGTCCGAGACCGGTTATCTCACGAACAACCTTTATAACCTTGATCTTCTCGGCGCCGGCCTCAGCCAGAACCAGATTGAACTCGGTCTTCTCCTCCTCGGCGGGAGCGCCTCCGGCAACAGCGCCGGCAACGGCAACGGGAGCGGCGGCGCTTACGCCGAACTCCTCTTCCATAGCCTTAACGAGCTCGGCAACCTCAAGCAGCTTAAGCTCTTTTATGGCATCGATAATTTCCTGAATTGTCATTATAAACAACCTCCAATATTATTAAATATTATTTCCTTTGATAATGCCGGCTCACTCGGCGGCAGGGGCCTCAGCGGCGGGAGCTTCGGCCGCGGGAGCCTCAGCGGGAGCCTCGGCGGCTGCGGCGGGGGCAGCTTCGGCGGGGGCGTCTGCGGCGGGGGCCGCCTTCTTGATATCGGCGGGCTCCACTCCGTTGTCCACAAGGGCCTGCAATGTGCGGACCAGCTTGCTGGTGGGAGCGTTCAGGCTGCCCATGATTTTTGCGATAAGAGTCTCGCGGTTAGGTGTGGCGGCAAGAGTCTTGACCTCGTCAATGCTCATTACACGTCCATCAAGGAAACCGCTCTTGATTTCAAGCTTTTCATTGTCCTTTGCGAAATCGGCTATGACCTTGGCGGGAGCCACCTCGTCGGTCATGCTGACGGCAATAGCCGTGGGGCCGTTAAGGACGGGATCCAGCTCGTTAAAGCCAACCGCGTCGACAGCCAGACGTGTAAGGGTGTTTTTCACTACCTTATATTCAACGCCTGCCGCGCGGAGCTTGTTTCTGAGCTGCGTATCCTGCTCAACGGTGAGGCCGCAGTAGTCTACAAACACGCCGGAAACCGCGTTTTTGAGCTGTTCTGTAAGGCCGGCAACGATTTGCTTCTTCTCATCGAGAACCTTCTGACTTGGCATACACGTTTCACCTCACATGAAATTAAAATGGAGTCTTTGCCACAGACGCAAAGACTCCCTAAGAAAATCCTTCTTTTGAAAATCTTCCTCGGCGGGACTTACTGTCGCCCGCTGTCTGTGGAAAAGATATTTTTTACGGTAGCAATTATACCGCAAAAGCTTTGTTTTGTCAAGAGCTTTTTGAAAAAAATTCCTGAAAACTTACATAAATCTGGCGCCGTTCACTCTTATGCCCGGGCCCATTGTGCTTGCGATAGCAACGCTCTTGAGATAGGTGCCCTTGGCGGCGACGGGCTTAGCCTTGACTATGGCGGACATAAGGGTGTTCAGATTTTCACCCAGCTTTTCCGCGCCGAAAGACGCCTTACCGATGGGGCAGTGAATGATGTTGGTCTTGTCGAGACGGTACTCGATTTTACCTGCCTTAACCTCGTTGACGGCACGGGCCACATCGGGGCTTACGGTACCGGCCTTGGGGTTGGGCATGAGGCCCTTAGGACCAAGGATACGGGCTATACGGCCAACTACGCCCATCATATCGGGAGTGGCTATTACCACGTCAAAATCGAACCAGTTCTCATTCTGTATTTTGGCGACATACTCCTCGGCGCCCACATAGTCGGCGCCGGCGGCGAGGGCCTTGTCAACATTGTCGCCCTTGGCGAATACGAGCACGCGCACCTTTTTGCCTGTTCCGTTGGGAAGTACAACGGCGCCGCGGACCTGCTGATCGGCGTGGCGGGAATCAACGCCCAGCTTTATATGGGCCTCGATAGTCTCGTCGAACTTCGCGCTGGCGGTCTTAACGACCAGCTCCAGAGCCTCGGCAGGGTCATACTGCTTACCGGCCTCAATGAGCTTGGCGCCGGCATTATATTTCTTACCGTGTTTCATTGCTTAATTAACCTCCTTGGTGGTCAACGGGATTTCTCCCTCCCACTTATTTGTGCGCAAAGCGCGTTAGTCTTCAACAGTTACGCCCATGCTTCTCGCGGTACCCGCGATCATGCTCATGGCAGCCTCGAGGCTGGCGGCGTTAAGGTCGGGCATTTTCTGCTCGGCTATGGCCTGAAGGTCGGCCTTTTTGATAGCGGCGACCTTGGTCTTGTTGGGCACGCCGCTGCCGCTTTCGATTTTGCACGCCTTTTTGATAAGGACGGCCGCGGGGGGCGTCTTTGTCACAAAGGTGAAGGATCTGTCGGCGTAAACGGTAATTATAACAGGGATAATAAGACCTGCGTCCTTAGCCGTTCTCTCATTGAATTCCTTGGTAAACTGCACGATATTAACACCGTGCTGACCCAGGGCGGGACCTACCGGCGGCGCCGGAGTGGCCTTGCCTGCGGGTATCTGCAGCTTAATGTAGCCTGTAACTTTCTGTGCCATTATTAGTGCACCTCCTATGAAAAAATGTGGTATTAAGCAGCGCCGTGCGGGGCTGCTATAGCGGACCAAAGCGGCGCTCCTGCGCCGTCCTCCCACTCAAAACTTAACTGTCCCGGGACTACTCCAGGGGCTCTACCTGGCGGAAATCGAAATCCACCTGCATTTCGCGTCCGCCGAACATGGTCACCATGACGCTGACTGTCCTGCGCTCGGTATTTATATCCACAACCTCGCCCATGAAGCCCTCCATGGAGCCCTCGTTGATGCGGACCGTATCGCCCACGGCGTAGTCCACCTCGACTGTCGGCACCTCCACGCCCATGCGCTCGACTTCCTTTTCGCTCAGCGGCACAGGCTCGCTTCCCGGTCCCACAAAGCCGGTACAGCCGCGGGTATTGCGGACGATGTACCAAGTTTCGTTGGTCATTATCATCTTTACAAAGACGTAGCCGGGATAAATTTTTCTCTGGACGACCTTTTTCTGGCCGTCCTCCTTTTCCTCCACAACATCCTCCGTGGGGACGCGCACCTCGGCGATAAGATTGCGGATATTACGGTTGTCAACGGTTTTCTCAATGCTGTCCTTGACCTTCATCTCATACTCGGCGTAGGTGTGGGCAACATACCATCGAAGTTCGTCGCTTGTTCTTATCATCGCAGCGGGCTATTGCCCTGACCTCCCTTCAACTCAGACCTTAGGCAGGATAAGCGCCATAAGCTGTGAAAATCCAAGGTCCAAAACCGTAAGAATGATACCAAAAATAACGATTGCGGCAATAACTATGCCCGTATTGTTGACGAGCTGGGTCTTTGTGGGCCAAACTACCTTTTTAAGTTCGGACTTAGTGGCTTTGATACCCTTGCGGGCGCGGGCAATTATCCCCTCTTTTTTTACTCCTTCTGCCATTTCACTCACCCTTTACTTAGTTTCTCTGTGTACGGTGTGCTTGCGGCAGAAGCGGCAGTACTTTGACATTTCAAGTCTGTCGGGAGTATTCTTCTTTTCCTTCATAGTGTCGTAGTTCCGCTGCTTGCACTCGGTGCACGCCAATGTTACTTTAACTCTCATGCCGTTCATTCCTTTCATTTATGCACAAGGCCGGTGGCCTTCACCTAAATTCCCTCTTGGAGGGCTCTTTGCCGCACAATAAAAAAGCCTTCTCATCGAGGTAATGATAGTTTACCACATTCTCTCCCGCTTGTCAAGTATTTTTTGAAATTTTTTTGCTTCCCTCGGCAACTTTTTCCTCCCCGCCTTTCCCCCCGTCTTTCCCCGTGGTTCCCCGCCTCGCCCGCTCCACCCGTAGGGGAGCGCATTGCGCTCCCGCTTACACATATATACGGTAACAAATATACGATTACATAAATATACTTACCGATAATTCCTCTCACCCTCCCCCCGCCTTTCCCCGGGGCCCCCGCAAACAACAAAGCTGTTTGCGGGGAGAAGGAGGAGCGGCGAAGCGAGCCGTCGTTCCGATTTTTCAAATCGGAACACGCGATGCCGAGCCCGCGACGACGTAGGGGAGCGCATTGCACTCCCGCTTACACATATATACGGCAACAAATATACGATTACATAAATACACTTGCCGATTATTCCGTTTCCTCCCCGCCTTTTCCCATGGGGCCCCAGCAAACAACAAAGTTGTTTGCTGGGAAAAGGAGGAGCGGCGAGGCGAGCCGTCGTTCCGATTTTTAAAATCGGAACACGCGATGCCGAGCCCGCTCCACCCGTAGGGGAGCGCATTGCGCTCCCGCTTACACATATATACGGCAACAAATATACGACTAAGTATATATACCCGCCAATTATTCCGCTCACCTCCCCCGCCTCGCCCCCGCGACGACGTAGGGCGGCTTGCCCTCAAGCCGCCGAAAAAGGGCTCACCCAAACGGGTGAGCCCTTCGCGTTATTGAGTTACTTTAAACCCTTCCAGATTTTGAAACCCTCGTTTATGGCCTCATCGGTTACTGTTATTGCATTGTCGTTGCCCTGCCCGGAGCTTGTAAGCATAATGCCTAACATTATATCCTCGGGGCTGTTAAACGCCTTGGTTTCCACAACAGGGGCTTTAAATTCCTTTTTCATATCGTTCAGCCTCCTTAATTACAGCTCGGGGGTGAGACCCATTTCGGCGTCAACGCCGTTGGCCTCAAGTTCCTCGACGAGTGTTTCTACGAATTCAATGTTTACCGCGTCAAGCGACAGGGTAACCGTCTCATTGGACTGGACTTTGCCGTTTTCAATTTTGCCGCCAAGAGTAACGGTTCCGTCGCCAATCGTCAGCTTGCTGTAAGTACCGTCAGCTGCACCCGCGGCATTCTTACCGGTGCCGACATACAGATTGCCGTCATTGTAAACAAAGCCTACGTTAAGGGCTATCAAAGCGGCATTTATGGTAACTTCATTTTCTGCGGTTACCGTCATGATATCCGCCGTTTTTTCCTTAAGCTCGGTTCCTTCGGCGAGCGTATCTCCCTCGAAGTATACGCCGCCCGAGCTGATAACCTTGTTTACGGCTTCCAGCTTATTCGAGTCAACGCTGCCCTCGCCCTCCGCGACAAGCGCGTCCACAACCAGGCTGTAAACGCTTGCCTTTTCGGACTGCAAGCTTTCTATGCTCACGCCCTCAGCACCTTCAACATCGGCGGTAACGGTGGCGGTGTAAATGCGGTTGGTGTTTCCGGGCACTACCGCGACAGTGGTATTGCCTTCGGTGAGTTCTTTGGAACCATCCTTTACTTCTATCATTGTACCGTCGCCATTGTCATTCTCATGATAAACCTTTATGGTCTGTCCGGCCTCGCCGGTGAAGTTGATGGTGAAGTTTTCGCCGTTCCAGCCAAGCTCAGGAGTGGGCGCTTCGGGAGCGGGAATTTCCTCAACCTCGTAAAGACCGAAGTTCTTATAATACACCTGTGCTGCATTTTCACCGCCGCTCGCATTGACTCTTTCGTCCAGCCAATACAGCGAAATCTCAAAAATCTTGCTGTCGCTTTCACAGATTGTCTGTACAGAATGATATGTGCCATCTTTAATTATTTCCGGGCCGAAAGTATTAGAAAGAACGCCTGTCTTTGGAAAGCTTGTCTCATATGTTCCATATTGATGATAGCATGCTTTTACTCCGGAACGGAAATCAGCATTGACATCCATTGTGAAAAGATATGTCTTTCCCTTCTCAACATCCCAGCCGGTAAGGATCGAATACTTTGACTCTTGGCCTTCGTTCTTAGTAGGACTAATAGCATTGTTATCAACAGTGAATTCTGCACCTAACGGCTGAAGTCCATCACTGTAATAATAATATCCCAAAGTTCCATCAGTAAAGGTGCCGTTGGGGATAAGGTTGTCACTGACTATGCGATAAGTCTTTGCGCCGGTATCTTTAACGTCAAGTGGTGTTTCTTTGTTGGATGGTTTACTGTACACCTTGCCGTCCCAAGAATATATGCCACCCTTTTTGAGATCACCCGCGTTGGCGTTATCATTCTTGACAAGGTCTATCGTGATATCCTTATCTTCGCCAACTGACTCTTGCCATTCTTGCGCTTTCCAAATATAGTTGCCGGTTATTGACGGATTTGTCTTGGCGTCACCTTTGTAAGCAAGGGCCTCAAACGTGGCAGTTTCACCGTTCTTAACTACCTTTGCGAGAGACTTGTTGAGACCATCCACACCTTCGGCCTTATAGTCCGCCTTTACAACGGCGTATTTTTCGTCGTCCGTCCATGAAACACGGAAGTTTTCGACAACAAAGCTGCTGTCGGTGTGAGCGTTGGTTGATGTAACAAGGGTGTCGAGCTTGTCAACAGTTTTACGGAAAGCAAGTGCCTCATTTTCTTCCTTAACGATTTGACCATCGCTGTCATAAATGATAGCAGTGTAATTATCATTTTCTGTATCAGCATTTACGAGAATTCTGTACTTTTCATTGAGATTTACGCTAAAAGCCCTGTCAGTTGCAGAATCTGCTCCTCCGCTACCATTGCCTTTTTTGAATATAAACTTTCCTTTTGCGGTTCCCTGTATGCCAATTGCATTACCGGCGCCAGTAAATGCAGGAGTCTGAGATGTAAACGCAGGGAGAGTAAATACCCTTTCACCGAAAAATACGCCATGGTCGCCAGCATTAGCAGACATACCATCCAACCGGCTAAACGTAACATCAAATTCAAAAGTAGCCTTACCCGCCACAGGACTGAAAGCGTGTCCGGTGTCGGTCGCACTGGATTCAATGGGTTCTTTTGCCAAGCTGTCGTCCGTGCAGGGCAAAACGGTAACATTGATTTTCGCCTTTACGGTTCCGTCTTGAACGTTGTCAGACTTTACGGGAGCGATAACCGTTTTGGGCTGTCCGTCGGTGTATTTAAGCTCTCCCTTAACAGACTCCCAGTCGATCTTGCCGATATACTTTATGCTTTCTTCGGCTGTTGTTATTTCCACGGTCTGAGCGGCGGGAACATTGCCATCGATAATAGTCTCGGACGTCAAGGTGATTTCTTTTGAACCTTCAGCAACCGCAACGTCGGCCTTTTTGTATTGAACCTTTATCTCCTCGGCGTAAGACTTCTCGTCACTTTCTTTATTCTCTGCCGGAACATAAATCGTGTCGTTGTAAGTAAACTGCTGGGGAATATCGAAAGCGACCTTGTCGGAGAAGGTCTCCACCGTCGTCGAGGGCGCTATCTCTGTATCCCCGCTAACATACTTGATGGTGGCTGTTCTTTTTACACCCATAAGCGCGGCGACTTCCTCCGCGGTGAGGGCGCTGTTGTAAATGCGCACGTCGGCTATGCTGCCGTTAAGGGAGGGATTCGCAGTTTTTGTACTATCGCTACTATCCCTCGCCCACTGATTGCGGCCAAGGTGGAATACCTGTTTTTCTTTATTTAAATCATATACTACGGAAGGTGCATTTTTGGTTGTCCATTCTTGGTCGTTTTTGTATGCGGTTCCGTTTACGTATGTTGTGAGCCGTTTTGTATCTGTTAAGTCAAACGAGGCAGTAATCAACGCCCATTTCCCATCGGTTTGATTAATACCATTAATATTTGTATTTGGGCCTGCGTCTATAGGACGGTAACGTATGTTAAGCTTACCGTCATATGTTCTTTGCATAAAAATGCGATTATTATTGTTACTCCCTGTATCATCTTGACACATATCCCAAAATGCGGTGGTACTACTTGTTCCGCCATCCTGTTTTACCCACATTGATATTGTGTAATTACCGTTAAGAGCCTGCACAATTGAAGCTGGAAGGTCTACATATCCGACGCCGGTGCCTTTAAAGTCTGTTCCGTTGCCATTGTAGGTTACATAGCCATTGTCGCTGAAATCGAGATATGTCTCGTTCTTAAGTTCGGCATCGCCATAGCCCTCCACAACAGTTTTCGCTTTATCTGTGGCATTGAAAGCATATGACGCCATGGCGTCAATTTTCTCCATTTTAATATCAATAGTCTTATCTTCTTTTATCTCCTCAGTGCTCGAGGTGTACTTCCAGCTCTTGATAACAGCGTTCTCGGCGGTGCCGTCAAGCACGGCATAAGCGGGAATGTCCACCGTCGTGCCAACGGGAGCCGTGTATGTGAAGCTCTTACTGCTCATATCTCCGTCATATGTTACGGTGACGGTCTTGCTCTCCGCCACGCTATCGCCGTTGGTGATAGTCATATCGGTGAGGTAGTTGCAGATAGTTTTGGGCGTTAAGTCATCATTCCCCGGGCCGTGGTCACCGTATGCTACCCACTTGTCGGGCGTGGCTATGGCACCCGCTGTTCCCTCTGTATATGTGCGTAAAACTTTATATCCAGTCAGAGGAGTTTTTGTATTGGGAGCCAAGGCACCTTCAACGGAATATGCTACTGTATACGAATTGCCTTCGGTGTCGTTGGTTATATCAATAGTTACCTTGGTTTCCCCTTTGGTATACCACATTTTTACTTTCTTGTCGGCTTCTACCCCCGCACCCTCGAAGCCTGTTACTGCGCCGGGTGTGCCGGCCATACTTTTACCGCCGTTATGTGCAGCGTTGCTGTCGTCCTCTCTTATGAACGGGAAAAAGCCGTCATCTGACACAGCGAGACAAAAGCCGGTTATAATTTTACCGTTTGTATCGGTAATTTTAATGTCCTTGTAGCCTTTGTCCATATTCAGCTTGAATTCAACCTTAAAAGTTGTTGCTTCATCTTCCGCTGACGCTGTCAGCCCGAACATGGGCACTACCGCCATTACCATGGCGAGGGCCACGGCCAATGACAGAATTTTTTTGATTCTCATCTTAAATTTCCTCCTTAAATATTTTGATTTTATGGCCGCGATAGGGTATTCGCGGGCGTGCTTCGTTTGGCGGGGCTCCGGCCATGGCTCCCGAGGAGAAGCCGCCGGCAAGCTCCGTCCGGCGCGCCGCCGCGCCTCCGAAAAACGCTCGCAATTACATTTTCTCGACCACTGTTATAACGCTTTGCCGCTAATTTCCCATAAGGAAAGTTATCGGAAGT
>CANPZO010000006.1 GCA_947589005.1 uncultured Clostridia bacterium | reverse complement strand
AAAAATCTAACAATTCATTAGATAATGAACCTCCACCCATGCATAAAATGGATTCAAGCATTTGCACAAAAGAAAGCTTACGGTTTCTGGAAAAATCCTTGGCAGGATTTTTTAGAAAAAGTTGTGCGTTCATGCTCAATTCGGTTATACAGCCAGCGAGAATGTCTTTTACATTTTTGACAGAATAGTTCACGGAAATATCCTCCTTGTAATCAGTTGGTCGAGATGACTCTAATTACAAGGGTTCCATTCGCTAACGGGTTAGCGAATGGAACCGCACAAATTTTCCGATTTGTCAAGTACTTTTTTGAAATTTTTTTAACTTTTTTACATAAAAAGAGCCGGGCACTTCTTTTGTGCTCGACTCTTTCTTTCGTTAGCTTAACTTAATGCCATTGTCCTTTTTACGGGGGTATTATAGCACCCGAAAATGGACTTGTCAATGGGCCCGCGCCGATTTGTCCCCTCCGTCCTTTTTCGCCACAAGGCGGCAGATCGGCACGCCCATGGCGCTGAAACGGCGCTCGTACTCCGTCATTATGTTGCCCTCGAAGCCGCTGCCGTGAAGGTCGAAGGTCACCTCGCCGACGGAAAAGCCGTTTTCCGGAAAGGTCGCCAGCGAAAACTCGAAAAGCTCGCGGTTGTCGGTCTTGAAATGTATCTCGCCCCCGTCGCTCAGTATGCGCCTGTACAGCTCCAGAAAACGGCCGTGGGTCAGCCGCCGCTTGGCGTAGCCGTTTTTGGGCCAGGGGTCGCTGAAATTCAGGTATATACGCTCCACGCTGCCGTCGGGGAAGCGTTCCGCCGCCGCCGCGAAGTCGCCCCTTATGAACCTCAGGTTTTTCAGCTCCGCGGCCTTGGCCTTTTCCATTGCCAGCACTATGACGTTGGAAACTCTTTCGACGGCTATGTAATTCAGCTCCGGATGCCGTCGGGCGGTTTCGGTAATGAAATCCCCCTTGCCGCAGCCTATCTCGACGTGCAGCGGATGGGGAAGGGTTAGCGGCCCCTCCCCGGTAACGGTCATGTCCAGACAGCTCTCGAGGCGCTCCTCGAGGTGCCCTCGGGTCCTCATTCTCATTTGATTTTCTCCTTTAAAGAGTTGATAAATTCCACCAGCTTGAACTTTATCCTCACCGGCGTCCGTCCTTTTCCGCCCGAGCTTATCAGCTCGTAATCCTCCGGCGACAGGTTGGCCCTCAGCTCCTCCTTCGCCGCCGAGCTGTCAACGCTGCCCTTGACATAGCACAGGGGAGGGAAAAGCACGCACCACCAGTTTTGGCCCTTGCCCTCGCCGATGACCAGGCGCACGGCATCATATTCTCCAGCCGGATATGTGAGGCCGCCGTAGTCCTTTGTGGGGAAGTAAAACCTGCCGTACTCGGCCCTGACGTCGTAATCGCGGCCCTGAGCGGCTATCTCCTCACGGGCGATGGCCTCATATTCGGAAAGCATCGCCTCCACGTCGCTTTTCGAGTCCAGCTCCGCCGCCGCGGACAGCAGCCTGTCCCTGACCTTGAGCTTGAGGGCCTGGTCCTCCTCGCTGTCGCTGTTGGCGATTATATGCAGCCGGACGATGTCGCGGCTGAGACGGGCGTTCGTTTCGGAAGCGAAGGTCACCGCGCACATTGCCGCGCAGACGACGGACGCTATCAGTGTAAAAGCCTTTTTCATAAATCAACACCTCTGAAAGAAGTATTGACTTATACTGAAATTTTTATACCGGATTGCAAAGATAAACCGTTTTGTATTTTCCCCAAAGCTGACGTTTGGCGTTTTCGGCCTTGCGCCGGTCCGTAAAAATGCCGAAAACGGTGGGCCCGCTGCCGCTCATCTGGGCGGCGGCGGCGCCGTATTCGCTCAGCTTGTCCTTCAGCTCGCGAAGGACGGGATAATCGCTGAGGCTCACTTCCTCCAGCACGTTGCCCATGCCCTGGGCCACGGCGGGTATGCTGCGGCATTTCAGCCCCCTTATGACCTGCTCGGTATCGGGGCGGCGGTAGTCGGTGCGGCTGTCGATTTTTTCATATACCGCTTTTGTGCTGATGGAAAAGGCCGGCTTTACCAGCAGTATATGGCAGAAGGGCAGCCTCGGCAGTGGGGAGAGCCGTTCGCCTATGCCCTCGGCCAGCCTTGTGCCGCCCAGGATGCAGTAGGGCACGTCCGCCCCCAGCTTTTCGCCCATCAGACAGAGCCTGCGGGTGGAAAGTCCGGCCCCGTAAAGCCGGTTCAGGGCCCGCAGCACCACGGCGCAGTTGCCGCTGCCGCCGGCGAGTCCCGCCCCCACGGGAATGTGCTTTTCAAGATTTATGGCCGCGCCGCCGCTCACGCCCGTTTCGGCGAAGAACAGCTCCGCCGCTCTGTAGGCCAGATTTTCCGGCCCCGTTGGGAGAAAGGGCAGGTTCGACGCGACGGTTATTTCCTTGTCCGGCAGGGCCTCCACGGTGACCGTATCGTAAAGAGAAACGGTCTGCATCACCATTTTTACCTGATGATAACCGTTTTCCATCCGCCCCAGCACGTCAAGGGAAAGATTTATTTTGGCATAGGATTTGTATGTGGCCTTCACGCCGTTCACCGCCTTAAAACCTTAAAGTATCATTAAAGTATCATAAGAATTATAACACATTTTGCGGTCAAAATCAATAATTTTTTATACATATCTTGCAATTTACGGCAAACTGTGTTATACTGATAAAAGTGCAAGGAGAGGTGATACGGCTTGTATCTTAAGCGGATAGAATTACAGGGCTTTAAGTCCTTTGCAGATAAAACCGTAATAGATGTCCACCAGGGCATAACCGGCATCGTGGGGCCTAACGGCAGCGGCAAAAGCAATATCTCCGACGCCATACGCTGGGTGTTGGGCGAACAGAGCGCCAAGACCCTGCGCGGCGGAAAGATGGAGGACGTTATATTTAACGGCACCCAAAAGCGCCGTCCCCTCGGCTATGCCGAGGTGTCCATGGTCTTTGACAACGGCACCGGCTTTCTCCCCAGCGAGTATGCCGAGGTGGAGATAACGCGCCGCATATTCCGCAGCGGCGAAAGTGAATACATGATAAACCGTTCGCCGTGCCGCCTTCGGGATATTCATGAGCTGTTCATGGACACCGGTATGGGCAGGGACGGCTATTCCATAGTGGGACAGGGCAAAATAGCCGAAATAGTTTCCCAGAAAAGCGAGGAGCGCAGGGGCGTTTTTGAGGAGGCCGCCGGCATCAGCAAGTACCGCTACCGAAAGCAGGAGGCCGAGCGCAAGCTGGCCCACACCGAGGACAACCTTGTGCGGGTGCGGGACGTGCTGGCCGAGCTTGAAACCCGGGTCGAGCCTCTCCGCCGTCAAAGCGAAAAGGCGATACAGTTTTTGAACCTTCGGGAGGAGCTTAAGGGCATCGAGGTCAGCGCCCTGCTGGAAATAATCGACACAAAGCGCGCGCAGGCCGCCGAGGCGGAGGAAAAGTTCAAGCTGGCCGAGGAGCAGCTCGAGGACATAAAGGCCCGCCACGGCGAGGCTAACGCCCGCAGCGAGGCCCTTTACGAGAGCATCCGCCTTAAGGATTCGGAAATCGACGGGGTGAGGGAGGAGCTTTCCCGCGCCGAGGCCGAGGCCGCCGCGGTTGACGGCGAAAGGACCGTCATTGAAAATAATATCGGCAACACGAGAGAAAATCTCATACGCGCCCGTTTGGAGCTGGAAAACTGGACAAAGCGGGACGAGGGGATAAAGGCCGGTCTCGAGGCCGAAAATCTGGAAAAGACGCGGCTTGAGGACCTTCTCGTCCGTCGCGAGGCCGAGCTGGACGAGCTGGAGGGCCGCCTTCGGGAAGCCTCCGGCGAAATGGCGGTACGGAACAACGCCCTCGAACAGGCCCGCGGCGAGGCAGCGGAGCTGGAGCGCAAAAAGGCCGAGGCCAAGACCAGAATGGAGGGTATAGAGACCCTTAAGCAGACCTACGAGGAGCGCAGGGGCGCCATAGACGGCGAGATAGCCGCCGCCAAGGGCGAGGCCGCCGGGTACTCCGCCGACTCGGAAAAGCTCGAAAAGGAGAGGGAGGCCGCCGCCGGAGAAAGGGAGACCCTCGCCGCCCGTCTGGAAGAGGGCACGGCCGGGGCCGCGAGGCTGGCCGGTGAGATACAGGACCGCAAGGACCGCCACAACAGCGCCGTTTCCGCCCTGGGGGAGAAGCGCGCCAGGCTTAATATGCTAAAGGACATGGAGCGCAGTCTCGAGGGCTACGCCCGCAGCGTCCGCGAGCTGGTGAGCGACCACGCCGGCGGCAAGTACCGCGGCGCCATGATAGGCGTCCTCAGCAAGCTCATAAAGACGGAAAAGGATTACATAACCGCCGTCGAGGTGGCGCTGGGCGGCGCAATGCAGAATATAGTAGTAAAGAACGAGGCCGACGCCAAGGAGGCCATAGAATATCTTAAAAAGAACCGCATGGGTCGGGTGACCTTTCTGCCGCTCACCACTCAGCAGGGGCGGCGGCTTGAGGACGAGGCCCGCGTACTCTCCTCCAGGGGAGCGGTGGCGGTGGCCGCCGACCTTGTCTCCTGCGCCCCCGAGCTCAGGGGCGTTGTGGAGTCCCTGCTGGGGCGGACGCTGGTGGCGGACAACATGGACAACGCCGCCAAAATCGCCAGGGACAACAAGTATAGGTTCAAGATAGTCACTTTGGAGGGCGAGCTGCTCCAGCCCGGCGGCAGCATTACCGGCGGCAGCATCAACAAAAGCCAGGCCCTCCTCCGCAGGGGCGAGGAAATCGAGTCTCTGGAAAAGGAATGTAACGGGCTGGCCTCAACCGCCGACCGTTTGGACGACGAAATTGAAAAGCTCACCGAAGAGCTGGCCGCCCTGCGGACGGAGCTTGACGGGCTGAGGGAGGACCTTACCGAAGCGGACAGGAGGCTGTCCGAGCTTGGGGCCGCCGCCGAAATGAAGCGCAGCCTTTTGAGGGTCACCGAGGAGCGGGTGCTCAAGCTTGAGGAGGAAAAGGAGGGCATGGCCCTGCGCAGCCTTAACGCCGACAAAGAAAAGGAGGAGCTGAGCGGTATTATCCACGGCTCCGGCGGCTTGGAGGAGGAGGCCGAAAGGCTGGTGGCCTCCCGTCAGGCGGCGCTGGACCTTTCCGTGAGCGAACGGGAAAAGGCTTCCCAAAGCGTTATCGACAAGCGGCTTGAGATAGTGGGCGTGAAAAAGGACATCGAGGTTTCCCAAAGCCGTCTCGACGAGCTGAGGACCCGCCTTGACAGCTCCGCCTCGGACTACCGGGCGCTGACCGCCTCCGCCGCGGAGTATGAAAAAAGGATAGCCGACCTTGAGACCGAGCTTAAGAACAACCGCCTTGTGGCCGAGACCGTGGCCGAGACCGTGAACGGCCTTAAGGACAGGATAAACGGCGGCCTTGCGGACAAGACGGGCGCAAATCGGGAGCTGGACGGGATACGCGGCGAGATAAAGGAGCTGAGCGACAGTATGTTCGCCGCTCAGGAGGAGACCGTCCGTCTGGAAACCAAAAAGTCCCGCCTGGAGAGCGACTACGAAAACGCCTCGAACCGCCTTTGGGACGACTACGAGCTCACCTACAACACCGCCCTGCCGTACAAAAAGGACATAGGCTCGATAACCGCCGCCAACAAGCGCATCGGCGAGCTTAAGGGCAAAATAAAGGCCCTCGGCAACATAAACGTGGATTCCATCGAGGAATACAAGGACGTTAAGCAGCGTTACGAGTTTATGAGCACTCAGGTGACGGACCTTGAGGAGGGCAAGAAAAATCTGGAAAAGCTCATTTCCGAAATGATGACGGTTATGAGAAGCCAATTCAGGGAAAAATTTGAAATGATAAACAAGAGCTTCGGAGAGATATTCGCCGAGCTTTTCGGCGGCGGCCACGCGGGCGTCCGCCTGGCGGACCCCGACGACGTGCTGGAGAGCGGCATCGAGATAGAGGTACAGCCGCCGGGCAAGAAGCTGCAAAGCATCTCGCTGTTTTCCGGCGGCGAACACGCAATGACGGCCATCGCCCTGCTGTTCGCCCTGCTCAAGGCGACGCCCTCGCCCTTTATAGTCCTGGACGAGATCGAGGCGGCCCTTGACGACGAGAACGTGTACCGCTTCGCCGATTATATCCGAAATTACGACAAAAACACTCAGTTCGTGCTGATAACTCACCGCCGGGGCACCATGGAGGCCGCCGACATACTCTACGGCGTCACCATGCAGGAAAAGGGCGTGAGCCGGCTTTTGGCGATGAATTTGGACGAGATAGCGTCGGAAGATTATGAATAACGGGAGAAAACGATATGGCATTGTTTGACTTTTTGAAAAAGAAAAAGGACGGGCCGGTTCCCGCCGAGGAATTCGCGCCTCAGCCCGACGGGATAATCGGGGAGGCGGGAGAGGCCCTCGAGGACGCCCCCGGGCAGGCCGAGCCGGTGCCGGCCCCGGAGGAGCTGCCTCCGGAGGGGGCCGAAGTCCCGCATGAGCCCGCGCCGGAGCCCGAGTATGTCGAAAAGCCCGCCAAAAAGGGACTTTTCAGCCGCCTTAAGGACGGCCTCAGCAAGACCCGCGACTCCTTCACCGGCAAGGTGGACAGCGTGTTCAGGGCCTTCGCGAAAATTGACGACGACCTTTACGACGAGCTTGAGGAGGCGCTGATACTGGCCGATATCGGCGGTCAGACCTCCATGGAGATAGTGGACTCCCTGCGGGAGAGGGTTAAGGAAAAGCGCATCACGGACGGGGCCGCCGCCAAGGAGGAGCTTAAGGCGATAATCACCGAGATACTCGCCGGCGGCGACAGCGAGCTCCGGCTCGACACCAAGCCCACGGTTGTCCTCGTCATAGGCGTAAACGGCGTGGGCAAGACCACCACCATCGGCAAGCTTACCAACAGGCTGAAAAACGAGGGCAAAACGGTCGTCCTCGCCGCGGCGGACACCTTCCGCGCGGCGGCGGCGGACCAGCTCGAGATATGGGCCGAGCGCAACGGCGTGCAGCTTATACGCCTTACCGAGGGGGCCGACCCCGCGGCGGTGATTTTCGACGGCTGCGGCGCGGCGAAAAAGCGCGGGGCCGACGTGCTCATCTGCGACACCGCCGGCCGCCTCCACAACAAGAGGAACCTTATGGAGGAGCTGAAAAAGATATACCGCGTCATCGAGCGGGAGCTGCCCGGCGCCAGGAAGGAAGTATTGCTGGTGCTTGACGCCACCACCGGCCAGAACGCCGTAAATCAGGCCGAGGAATTTAACAAGGCCGCCGAGCTCACCGGCATAGTGCTCACCAAGCTGGACGGCACCGCCAAGGGCGGCATCGTCATACAGATAATCCAAAAGCTGGGCGTGCCGGTGAAATTCGTGGGCGTGGGCGAGGGCATCGACGATTTGCAGCCCTTCGACGCGGCCGATTTCGCGGCGGCCCTGTTCCCCGAGGAGTAATCTTTGCGCGAATGTGTTTTGAGAAAGGATGGTCTCAAATGTGGGAAAATCTCGTTAACGGCGAGGCCGTTTTCAGGAGGATACTGAAAATCATACTGATAGTCGCTCTCGCGGCGGGACTTGTGGCCGCCTTTGTCCTTTACATGGACTACATGGAGGTCCGCGAGGTGGGCGGCGAGTTTGTGCCGGTGTTCTTTACGCGCCTTGGGGCCAAGATACTGTTCGGCGCGGCGCTGTTTTGGCTGACGCTGGCGCTTTTCGCCGCCAACGGCGCCGTTCTGCGCCGCCGCGCCTCGGCCAGGGGGGAAATGAACTGGCTGCTCAAGCGCAAGTATGTGCTGGGCCTGGGCGTCGTTGTCTCGGCTTTTGTGGCGCTGGGCTGCTCCTCCGGCATGGGGGAGAAGTTCCTGCTTTGGAAAAACGCCGTGCCCTACGGGGAGACCGACCCCCTTTTCGGCAAGGACATCAGCTATTTCATGCTCAAGCGTGATTTCTATATTTCCATGGCGGATATTTTCGCCATGCTGCTGGTGGTGCTTCTGATATATACGGTCGTGGCCTACCTCGGTATGTACGCCGCCGGCGAAAGGGAGGAGTCGCCCGTCGCTCTTTTCCGGAGCAGGGCCGTTTTCGGCCACTGCGCGGTGCTGGTGTTCCTGATGGGCGCGGTCAAGGCCCTGACCTACCGCTTTACCGCCGAGGGACTGGTGTATTCCGAGACCGCCGGCGTCACCGGTGCGGGCTACACCGACGTTAAAATAAGGCTGCCCTTCTACACCGCCGCCCCCTTTATCATCTGCGTCCTGCTCGTGGTGGGCATGGCGCTGCTGTTCAAGGGCAAGCTTAAGGCCGTCGTCATAACCGCCGCCGTGTTCCCGGCGATGCTCGTGGCGCTGTGGATAGTGACCCTTTTCACCAACAACTTCATCGTCGCCCCCGAGGAGGTGGCTATGGAGCAGCCCTATATCGAAAGCAACATGAAGTACACCAAGATGGGCTTCAATCTCCACAACGTCGAGGAGAGGACCTTCGAGGTGACCGAGGATTTGACGGCGGAGGATATTGCGAATAACGCCGAAACAATTGAAAATATCCGCATAACCGACCTGCCGTCCACGCTTTCGGTGGCCAATTCCTCAAAGAGCATAAGGGACTACTACGCCTTTACCGACTCCGATATCGTGCCCTATGTGGTAAACGGCCAAAAGACCGCCATAAACATCACCCCCCGTGAGCTGGACGCCGCCAAGCTGCCCGAAACCTCGAAAAACTATATCAACCTCCACCTGCGCTATACCCACGGCTACGGCATAGTGGCCAACCGTATAAATCAGGTCACCGAGGACGGACAGCCCATCTTTGTCATTGACAATATGCCCGTCACCAGCGCCGAGGGTTATCCCGAAATTTCACAGCCGCGGATATATTACGGCGAAAAAACGGACAACTATGTGATAGTGAACACCGGCTACGACGAGCTGGACTATGTGACCGACAACGAACAGACGGGCAAGGTCTTTGCCGGTGACAGCGGCATCGTCATGAGCGGCCTCAACCGCTTCCTTTTCGCCCTGAGAGAGCTGGACTACAAGCTGCTTATCTCCGGCTATATCAACGGCGACAGCCGCCTGCTCATAAACCGCAACATCTATGACCGCGTGAGGATGGCCGTCCCCTTCCTGACCCAGGACACCGACCCCTATATACTGATAGACGGCAAGGGCGGGCTTAAGTGGGTGCTGGATTTGTACACCACCTCGGATAAGATGCCCTACGGTCAGGTCTACAACGGCATAAGCTATATCCGCAACAGCGCCAAGGCCGTTATCGACGCGTATTCCGGCGACGTGAAGGTGTATATCACCGACCCCTCCGACCCCCTGATAAGAACCTACGAAAAAATTTACCCCTCCGCCTTCGAGGACGGAGAGTTCCCGGCGGACCTTGCGGAGCATATACGCTGTCCCGAGGCTCTGTTCACCCTGCAATACAATGTTTTCCTCCGCTACCATATGGCCGACACCGCCAACTTCTACGGCAACTCCGACCTGTGGGCGGCCCCGAAGGAAAAATATATGAACAACGAGACCACCGAAATAATGCCCTACTACAACTTCATGCAGCTTAAAAACTTCGGCGACGAGGACGCGGAGCTTGTGCTGATGCAGCCCTTTGTTCCGGCCAACAAGGAAAATCTTGTGGGCTGGCTGGCCTCAAGGAGCAACGGTGAAATGATACTCTACAAGTTCCCCACGGACAAGACCGTTTACGGCACGCTGCACATCGAGAACCGCATAGACTCCAACGACGAGTTTTCGAAGGAGATATCCCTTTGGGACCAGGGCGGCAGCAATGTCATAAAGGGCAACCTGCTGGTTATACCCATCGAGAGCAGCCTGCTCTATGTGGAGCCGATATACCTGACCACCAGCAACAACGCCGCCCTGCCCGAGGTAAAGCGGGTCGTTGTGGCCTACGGCGAGGACGTGGTTATGGAGCCCACTCTTGAGGACGCCCTCGACAAGCTCTTCGGACAGTCCGGCGGCGCCGCCCCGCCCGAAACGGAGGAGCCCGCCCGGCCTCAGCCCGATACGGAGACCCCCTCCGGCGCGATAGGGGACATAGCCGCGGCCTACGAGGCGGCGGAAAAGGCCCGTATGTCCGGCGACTGGACGGAATTCGGAAGGGCGATGGACGGCCTTCGGCAGGCCATCTACGGAAACTATGACGTGAGCGGAGGGAACGGCGGTGAGTAAGCTGAAAAGGTTGCTGCCCATGCTGCTGGCCGTCCTGATGCTCTGCGCCTGCGGGCAGGAGATAGACGAGGAGCAGAATATCGAGAACAACGCCACCGCCCGGGTCACCGCGGGGGACAACGTGTTCGAGCTGAAGGACCAGACCGTCACCATGAACGGCGAGGTAATGGCGGAAAATATCGGCGCCAACGAGGAAAAGCTCGTCGTCCTCGGCAATAAGGTGTATTTCAACACCGACGAGGGCACGAAGTATATTTCCATGAAAAACGGCAAGATAAAAAAGTTCGGCAAGGGCAGGATAATCTACGCCAAGGGCACATGGCTCTATTACGAGAACATCGGCCTCTATATGGTGAGCGCCAAGGACGGCAAGCAGAGCCTGCTCCACGAAACGGCGCTGGAGTTCAAGGAGGAGACCGACAAGAAGATAATCTTCACCGACGGCGAAAAGGATTACGGCCTTAAGTTCAACGGCAAAACGCTCAGCGAGGAGGAAGCGCCGGAATAAGGCGCTGAATAAAAGAAACGTAAAAATCATAGAACGTCGGGGCAAAGACGGTCTTTGCCCCGACGTTTTTTTTAAAGAAATCGGAACAAGCGATAAACCGCTTGTTCCGACGAGCGTGTCGAAAAACAAAAATGTAGTTGGCGCTGTAGGGGCGGTCATCGTGTATATATTGACATGGTTTACAAATTGTTCATGCACTTAGTTTACACTAATTCATGGACATAGTTTACAAAAGCGCCGAAGTGGGCCTAACGAAAAATGTTTTATGCCGCGAAAGGGTATTGACATGAGTGCCGCATATGGTAGGCTTTTATGCCATAGGGAGCCTGCTCCCGGGTTATCCCTATCAAACCATATGCGGCTCGAGGCTCATGTCAATACCACCGTGGAATAAATCGGGTACCCCTACATAGTTAGTGTAAACTATGTCCCTACACTACACACATCGACCGCCCGCCATCAAACGTTTATGTTGACAATGATAAATGATATTACAATCAAATATATCTACAAAACCGTATATTTGTCACCGTAAATCTGTGTAAGCGGGAGCGCAATGCGCTCCCCTACAAAATCCGGCAAAGAAATCGACTCCTTATTGCGTAGGGCGGCTTGCCTTCAAGCCGCCGGACGTCCGCTACATTTCGTTTGCGGTAACAATTATGGGTGTTATTTTGGCAAATATACTTACAAATTTGCGTAATTATTACCGTAAACGTGTGAACGCGGACGCGCAAGGCGAGCCCCTACAACAAGAATAACCCAAATTTCGTTTATAAAACAAAATACACACGGCGCACCACCGTAACAAAAAGGCGTGGGGTTGCTGTCCGGGGGCCGGTCAAAAAAATCGGAACAAGCGATAAACCGCTTGTTCCGACGTCGTCCGGTGTTTACAATATTATACATATAAGCCCGCCGGAGCCCTCGTTTATGATTTTCTCCAAGGTCTCCCGAAGCTTGCCGCGGGCGTCCATGGGCATTTTGCTGAGCTTGGTGTTGAGGCCCTCGTTCACCAGCTCGTGAAGGGATTTGCCGAAGATGTTGCTCTCCCATATCTTTATGGGGTCGCTCTCGAACTCGGACATCAGGTAGTTCACAAGGTCCTCGCTCTGCTTTTCGCTGCCGACTATGGGGTTGACCTCGGTCTCTATCTGGGCCTTGATGAGGTGGATGCTGGGGGCGCTGGCCCTGAGCCGCACACCGAAGCGGCCTCCCTGCTTCATTATTTCCGGCTCCTTGAGGGTAAGCTCCTCTATGGAGGGGAAAACTATGCCGTAGCCCGTCTGCTCCACCTCGTGGAGAGCGTACTCCAGCTTGCTGTATTTCTTGCGGACCTTCGCCATCTCGGTGATAAAGGCGATAAGAGCCTCGTCGTCCTTCAGCTCGATTCCGGTGGTCTCGCTGATAACCTTGTAGAACAGGCCGTCCCTGACCGTCAGGCTTATGGCCGCGCTGCCCTTGTCGGGGCTGATGCGCTCCACCGAGGCGGCCTTTATGTACTCGTTGTCTCCCAAAGCGGCCGCCGCCGGACGTATCTGGCTGAGCTTGTAAAGGGGCAGCAGCTTTTCCCTGACGGTGGAAAACACCGACTTTTTCAGATAGTGGTCCATGGGCAGGGCGTCTATCCAACGGGGCAGGTCGAGGCTCAGCTCGCAGAGGGGGAACTCGTAAAGCACGGCCTTTATTATGTCCTCGATGTCGCCGCCGCTTAACTCGACGCAGCTTACGGCCACCACGGGGGTGGAATACTTTTCCTCCAGCTCGGCGCGCAGCTTCTGCGCCTGGGCCGAGGCGGGGGAGGCGGAGTTGAGGACTATGATAAAGGGCTTGTCGATTTCCTTAAGCTCGGCGACGACTCTTTCCTCGGCGGGGATATAGTCCTCCCGCGGAATGTCGCAGATGCTGCCGTCGGTGGTCATTACGATGCCGATGGTGCTGTGCTCGCAGATGACCTTGCGGGTGCCTATCTCCGCGGCCCTGTCAAACTCTATGTCCTCCTCGAACCACGGCGTGCTTACCATGCGGGGGCCGTCCTCGTCGGTATGGCCCTTTGCGGAGTCCACTATGTAGCCGACGCAGTCGATGAGACGGACGCGGAAGCTCGTTTTTTCGTCTATGGCGACGCTTATGGCCTCGTTTGGTATGAACTTGGGCTCGGTGGTCATTATCGTGCGGCCGGCGGCGCTTTGGGGCAGCTCGTCTTGAGTGCGCGAACGCTGGTATTGGTCGCCTATGTTGGGAATGACAATGGTGTCCATGAATTTCTTGATAAAGGTGGATTTGCCCGTCCTGACCGGCCCCACCACGCCTATGTAGATGTCGCCGCCGGTGCGACGGGCGATGTCGCCGTAGATGCTTGCAGAGGACATCAGTTCTCCGCCTCCTTTGTCTCCGATTTATTCAAAAATACTTTGCTCACGATTTTTTCCTCCTTCTGTCCTTCTGTCTAAGTATATTAGTCCCCGCCGGAAATTATACCAATAAAATTGCGGCGCGGGTCTTGACAAACGGCGGGTTTTTTATTATAATAATTTTTGGAGCCGCTCGAGTGGCGGAATAGGTAGACGCAGGGGACTTAAAATCCCCCGGCCCATAAAGCCGTACCGGTTCGATTCCGGTCCCGAGCACCAATATACGAAAATATGGGAACCTTCAGGGTTCCCATATTTTGAAAGCGAAAAGTCCCGGCGCTCCCGAACGCAACGGAGGTTATCACAATGCTTGAAACCGAACTGACTCTCCCTTCTCTCATAGTTTCCGGCACGGGGAACAACAACTTCATTCCCATGAAAAAAGGGGAGGAGGCGGACTTCCTGAGCTGGTATCTGCCCAGAAAAAGGGGAAGGCTCAGGGTGATGATAAAATTCTTCAATAAAATATACTCCACCGGCTGCTCGGCGCGGGACAAGGAGGGCGGCAGGTTCACCCTGCTTTCCGCCTCGGTTGGCCGCGGCCCCAAGCCCGGCCCCCGGCCGGAGGCCGAGACGCCGCTGACCTTCGGCGGCGAGACCTCCGCCTGGGTCGAAAGGGGCTTCGCCTCCGACCTTGCCGAAATATCCCTCCCCGAGGGCTCATGGCTGTGCGTGCGGCTGCGCGTAAGGGCGGAGGAGAACCTCGAGCTGCCCTCCACCGACGAGAGCGCCTCCTCCGGCTACCGCGGCGGCCTGCGCACCCTCAACGTCATGCGCCCCAACTTCGTGGGCTACGAGGGGGATTTTTCCGAAACGCTGGCGTTTTTCGGCGACAGCATAACTCAGGGCACCCGCACCGCCACCGACAAATACGAGGCTTGGGCCCTGCGCACGGCGCTGGCCCTGCCCCTCTCCGTCAATGTCCTCAACCTCGGCATGGGCTGGTCAAGGGCCTACGACGCGGCGGCGGACGGCCTGTTCATGAACTTGGCGAAGAACGCCGATAAAATAATCGTCTGCTTCGGCGTCAACGACATAAAAAGCGGCGGCCGCAGTGGTGAAAATGTTATCGAAAGCCTCAGAGCCGTCCACCGTATTCTCAGGGAAAACAACCCGTCGGTGGACATAATACAGTGTACCGTTCCGCCCTTCAACATGGAGCCGTGGCAGGAGGAGCAGCGGCGGACGGTCAACCGCGCGGTGCTGGGCGGCGAGCTCGGGCCGAAGATTTTTGACATAGGCTCGATTTTGGAGGACGCCGGCGGCCTTGTCAAGAGGGAGTACATGAGCGCCCTCGACGACGCCCACCCCAACGGCAGGGGAGGCCGGGCCGTGGCCGAGGTCCTTACGGGGCTTCTTTTAAGGGGAGAGCTGTGATGAATGGCAGAAAAACGCTTAAAGTCATATTATGGATAATGGTTCTGGCCTCGGCGGTGATGATATTCCTGTTTTCCGCTCAGGACGCGACGGCCTCCGACGGAACCAGCGGCCGCTTTGTGCGGCTGATTTTCGGCCTGTTTTCGTCCTTCCGCAAAATGAGCGCGGAGGCCCGGACGGAGCTTGTGGAGTCGGTGATGTTCTTTGTGCGCAAATGCGCCCACTTTTCGATTTACGCCTTTTTGGGCTTCTGGCTCATGCACCTTGTACGGCTGTACAGGACAAGCCGTGCCCTGCCCGTGACCGTCGGCCTCGGCTGTCTTTACGCCGTCACCGACGAGCTGCACCAGCTCTTTGTGCCGGGCCGCTCCTGCCACCCGAGGGACGTGTGCATCGACACCGCCGGCGTGCTGGCGGGCGCCGCCGTCGCCCTGCTTTTCGCCCTTATTTGGCAAAAACTGCGCAAACTACATATGAAGGCCGCTTAAAGTTTGTGCAAGATTAGGCTATGCAAAACGGCCTCAATATAGTATAATGTAAAATAGAGTAAAGTATGATAATTTTTTAACAATCTCGGTACAAAAGGCGGGTGTTTATCATGTACAATGTGACCGTTGTGGGGCTTGGACTTATCGGCGGAAGCATGGCCAAGGCCGCCAAGGGCTTCCACGACTGCCGGGTTTACGGCATCGACACCGATTTGTCCGTTGTGGCCAAGGCCGCCGAGGACGGCGTTATCGTCAACCGGACGGCGGACGTTCGGGACATCATAGCCGCCAGCGACCTTATAATAGTGGCGCTTTACGCCAAGGCCACGGTGGACTTTATACTTGAAAATCAGAAGTACATGAAAAGCGGCGCCGTCATCGCCGACGTTTGCGGCGTGAAATGTCCCGTGGTATATCCCGTGGAGGCGGGGCTGAGAGAGGATTTGTATTTTGTGGGCTGCCACCCCATGGCCGGGCGCGAGCTCAGCGGCTATGCCAATTCCCTCGGGGATATGTTCAGCCGCTGTAATTTCATCATCGCCGCCACCAAGCGGACCAAACGCCCCGGCATTGAGATAATGGAGGAATTCGCCCGTCACATCGGCGCGGCAAATATAATCAACACCTCCCCCGAGGACCACGACGAGATGATAGCCTACACCTCCCAGCTCATGCACGCGGTGGCGGTGGCCCTGTGCGACAACGAGCATATTGAGAAAAGCGCCATGTACAGCGCCGGCAGCCTTCGGGACTGCACCCGTGTGGCCATACTCAACGAGGAGCTGTGGAGCGAGCTTTTTGTGCTTAACAAGGAGGCCCTGTCGAAGCTCATAGACGAGCTGTGCGGCAGTCTGGGCCGCATACGCGGCGCGGTCATGGCCGAGGACAGGGAGGCCCTTAAGTCCATTATGCGCGGCGCCACAAAGGCCAAGCGAAGATTTCTTAACAACTGATTTGGAGGTATCGCTATGACTTATAGAGAAAGATACGATCACTGGCTGAGCAGCGAAAAGCTCGACAAGGCTCTTCGCCGTGAACTGCTGCTGATAGAGGACGACGACGCGGCTATCCGCGCCAGGTTTGAAAAGACCCTCGCCTTCGGCACCGCCGGTCTCCGCGACAAGATAGGCGCGGGCTGCGGCAGGATGAACGTCCATACCGTGCGCCAGGCCACTCAGGGACTGGCAAAGTGGATAATCGACGCCGGCGGTCAGGATAAGGGCGTGGCCATCGCCTATGACAGCCGCAACTTCAGCCCCGAGTTCGCTCTGGAAAGCGCGCGGGTGCTCTGCGCCAACGGCATAAAGACCTACCTTTTCGACGAGCTGCGGCCCACGCCCGAGCTGAGCTTTGCCGTGCGGCATCTGGGCTGTATCTCGGGCATAGTTATCACCGCCAGCCACAATTCCAAGGAATACAACGGCTACAAGGTCTACGGGGCCGACGGGGGCCAGCTGCCGCCCGACGACGCCAACGTCGTGGCCGAGGCCATAAAGAGCATCGACATCTTCGAGGGCGTGAAGCTCATGGATCCGGACGAGGCCGTCCGCAAGGGCCTCCTCACCTACATAGGCGAGGACATCGACGCGCCCTATATCGAAAAGGTTTACGAGCAGGCCATCGACAGGGAGGTAATTCCCCGCGTTGCCGACGATTTCAGCATAGTGTACACTCCCCTTCACGGCAGCGGGAACAAGCTTGTCCGCCGTATTTTGGACAAATGCGGCATGAAAAACGTCATTGTGGTCAAGGAGCAGGAGCAGCCTGACGGCGACTTCCCCACGGTGGAGACCCCCAACCCCGAAAACCGCGAGGTTTTCTCCATCGGCGTGGGGCTGGCCAAGGCTCACAACTCCGACCTTATCATCGGCACCGACCCGGATTCTGACCGTGTGGGCATAGTCGTGCGCGACAACGAGGGCAATTACGTTACCCTCACCGGCAACCAGACCGGCGTGCTGCTCAGTGAGTACATCCTTTCCATGCGGAGGGAAAAGGGCCTCATGCCCGAAAATCCCGTGCTCATAAAGACTGTCGTCACCACGGAGATGCTTCGTCCCGTGGCCCGCGAGTACGGCGTCGAGCTGATGGAGGTGCTGACGGGCTTTAAGTTCATCGGCGAAAAGATAAAGGAGTTTGAAGAGGACGGCAACAAGAAAAACTACGTTTTCGGCTTTGAGGAGAGCTACGGCTATCTCAGCGGCACCTATGTCCGCGACAAGGACGCGGTGGTGGCCTCCATGCTCATCACCGAAATGGCCGCCCATTATAAGGAAAAGGGCATGACCCTTTACGACGCAATGGAGGCCCTGTATAAAAAGTACGGCACCTTCTGCGAGGGCGTGCGCAACTTCTACTTTACCGGTCTTGACGGCGGCGCAAAGATAACCGCCATCATCGAAAGGCTCCGCACCAAGACCCCCGACAGCCTCGCGGGCGTGCGCGTGAAGGCCGTCCGCGACTACAGCACCGGCGTGATAAAGTATGCCGACGGCGCCGAGGGCCGCACAAATCAGCCCCTCAACAATATGATATATTTTGAGCTTGGCGGCGGGGACAATAGCGGCTGGGTGGCCGTGCGTCCCAGCGGCACCGAGCCCAAGATAAAATTTTACTTCGGCTACAGCGAGGCCGACCGCGCCCGGGCAAAGGCGAAGCTGGACGAGATAATGACCGCCGTCGTCGATGCCGCGGGGATAGAGTAAGCGCCCCGTCCATACGCCGGAAAGGGAGGATAAATATGCGGACCTTTACCAAAGCCGTGGCCTCCGGACTTATGATAGTCCTTGGCGTTACGGTTTATCTGGCCTGTCCAAACAAGATAGTCGGGGCTTTCCTGTTCTCAATCGCCCTGTTTTTCATCTGCGCCTTCGGCATGAATTTGTTCACCGGCAAGATAGGCTATGTGATACAAAAGCGCAACGACCCCAACTGCCTTGTCATATGGCTGGGCAATCTGGCGGGCTGCGTGGTTGGTGCGGGCCTTATACGCCTGGCCAAGCCTCAGCTTGCCGAGGCGTCGGCGAAGCTTATGGACGCGAAGCTCGAAAACGGCTGGCTGTCGATAGCGGTGTCCGCCCTGTTCTGCGGCTTCCTCATGTATCTGGCCGTTGAAAACTATGCCTCAAATCCCAGCGCCGTGGGCAAAATTGTGGGCATCTTCCTCTGCATACCCACCTTCATCATCTCCGGCTTCGAGCACAGCATAGCCGATATGGGCTACGCGGTTCTGGCGGCGGCGGATATCGGCGGCGCCGGCAGGATGCTCCTCTTTGTGGCGGTGGTGTCCCTGTTCAACGGCTTGGGCTCCGTGGCGCTGCACAGCCTCAATATGTATAATAAGGCCCGGGACTGAGACGTGAAAATATAGGCGTTTTATACTATTGACAAAAAGGGCAAAATATGTCATAATACATAGTGAAAGAAAATGCTTTTAAATTTTTCTTTATACATTACTAATTCAGGAGGTAATCGAAATGTTGGTTTCCGCTAAAGAAATGCTTGAAAAGGCCCGTGACGGCCATTACGCCGTGGGTCAGTTCAACATCAACAACCTTGAATGGACAAAGTCTATCCTGCTCACCGCCGAGGAGCTCAGGTCGCCCGTTATACTGGGCGTGAGCGAGGGCGCGGGCAAGTACATGACCGGCTACAGGACCGTTGTCGGCATGGTAAACGGTATGCTCGAGGAGCTTAAGATAACGGTTCCCGTCGCTCTGCATCTTGACCACGGCAGCTACGAGGGCGCCCTCAAGTGCATCGAGGCGGGCTTCTCCTCCGTTATGTTCGACGGTTCTCACTATCCCATCGAGGAAAACGTCGCCAAAACCACCGAGCTTGTTAAGATATGCGCCCAGAAGGGACTTTCCCTCGAGGCCGAGGTGGGCAGCATCGGCGGCGAAGAGGACGGCGTTATCGGCGGCGGCGAGGTTGCCGACCCCGAAGAGTGCAAGAGGATAGCCGACCTTGGCGTGACCATGCTGGCCGCCGGCATCGGCAACATACACGGCAAATATCCCGAAAACTGGCCCGGCCTCCGCTTCGACGCTCTCGAGGCAATCAAGGCCAAGACCGGCAATATGCCCCTGGTACTCCACGGCGGCACCGGTATCCCCGAGGATATGATAAAGAAGGCCATCGACCTTGGCGTGGCCAAGATAAACGTAAACACCGAGTGCCAGCTGGCTTTTGCCGCCGCCACCCGCGAGTATATCGAGGCCGGCAAGGACCTTCAGGGCAAGGGCTTCGACCCCAGAAAGCTGCTGGCTCCCGGCGCGGAGGCAATCAAGGCCACCGTCAAGGAAAAGATGGAGCTTTTCGGCAGCGTGGGCAAAGCGTAAAAAGCCCGTTTTGGCCGGCGGATTGCGCGGCCGGCCGGTGAAAATAAAAATGAATTAGTGTAGAAAATTCGCCCTTACGAGCGAATTTTCTCAATTTTACGCCCTTGACCGCGAAGAAATTCCCCCCTCCGGAGCCGTTTTTAATTAATTTTGTCAAAGGTGGTTGAGCCATGGATATAAAATATAAAAAGCTGTCTCCCCAGTTAGAAAGCCGCATACTTGAGGACAGGAAAAACGGCGCCGTCAATCCCCTGCGCTTTCGGGACGAGGACGCGGTGCGCCGCGACATGAGCCGGGATAAGACCAATCTCCTCAGACCGGCCTTTATCCGCGATATCGAAAAGATACTGCACCTCCCCACCTACAACCGCTACAACGACAAGACCCAGGTCTTTTCCTTTTACCTCAACGACGACATCACCCGCCGGGGCCTCCATGTCCAGCTTGTGTCCCGCATCGCCCGCAACATCGGGCGGCTGCTGGGGCTGAACCTCGACCTTATCGAGGCCATGGCCCTGGGCCACGACCTGGGCCACACTCCCTTCGGCCACGCGGGGGAAAAGTACCTCAGCGAGCTTCTTTACGCCAACACCGGCCGTTACTTCAATCACAACGTCCACAGCACGCGGGTGCTGGACGTGCTCTACCGCCGCAACGTCAGCCTCCAGACCCTCGACGGAATTCTCTGCCACAACGGGGAGTTTGAGATGAAGGAGTACCGCCCCCGTCCCCTCTCGGGCTTTGAGGAATATGACAGGAACGTCGAAAGCTGCTACACCGGCGGCGACGCGGCCATAAAGAGCCTTGTGCCCTCGACCCTCGAGGGCTGCGTCGTCCGGATAAGCGACATGATAGCCTACGTGGGCAAGGACCGTCAGGACGCGGTCACCGCCAAGATAATAGATGAAAATTATCCGTTTTCCGCGCAGATAATCGGCACCAAAAACGCCCCGATGATAAACAACCTTGTGGTGGACATAGTGGAAAACAGCTACGGGCACGACTATATCCGCCTGGGGGCCGAGGCATACGAGGACCTGCGCACCGCCAAGCGGGAGAACGGCGAGGTCATCTATTTCAACAAGGACGTGAACAAAATGTACGAGGGCACCATCCGTCCCATGTTCGCCGAGCTGTATGAAAGACTGCTCAGGGACGTGAAAAGCGGCGGTGAGGACACCATCGTCTACCGCCACCATATCCGTCATATAGAAGAAAACGTAAAGTATTATCAGGATTTCGACTATCGGACCGAGGAGCCCAACCAGATAGTGGCGGACTATATCGCCAGCATGACCGACGACTATTTTGTAGCCCTGCACAGGGAGCTTTTCCCCAAAAGCAAGCACCGCATCGAATATAAATCATACTTCAGCTGACAGTATGACGAAGGAGAGATACCGTGAAAACCGCTGTAAAGATACTTAAGGAAGCCAAAAAATACTGGTGGCTGCTGATAATCACCGTGATTGCCATCATCGGCAACAGCCTGCTGGGGCTTTACCTGCCCCAGGTGGTGCGGCGGCTGATAGGGCTTATCAGCGCCCAAGACCCTCTTCTGCCGCGGAAGGCGGCGCGCATGGCGGTTGCGTTCCTGGGCGTGTCGGCGCTCCAGTGGCTAACCTCGTTCCTCAGGACCTTCGCCTCCCACAAGGCGGCGTGGAGCTTTGTACACGACCTTCGGCTCAAGCTCTACGACCACATACAGCGCCTGTCCATGCGCTTTTTCAACGACAAGCAGACCGGCCAGCTCATGAGCCGCGTCATCAGCGACACCGATAAAATGGAGCTTTTCATCGCTCACGCCAGCGCCGACGCCCTGGCCGGAGTGGTGATGTTTATCGGCGTTTCGGTGATGCTTTTCATGATGAACGTCACCCTCGCCGCCGTCAGCGTGGCGGTCATTCCCCTTGTGGGCGTGGGCGTGTGGGTCTACGCGGTGAAGGTGCGGCCCCTGTTCAAGCAGCGCCACCAGTACCTGGCCGAGCTGTCCGGCGTTCTCCAGGACAACATTTCCGGCGTGAAGGAAATACAGGTCTTTAACCGGCAGGAGAGGGAACTGGAGCACTTTGCCGAGGCCAGCCGGAATTTCACTAAATACAACATCATGGCCCTGACCCGCAGCGCCTTTATCCACCCCTTTATCGCCTTTTTAAATCAGGTGGGCACGGTGCTGGTCATCGCCATCGGCGGCGTCCTTGCCACAAAGGGCGTGGACGCGGGCGAGATAGTGGCCTTTATACTTTATCTCAGCTCGCTTTACACTCCCATCAACAACCTTGCCCGCCTCAACGAGGACCTGCAGGATTCCCTCGCCGCCGGCGAGCGAATCTTTGAGCTTTTGGAGGAAAAAACCGACGTCCCCGAGGCGGAAAACCCCGTCGAGCTGACGGAGGCCAAGGGCGACATACGTTTTGAAAACGTGGACTTTGAGTACATCGACGGCTCTCCGGTGCTGCGGGACTTCAACCTCGACATAAGGAGCGGCGAGACCGTGGCCCTCGTGGGTCCCACCGGCGTGGGCAAGACCACTATCGCCAGCCTTGTGGCCCGGTTTTACGACCCCTCGGCGGGTCGGGTTACCCTCGACGGCGTTGACCTCAGGGACCTCAGCCTTAAGTCCCTCCACGACAATATTTCCATGGTGCTTCAGGACGTGTTCCTGTTCCACGGCACCGCCCGCGATAATATCGCCTACGGCGCCGACAACCCCACCGACGAGGAGATAGAGGCCGCCGCGAGGGTGGCCAACGCCCACGACTTCATCATGGAGATGGAGCAGGGCTACGACACAATAGTGGGCGAGAGGGGCGTCAAGCTCAGCGGCGGACAGAAGCAGCGCATCGCCATCGCCCGCGCCATACTGCGCAACAAGCCCATCCTAATTCTTGACGAGGCCACCGCCGCGGTGGACAACTCCACCGAGCGCCTCATCCACGAGGCCATAGACAAGGTCATTCAAAACCGCACGACGATAATAATCGCCCACCGCCTGTCCACCATACGCAACGCCGACAAGATAGCCGTTATCGACAAGGGCGCCGTATGCGAGACCGGCACCCATAAGGAGCTCATCGCCAAGGGCGGAATGTACAAGCGGTTATATTTTGCCAACGAAACGGAATAGGGGGGTCGGCGTTAAAATCACGTAGATCGTCCAAGGGATATATGTTTTTATAGTGTAATAGTGAATATCGTAAAATTAGCTCATAACTGTAACTTTCAACTTATTTGTGTAGAAAATCCGCTCCTTGCGAGCGGATTTTCTTTAATATTATCCCTTGGACTACGGCCGAAAATCACCCTCGGCGTACCTGTGTACGCCGTCGGGAGGGCTTTCTCGGCGTCGGGCTTCGCCCGCCGCCTGCGAGAGCTGATTTTCGACCGTTCTACGCGATTTTTCCGGCCGACCCCTTGCAATCGCCCTACACCACTTTGTTACGGTAGCGTAGGGCGGCTTGCCCTCAAGCCGCCGAAAAAATTTGAAAAAGTAGGAAAAAGCGTTATATTATTTGCCCCGACGCTGACGGTCTGCGTGATTTTTTCCCGGCCCCCTAAAAATGAACGTATCCGCTGGTGACAATCTCCCTGCCGTCCATCAGGTAGATGTCGGCGCTTCCATAGTCTCCGGAGAGCGGCTTGAAATGGTCGAGGCTCTGGAATTGGCCGGCCTTAATTACGTCCACGTCTATTGCGGCCAGACGGCCGTTCTTTTTGTACATGACGTAAAGCCGAAGCTCGGACTCGCCGGTGTAGCTCGTTATGCCGATGTTCACGCCGCCGTTCTCGTACTTCATGTCCGCAGTGAAGGGCACGTTGTAGTATTCCAGCTCGGCCACGTTGCACAGGCCCCATTCGGGGGTGCGGTAGATTATGCTGTCATAAATTACGTCGTTTTGGATATAGACCTCGTTCCAGTCCTTTTTCAGCTTGCCGGGCACGGTGTAGAGCAGGGTCTCCGCCCCGTCCTTCACGCCGTAGAACTTTCCGCCGTACATACGCCAGTCGAAGCCCTCCCGGGGGAAGAAGCGTATAAGGGTCACGGGCCTGCTCTGGGGCAGATTTGCCACCAGATAGGAATTGCTGCCGTCCCAGGCGTCATGGTGGGTGGAGGTGTCGCCGTCGAAGGCTTTTTCAAAGCTGACCTCCTCGCTGCCGCCGTAGGAGGCGGTGCCGTCGATGGAGGTGGGCACGAGGCGGCGGACAACGGTGCTGTCGGCCAAGGTGTCAACCGTGGGCGCGCGGCTGCCGGAGTTAAGGTTCCAGCACTGGTTCGGGTCGCCGCTCAGGTCATAGGTGCCAACGGTGGTGCCCTCGTCGCGGGAGTTGCCGTACACGTCCATGGCCTTGCCGCTGGCGGCGTTCACCAGGGCGTAGCCCCCGTTATCCTGGGGAACGAGCCGCCACTCTCCGCTGCCTCCGTCGGAGAGCAGATTGCCGCTGCGGAGGTTTGTGAAGGTGTAGACGCCGCCGCTTTCGCCTACCGTCCAGTACTGGTAGGCGCTGTCGTTGTCCCCCGACTGGACATAGCCGCCGTCCTTCTCCTGAATGGCCAGCCCGCTGTAGGCGCTGACGATGCGCACGGTGTCGCCGGGGCGGAACACGTTCACGGTTTTCGAGGCGGAAAGGTCAGTGCCGTTTATGGCGGCGGTGACGGTGTACACGCCGGGCTGAGCGGCGGTGAAAAGGCCGCTTTGGTCCACGCTGCCGCCGTCGGCCGAGAAGGTAACGCTCTCGCCGCCCGGCACGTTGGCCGTGAACCTAACGCTCCCGCCCACGGCGCAGCTCGTGTACTGGGCGTCCAGCGTAAGACCCTTGCTGCCGACGGCGGCGGGGGCCTCGTTTTCGATAACATAGGTGGTGATGGTGTTCACGGGCACGTCGGCGCGCAGCACCTTGCCGTTGAGGGCGGCGCTGCCGGTTATGGGCTGGAGGTCCCGCTCCTCGTCGGTGCGGTAGACGGTCAGCCTTGTGCCGAGATTTTCAAGGGCGGACAGGTCAAAGTCGTAGGTCTCGTCCCTCAGGCCGGAGTTGGTGATGACGATGACCGTTTTGCCGGTGTCAAGGTCACGGGCGGCGATGACGTTGTTTTTGTCGGTGGTTATAAAGGTGTCGCCGGGCCGTATGAATTTGGTGAAATGGGCGAAAGCGTAGTATTTTTTGAAGAGCTTGAGCTCGTGATTTTCACGGTCGTAGGAGCAGGCGTTCCAATAGCCGCTGTCGTTGTCCGCGCCGGTGCCGGTTATCTGCCAGTATATCCAGGCGTTGGGGCCCATGCTCTTCATGTCGTCGGTTATCTTTTGGCTCAGCCACATGGCCGGGCCCATGGCGCCGGCGTCGTGACCGATGCTGGCCGCCCAGTCGTCCTCGGTCTGATAGAGCTTTTTGCCCAGCTCGACGGCCTTGTTTTTGATGTTCCAGCCGCTGCCGCCGTAGGAGTGGACGTTGAGCCGGGGCATTACCGCGAGGGCCTCGGCGGTGTATTTATCCAGATAGCCCGCCATGTTGTCGGAATTGTTCTCGTCCGCCGCCGCGACATAGGTGTCCGTCAGCCCCTTTGAGCGGAGGGCGTTGTGTACCGCCATTATCAGGGCGCTGTGGTCCTCGGCGTCGATGTGGCAGCCCTCCTGTGTGCCCTCATAGCCCCAGAAGTTGGTGACCGCCTCGTTAAAGGGCTCCACGCTGTCCACGTGTATGCCGAGGCCGTTCTGTATGTAGGCCGTAACCGTGGCCAGGTATTCGGCAAATTTGCCGAAGTTTTCAGGCTCTATGTTGTTCACGTTGCTGTCTCGGCCTCCGCTGGAGCAGCCGCTGACGGTGAGATAGTAGGGGGGAGAGTTGGCAAAGACCTCCACTATATCCGCGCCCATATCCACGGCGTCCTTAAGAAAGGCTATCTGCTTGGGGTCGGCGTCGGGGTCAAAATTGCCGTTTTCGTCCACCCAGACAGGCAGTCCACGCAGGTCGTTGGGGTTGCCTGTCTGGTGAGTGTGGCCGGGAGCGTCGCCCGCGCCTATGTTGTAGCGGACTATGTTAAGGCCCAGCCCCTCGACGGGGTCGAATATGGCACTGGAAAGCTCCAGCCTTTCGGCCTCGGGCAGGTCGCCCAGCGTCTCCGCCCACCAGCACAGGGAGGTGCCCCAGCCGTCGAAGGAACCCAGCGGGCTCAGCTCTCTGCCGTCTATAACGACTTTAATGGGCGAGGCGGCCATGGCCGCCATGGGCAGCAGCCCCGCCGCCATTGTTATGACAAGTATAAGACAGAGTGTTTTTTTCATTTTTTCGTCTCCTTTTTTCAGAGTTTATACCATAAAAACATTATACACCATTTTATACATATTTGCAAGGCAAATATATGTGAAAACTATAAATTTTTTCCGATTTTACCCTTGCAAAATCCAGCGTTGTATGATATAATTTGTTGATAGCAAAATAAAGGGAGGCTCCAGTATGGCAAGCATAGCTCAAATACGCGAACTCGTTGCGCCCATCGCCCGTGAATACGGGGTTAAGCGTGTGTATCTTTTCGGGTCGCAGGCCACCGGCCGGGCCCGCGCGGACAGCGATGTGGATCTGCTTATAGAAAAGGGCGGCCCGATGTCTCTTTTGAAGCTGTCGGGTATGCGTCAACGCTGTCAGGACGTGTTGAAGCTGCCGGTGGACCTTATCACCACCGCCGGTATAGCGTCGGATTTCCGCAAAGAAATATCAGGAACGGAAGTTTTGCTTTATGAAGAGTAAGGATGTCGTTATATTTAAGAAAATACTGGACTACTGCCGTCAGGTGGAGGAAGCGGAGGCCATGTTCGGAAAGGACTACGATACCTTTGCCGCTTCTTCGGTGTTTCAAAATGCCTGCTGTATGTGCGTGTTGCAAATAGGCGAACTGTGCAAAGCTCTTTCTCCCGAGGCAAGGGAAGGACATCCGGAAATACCGTGGAGAGAGTGGTGCGGTATAAGGGACATATTTGCTCACCAGTATTTCAATCTTGATTTGCGCTCGGCTTGGGATACCATAGTGGAGGATTTGCCGGAGCTGAGGTCAAATATAAGCAATATTCTCGCTCAATGATTATGAGCTTGTGAAAGGGGATGGTCGCCATATTAAGCCGTATATTCACCGGTCCGAATATCAACTTTTTTTCCATACTGGGGCTGTGCATTATGGTCTTAGGCGGTACGGTCTGCTTTGGCGCGAGACCCATAATATCCAAAATCAAAGGCAGTCCGGCAAATGACGAAAGCGTCCTGCCCGTGAAGCTGGCGGGACTGGCCATAGTCGCTGTCGGATTTATAATTACAGTATATCTGTCATAACAATATATCGAGAGGATGACTCCAATGAAAAACCTTGAAAAAACCTATAATCCCGCTGAAATAGAGGACCGTCTCTATTCCAAGTGGGTGGAGAGCGGCTGCTTCCACGCCGAGCCGGACCCCGAAAAGGAGCCCTACACCATAGTTATCCCGCCGCCCAATGTTACGGGCCAGCTCCATATGGGCCACGCCCTGGACGAAACTCTCCAGGACATTCTCATCCGCTTCAAGCGGATGCAGGGCTACAACGCCCTTTGGATACCCGGCACCGACCACGCCGGCATCGCCACCCAGATTAAGGTGGAGGAGGCGCTCCGCAAGGAGGAGGGCCTGACCCGCTACGATTTGGGCCGCGAAAAGTTTTTGGAGCGGGTGTGGGACTGGAAAAATAAGTTCGGCAGCCGCATAATAAACCAGCTCAAAAAAATCGGCAGCTCCTGCGACTGGGACAGGGAAAGGTTCACCATGGACGAGGGCTGCTCCAAGGCCGTAAGGGAGGTTTTTGTCAACCTTTACAACAAGGGCCTTATATATCGGGGCAACAAGATAATCAACTGGTGCCCCAGCTGTACCACCGCCCTCTCCGACGCGGAGGTGGAGTACAGCGACCAGCCCGGCCATTTCTGGCATGTGCGCTACCAAATAACCGGCACCGACGGCTACATCACCGTGGCCACCACCCGTCCCGAGACAATGCTGGGCGACACGGCCATCGCCGTCCACCCCGACGACGAGCGGTATAAGGACGTTGTGGGCAAAACCTGCATCCTTCCCCTTGTGGGCCGCGAGATACCCATCGTGGCCGACGAGTACGTGGAAAAGGACTTCGGCACCGGCGCGGTAAAGATAACCCCCGCCCACGACCCCAACGACTTCGAGGTTGGCAAGCGCCACGGCCTGCCGGTCATCAATGTTATGAACGACGACGCCACCATCAATAAAAACGGCGGAAAATACGAGGGCCTTGACCGCTACGAGGCCAGAAAGCGGATAGTGGCCGACCTTGAGGAGTGCGGCGCGCTGGTAAAGGTGGAGAACCACAGCCACAACGTGGGCCACTGCTACCGCTGCGGCACCACCGTCGAGCCCTTGACCAGCGACCAGTGGTTCGTCAGCATGGCGCCCCTGGCCAAGGAGGCCATCAGGGTGGTGAAGGACGGCGAGGTAAGGTTCGTGCCCGAACGCTTCACCAAGACCTACCTCAACTGGATGGAAAACGTGCACGACTGGTGCATCAGCCGCCAGCTCTGGTGGGGCCACCGTATTCCGGCCTTCTACTGCGACGACTGCGGCGAAATGACGGTCTCCAAGGAGGACATAACCGCCTGTCCCAAGTGCGGCGGCCATGTCCGTCAGGAGGAGGACGTGCTCGACACGTGGTTCTCCTCGGCGCTGTGGCCCTTCTCGACGTTGGGCTTCCCTGAGGAGACGGAGGAGCTTAAGTATTTCTTCCCCACCAGCACCCTCGTCACCGGCTACGACATCATTTTCTTCTGGGTCGCCAGAATGATATTCAGCAGCTGTGAGCATATGCACAGCGTTCCCTTTAAAACCGTGTTCATCCACGGCCTTGTCCGCGACAGTCAGGGCCGCAAGATGAGCAAATCCCTGGGCAACGGAATCGACCCCCTCGAGATAATCGACAAATACGGCGCCGACGCCCTGCGCTTCACCCTTGCCACCGGCAACGCCCCCGGCAACGATATGCGCTTTTACATGGAGCGGGTGGAGGCCAGCCGCAACTTTGCCAATAAGATATGGAACGCCGCCCGCTTCGTGCTGATGAACCTTGAAATTGACCGGCGCGAGCTGCCCCACGCCCCCAAAACCGAGGACAAGTGGATACTCTCCCGCCTGAACACGGTGATAAGGAACGTCACCGACAACCTCGACAGCTTCGAGCTGGGCGTGGCCCTGAGCAATATTTATGATTTCGTATGGGACGAGGTGTGCGACTGGTATATCGAGCTTGTGAAGCCCCGGCTTTACGGCGCGGACGAGGAGAGCAAGCTGGACGCCCAGCGGACACTGGTGTGGGTGCTGGCCGACGTGATGAAGCTGCTCCACCCCTTTATGCCCTTTATCACCGAGGAAATTTACTGCTCTCTCCCCGTGGAGGACGAGACCATCGTCACCGCCGCCTGGCCCAAATACGACCCGGCGCTGTCCTTCCCCGAGGACGAGCGGACCATGGAGGTCATCTGCGAGGCCATACGCAGCGTCCGCAACGTCCGCACCGGCATGAACGTCCCCCCCTCCCGCAGGGCCGGAATGTTCATCGTCACTGACAAGCCCGAGCTTTTCGGCAAGGGCGTGAGCTTTTTCGAAAAGCTGGCCGGGGCGAGGGACGTGTCTATCCAGTCGGATGAGAGCGGCGTTCCGGACGGGGCCGTAAGCGTCGTGGTCGAGGGCGCCAGGATATTCATTCCCCTTGAGGACCTCATCGACGTGGAGAAGGAGCGCCTGCGCCTCGAGAGCGAAAAGGCCCGTCTCGAGGGCGAGATAGCCCGCGTCGAGAAAATGCTGGGCAATCCCGGCTTCGTGTCCAAGGCCCCGCAGAAAAAGATAGACGAGGAAAAGGCCAAGGGCGAAAAGTACAGAGAAATGTACGCCAAGGTGCTCGAAAGCCTGAATAATTTAAAATAGAACGCATAATCCGCCGAGCCGCGCATATACTTAGTTCGGTGATGCGAATGTTGACAGTTCTTGCCGCCCGGAAGCCGGGCGGCGTTTTTTCCCCGGCGCCGAGGCAGGAGAGCAGGGGAGACGCGGAGATATATTACCTCAAAAATCTGCGTTCCCTGAAAAGGCTGCAAAAAAAGGGAGTGACAAGGGCGGCCCTCGCACCGTCGCTCCACGGGGCCGCCGGAGAACGGGCCTCCGCCTACGTGCCGGAGGGGACCGAGGCCCTCGGCCGGCTGCCCCATATTTTGAGGGGCCTTGCGTCTTTGCCGGTGGGGGAGCTGTATCTCTCCATGGCGCCGGAGCGGGCCGCCGAGATAATCGGACTTTGCTCCGACTGCGCAAAGCTTTTTTCGGTGATAACCCGCGAGACAGGAAAGCAGGAGGTCTTTGACCGGCTTTACTTTGACAGGGGCATTATCCTCCGCCGCCTGTCCACGCCGGCCAGCAGGATAGGGGCCACCGCCCTCTGCGTGACAGAGGACGGCCGGACGCCGCCGGGAGTGATGAGCGTGGACCTGCGCCGCATAGACAGACTCAAATTTTACGGCGGGCCGCTGGACTTTTTGGAGGATGAGCTCGGCCTTTCGCCCACGGCGGAGCTTTACGCCTTCGCCGGCCTGCCGCTGCCGCGGCGCGGAAAAATCTCAAAAGATCACGGAGATAAAATTTTATATCTTGACATCGGGACAAATTTGATGTAAAATAATACTAATGTAGAATTTGAGAGGAGTTTTTTTCATGGCTGCAAAACAGGTATTACTTACAAACGACGGCCTGAAGCGCCTTCAGGACGAGCTGGAAAACCTTAAGACCGTCCGCCGTCAGGAAAACAAGGAGGCCATCAAGCGCGCGCGTTCCTTCGGTGATTTGTCGGAGAACAGCGAGTACGACGAGGCCAAGGAGGAGCAGGCCGCCATTGAACAGCGGATATCCGAAATAGAGGCCATGCTGGTCAACGTGAAGATAATCGACGACAACACCACCGACACCAGCGCCGTGACCGTGGGCTCCACCGTCAGGATAAAGGACGCCGAAAGCGGCGAGGAAGATATATACGCCATCGTGGGCTCCACCGAGTCCAACCCCGAGGAGGGCAAGATATCCGACGAGTGTCCCGTAGGCAAGGCTCTTCTGGGCAAAAAGGTCGGGGATATAGTGCCCGTGGAGGTGCCCGACGGCGTTATCAACTATGAGATAATGGCGATAGAACGGTAGATGTTCCGCCCGCCGCGGCAATGCCGCGCAGGGCTGAGTCCCCCTCGGGCTCCCCGCGCGGCGCTGCCGTAAATTTTTTAAAAAAACTCTTGACAAACGGACGAGTTTGTGGTATCATATCTATTGTTCGGGGTCAATGCCTGCCGGCGTAGCTCAGTTGGTAGAGCAGCTGATTTGTAATCAGCAGGTCGTAGGTTCGAGTCCTATTGCCGGCTCCACATTATTTGAATACGGAGGAGTTCCCGAGCGGCCAAAGGGGGCAGACTGTAAATCTGTTGTCACTGACTTCGGTGGTCCGAATCCACCCTCCTCCACCAAAAGCGCCAGCCTATGGCGCTTTTTACTATAGTACCGGAAAGGGAGATTATTATGCAGACCGTGCTTTATCCCTATCGAGGCAACCTCTATGTAAATCTCACCAACCGCTGCCCGTGCCGCTGCACCTTCTGCCTGCGGCAGACCAAGGACGAGATGGACGGCAGCGGCAGCCTTTGGCTGGAGCATGAGCCCACCGTGGACGAGGTCAGGGCCGAGCTTGACAAATACGACCTGTCCGCCTACGGAGAGCTGGTGTTCTGCGGCTTTGGCGAACCGACGGAGCGGCTGGACGCGATAGTTGAAATTACAAAATATGTCAAAAGCGTTTCCGACATACCTGTCCGCGTCAATACCAACGGCCTGTCCGACCTTATCAACGGCCGCGACACGGCGGCGGATTTCGCCGGTGTGGACGCGGTCTCCATCAGCCTCAACACCCCCGAGCCGGAGGAATATCTGCGGCTGACGCGGAGCAGGTTCGGCCCCGGCTCGTTCGAGGCCATGCTGAGCTTTGCCGGCAGGGTCAAGGACTACGTGCCCAGGGTGACGCTTAGCACGGTGGGCACCACCATTACCAGTGACGAGGAGGGACGCTGCGCCGAGATATGCCGTAAATTGGGCGTAACTTACCGCATCCGCCCCTTTGAATAATTAAACAGGAGGAAAAGAAAAATGTGCACGGCGGCCACATATAAGACCAGGGACCACTATTTCGGACGCAATCTCGACTATGAGTTCGCGTACAATCAGACCGTTACGGTCACGCCCAGGAATTACCCCTTTGTTTTCCGCAGAATGGGGGAGATGAGGACCCACTACGCCATGATAGGCATGGCCTTTGTTCAGGAAAACTATCCCCTTTACTATGACGCCACCAACGAAAAGGGCCTCAGCATGGCGGGGCTGAATTTCCCCTCCAACGCCGACTACAAGCCCGAGGCCGAGGGCATGGACAATGTGGCGCCCTTTGAGTTCATACCGTGGATATTGGGCGACTGCGCCACGGTGGACGAGGCTCGGGTCAAGCTCTCCCGGCTGAATTTGCTTGACGAGGATTTCAGCCCCAGCCTGCCCCTGTCGCCCCTGCACTGGATAATATCCGACCGGAACGGGAGCATAGTGGCGGAGCAGGTAAAGGACGGCCTCAAGGTCTACGACGACCCGGTGGGCGTGCTGACCAACAACCCAACCTTCGACTACCACATGACAAATCTTGCCAATTATATGAGCCTTTCTCCCGCCGACCCGAAAAACAGCTTCGCTCCCGGGCTCGGGCTCGCGCCCTACAGCCGCGGCATGGGCGGCCTGGGGCTGCCCGGCGACCTTTCGTCGGCCTCGCGCTTTGTCAAGGCCGCCTTCACCAGAATGAATTCCCTCTCCGGCGACTCCGAGAGCGAAAGCGTCAGCCAGTTCTTCCACATTCTGGCCTCGGTGGCCCAGCAGAAGGGCTGCTGCAAGGTGGAGCACGGATACGAGTACACCATCTACTCCTCCTGCTGCAACACCGACAGGGGCGTCTATTACTATACCACCTACGAAAACAGCCGCATCACCGGCGTGGATATGCACCGGGAGGACCTGGACTCCGACCTTCTCGTCAGCTATCCGCTTATCGGGGAGCAGCAGATATTTATCCAAAATTGACCGCCGCGCGGCGAGTATATCATCGTTTTCGTGTTAAAAAACCCGACAATTAATATCAACAAATAATATTGACAAATAAGGAAATATGACATATAATACTGTATATGTAAATTAAATAGGAGGCAAAAAATATGTCAAGAGTTTATAATTTTTCCGCCGGCCCCAGTATGCTCCCTCTGCCCGTCCTTGAAAAGGCGCAGGCCGAGCTTCTCGACCAGGGCGGCAGCGGCCAGAGCGTAATGGAAATGAGCCACCGCAGCAAGGAGTTTGACGTTATCATCAAAGAGGCCGAGGCTCTTCTCCGTGAGCTTATGGAGATACCCGACAACTACAAGGTAATGTTCCTTCAGGGGGGCGCTTCCACTCAGTTCGCCATGATACCCCTGAACTTCCTTAACGGAAGCGGCAAATGCGACTGCGTTATCACCGGTCAGTGGTCCAAGAAGGCCGCCAGTGAGTTTGAGAAGTACGGCAAGGTGAACCGTGTGGCTTCCAGCGCCGACAAGACCTTCTCCTACATTCCCGAGCTTGACCCCGCCACCTTCGACCCCGAGGCCGATTTCTTCCATATTACATACAACAACACCATCTACGGCACACGCTATACCGAGCTCCCCGACACAGGTAACGTGCCCCTTATCGCCGACATTTCCTCCTGCATACTTTCGCAGAAGATAGACGTTTCCAAGTTCGGTATGCTCTATGCCGGCGCTCAGAAGAACGTCGCTCCCGCGGGCGTCACCATCGTTATCGTCCGTGAGGATATGCTCGGCAAGCAGCGGGACATCACTCCCACCATGCTCAACTATCAGATAATGGCCGACAACGGCTCTCTCTACAACACTCCTCCCTGCTGGTGCATCTACATCTGCAAGCTGGTTCTCGAGTGGCTCAAGGAAATGGGCGGCATCGAGGCTATGGAGAAGGTCAATGTCGAAAAGGCCAAGATACTTTACGACTATCTTGACGGCTCCGAGCTGTTCAAGGGCACCGTCGTTCCCAAGGACCGCTCTCTCATGAACGTCCCCTTCGTTACCGGCGATGAGGAGCTTGACGCCAAGTTCGTCAAGGAGGCCAAGGCCGCCGGCTTTGTGAACATAAAGGGCCACCGCACCGTGGGCGGTATGCGCGCCAGCATCTACAACGCCATGCCCGTGGAGGGCGTAAAGGCGCTTGTGGAGTTCATGAAGAAGTTTGAAGCCGAAAATAAGTAAGCCGGAAAACAGCCCCCGCTTCTTTTCCGACCCAAGGACAGCCGCTTTTTGGCGGCAGAAATGGAGAATTGAAAGATATGTATGAACTCTTAACGCTTAACAAGATCGCCGCCTGCGGCCTCAACAATTTTGACAGGGCCAAGTACACCGTCAGCGGCGAGTGCGAAAATCCCGACTGCATAATTCTGCGCAGCTTTTCCATGCACGAGATGGAGCTGCCCGAAAACCTTAAGGCCGTCGCCCGCGCCGGCGCCGGCGTGAACAACATTCCCATCGACAAGTGCACCGAGAAGGGCATAGTGGTTTTCAACACCCCCGGCGCCAACGCCAACGCAGTTAAGGAGCTGACCATCGCGGGCTTGCTGCTGGCTTCCAGAAAAATAGTGGACGGCATCAACTGGGCCCAGACCCTTAAGGGCGAGGGCGAGGCCGTCGGCAAGCTGGTAGAAAAAGGCAAGAGCAATTTTGCCGGCTGCGAGATAAAGGGCAAGACCCTTGCCGTTGTCGGCCTGGGCGCCATAGGCGTGCTTGTGGCCAACGCCGCCCATTCGCTGGGCATGAAGGTAGTGGGCTATGACCCCTATGTTTCCGTAAAGTCCGCCCTCAGCCTCAACAGCCATGTCACCATCGCCAAGGAGATAAAGGACGCTCTTTCCGACGCCGACTATATCACCCTTCATCTGCCCCTGCTCCCCGAGACTAAGGGCATGATGAACGCCGAAATGTTCAAGACCTCCGTCAAGAAGGGCGCAAAGCTCCTCAACTTCTCCCGCGGGGGACTGGTGGACGACGCGGCCCTCAAGTCCGCTCTTGAGGTGGGCCTCATTTCCGTTTATGTCACCGACTTCCCCGACGCCGAGGTGCTTGAGATGGAGAACGTTATCGCTATTCCTCACCTTGGCGCGTCCTCCGAGGAGAGCGAGGACAACTGCGCGGTAATGGCCGCACAGCAGCTCATCGACTTTATGGAGAACGGCAACATCGTCAATTCCGTAAACTTCCCCGCCTGCGAGCTTGCGCGGGGCGAGGGCGAGAGAGTGACCATCATGCACAAGAACGTGCCCAATATGCTCTCTCAGTTCAGCAACGCTTTTGCCTCCAAGGGCATCAACATCGAGAACATGGTGGATAAGAGCAAGGGCGACAACGCCTACGCCATCATGGACGTGTCCGGCAACGCCGACGCTGTGGCCGACGAGCTGGCCAAGCTGGACGGAGTCATAAAGGTAAGAGTAATAAAGTAAACTATTGGACAACGATAAAATGGGCTGTATCTGACAGCCCATTTTATAAATCCCGAAATCCCGAAAGGAAAATATTTGATGAACAATCTCACTATCCGCAGGGCGGAGGCAAAGGATATGCCCCGCATAATAGACCTTTTAAATCAGGTGCTTACGGTCCACCACAACGGCAGGCCGGATTTGTTCAAGGCGAACTGCCGCAAGTACACCGATAAGGAGCTTAAGGACCTCATCGCCGACGACGGCCGCCCCATCTTCGTGGCCGAGGACGAAAACGGTTACGTGGCGGGATATGCCTTCTGCGTGTTTGTACAGCACCTTGAGGACAATATCCTCACCGACATAAAGACCCTGTATATCGACGACCTCTGCGTTGACGAGACCGTGCGGGGCAAGCACGTGGGCAGCGCCCTTTACGACTATGTTCTGGACTATGCCCGCGGCGAGGGCTGTTACAACGTGACCCTCAACGTCTGGGCCTGCAACCCCGGCGCCATGGCCTTTTATCAGAGCCGTGGCCTTGTGCCTCAAAAAATAGGAATGGAGAAAATACTTTAGCCCCGCCGCCCTCAGCCTCGGGGAAGAGCCGACTGACGGCCGGTGTGGTCGATGGAGTAGCTGTCGCGGTATATCAGCTCGCCCACGGGACAAAAGCCGTAGCCCTCCTTTTCCAGCCTGGTGAGGATAGGCGAAAGGGCGGAGGCGGTGTTTTTGGTCCCGACGTGGAACAGGATTATGCTGCCGCCGCCGACCTTGGACATGATGCGCTCCTCCATTTCGCTCTCGCTCAGGTCGCGGTAGTCAAGGCTGTCGGCGTCCCACTGGATGCAGAACCTGCCGGACCCCATGACCGTGTTTATCACGCTGTCGTTATAGTCCCCGGCGGGCACGCGGAAAAGGTCGCTCCTTTTGCCCGCCGCCTTTTCTATGGCCAGGTCGCATTTTTCCATATCGCTCAGTATTTCTTCCGGCGAAAGACGGGTATAATATGTATGGTCATAGCTGTGACCGGCTATCTCGTGCCCCGCGTCGCTGAGCTTTTTCACCGCGTCGGGGTACTTTTCCGCCCATGAACCGAGCACGAAGAAGGTAGCCTTGCAGTTGTGCTCCTTCAGGGCGGCGATTATGGCGTCCACGTCGTCCGCGCCCCAGGCGCAGTCGAAGGTCACGGATATTTTTTTGTCCGGCCGCTCCACGCTGTATATGGGCAGCGGCTTTTGAGAGGCCGAGGTCTCCAACGCCATGTGGGTAACGGGCACGGCCGCCGCCACAAGGGCCAGTATCAGCACCGCCGTGATGACGGCGTATTTGTCAACAACAAAAATTTTCAAAGCTCCTTCACCCTTTCCTGTATGCTTTCATAGTATTTGTCCACCCCGTCGCAGATGGCCCCCGCCACCTTTTTGCGGTAGCCGTCGGTCTTGAGCAGCTTTTCCTCCTCGGGGTTGGACAAAAAGCCGCACTCGACAAGCACCGCCGGTATCTCGGCGTTTTTCAGGAGAAAGATGCTTCCGTCGCTCTTTTTGACGGTGCGGGTCTGGTTCTTCGGGTCGAGAGCCACCAGCTCGGCCTGCACCAGCTCGGCCAGCAGCAGGGAGTTCTCAAATTTGTCCGAGTACAGCACCTCCGCGCCGCGGTACTTTTCATTTTCGAACAAATTCATATGTATGCTTATGAACAGGTCGGCCTTGGAGCCGTTGGCTATCTCAAGGCGCTTGTTCATATCCTCTTTCTTTTTGGCCCTTATGGACTTGTCGGCGTCGGTTTGCAGGCCGTTCTCGTCCTTTCGGGTCATTATCACCTTGTATCCCCGGCTTTCGAGCTCCTTCTTCACAAGCTTTGCCACTCTTAAATTAAGCTCGCTCTCCACGGTTCCTCTGCGGCTCACGGCTCCGCCGTCCGGGTCGCCGTGTCCGGCGTCCAGCACTATTATCCGCCCGTTGGACTTGGAAAATATCGGCACGTCGCGCCTTACCAGCGCCATGGAGAGCACCGCCGCCGATATGAGCATCAGACCCGCCAGTATTACCGTCCTCTTTTTTAATACCACAAACATAATCAACACCCCATGATTATTATATATTCGCCCTTTTTGAGGAATATACCGGCGGCGTATCTAATATAATGGTTTTAGAAAAACGATGCTTACATATAAAGGAGATGCTGATAGTGGAAAACAATAATATATCGGTGATAGGCTATGTCGAGGGAGAGCCCGTGTTCAGCCATCGGGTCATGGACGAGGATTTTTACCGCTTTATGGTGCGTGTGCCCCGGCTCAGCCAGGTGGACGACGTGCTGCCGGTGACGGTTTCGGAAAAGCTCATGTGCCCCTGGCTCCGGGACGGCGTCAAGGTGAAGGTCGTGGGCCAGCTCCGTTCATATAACAAGTTCAGCGATACCGGCACCCACCTTGTCCTCACGATATTCGTAAAGTCCGTGGATTTGGCCGAGATAGGCACCGGCGAAAATCCCAACGAAATTTTTATAAACGGCTTCATATGCAAAAGCCCCGTCTACCGCAAGACCCCTTTCGGACGGGAGATAACTGATTTGATAGTGGCGGTGAACCGCGCTTTCAACCGTTCCGACTATATACCGGCCATCGCCTGGGGCCGCAACGCCGTGTTCGCGGAAAAGCTCGAGGTGGGGGCCAACGTACAGATATGGGGCCGCCTTCAGTCCCGGGAGTATGTCAAGCGCCTCAGCGACACCGAAAGCGAGACCCGCACCGCCTACGAGCTTTCGATAACAAAAATTGAAAAAATAGCTTGAATAAACCGTCCTTATTCTGCTCAAACTATCTCTGTACCCAATAGGAAAACTTAATTTTAAGGAGAAAATCAAAATGAGCAGAAACAACAAAAACCTCGTTCCCGAGGCAAAGCAGGCTATGAATAAGTTCAAGATGGAGGCCGCCCAGGAGGTCGGCGTAGACCTTAAGGAGGGCTACAACGGCGACAAGACCTCCAAGGAGAACGGCAGCGTCGGCGGTCAGATGGTCAAAAAGATGATCAGCGACATGGAAAACCAGATGAAGTAAGGGCTTCGGCTTTACTGAAAGCAAAAAACTCCGGGAAGTTCTCGGAGTTTTTTGCTTTTTAGGCGCTCAAGAAAAACAAAAAACACCGCAAGCGCGGTGCTTTTGGCACTCCCAGCGCGAGTCGAACGCGCGACTAGCCCTTAGGAGGGGCTTATTATATCCACTTAACTATGGGAGCGTATTTCACGGAGGACGGTCATATTCCATCCGGGCGGCTGAGCGCCGGCCCGGACGGAGACCCATGAAAGCAAATCCGGATAAACGGCTTAGGCTTCCTTCTTGGCAACGACCTGAACGCCCTTGTAATATCCGCAGTGCTTGCAAACCACATGGGACTTGATAAGCTCGCCGCAGTTGGGGCACTTTACCATGCCGGGTACGCTGAGCTTCCAGTTCGCGCGTCTTAAATGCTTTCTCGCCTTTGAAGTTTTTCTCTTGGGAACTGCCATTCTTTAACACCTCGCTGTTAAGTATTTATAAAAAGAGCCACTAATGCCGCTCTCTTAGAATAGCGAGCCTCGGGTCATAGACCGTGCGGTCGCAATTACAAACTTTTTCGTTCAGGTCACAGCCGCAGACGCTGCACAGACCCTTACAGTCCTCCCGGCACAGAGGGCGCATGGGAAGATTTCCCCAAACAAGCGCGTTTATAAGGCCGGAAATGTCCAATGTCGGACCGTTGAGCGCAAAGCACTCCGAATCGAAATCCTCGGTCTCGCCGTTTACCGTCTCGTCGAAGGGAACCTCAAGACGGCCCTTGACGGCCTTCCCGCAGGAGCAGCAGGTGGTGGAGTAGCTGCCGCTGACGGCGCCGCTGAGCTCCAGTATGCCGCCGATGCTCCTTATCCCTCCGGTCACCTTTAAAGGCCCGTCAAAAACAAAGGTGTTGCCCAAGTATTCGAGAGGGCCGGTCTCCGTTTCAATATCAATATTCAAAATCGAACCCTCGTTCTTAAGTATGGGACCGATGTTGAGCTTCATAGCCATTCCCCCTGTGCTTAACAACACACTAACTAAGTATAATACAAAATTTGAATTTTGTCAATATTTTTTTCAAAAAAAGTTTGCCAAAAGGGGGCTCCGGACCGACCGGCGCCCCCTTTTTAACAGCGTATCAGTAATTTTCGGCGTGCAGCTCGAAGAAGCTCTTGGGGTGGGCGCAGACGGGACAAACCTCGGGCGCCTTGGTGCCGACGATGATGTGACCGCAGTTGCGACATTCCCAAACCTTGACCTCGCTCTTTTCAAACACCTGCGCGGTCTCGATGTTCTTGAGCAGGGCGCGGTAACGCTCCTCGTGGTGCTTTTCGATGGCGGCCACCATGCGGAACTTTGCCGCGAGCTCGTGGAAGCCCTCGGCCTCGGCGGTGTCCGCAAAGCCGGCGTACATATCCGTCCACTCGTAGTTTTCGCCGTCGGCGGCCTCGGCCAGATTTTCGGAAGTATTGCCTATGCCCTGAAGCTCCTTAAGCCAGAGCTTGGCGTGCTCCTTCTCGTTGTCGGCGGTTTTGAGGAAGAGGGCGGATATCTGCTCATAGCCCTCCTTCTTGGCCACGGAGGCAAAATAGGTGTACTTGTTACGGGCCTGGGACTCGCCGGCGAAGGCGGCCTGAAGGTTTTTCTCGGTCTGGGTGCCCGCGTACTTGGACTCTTTCATTTTCATTTCCCCTTTCACAATTTAATTATTAGGATTTAATCTTATTATATAATAAATGTCGCGGCTTGTCAATATGAATTTTCCGCGTAAAAAATACTTGCCTTTTTATTCCTATTATGATAGAATGAAATTAAAGATTATATTTTCGATGCCCTTTAAGCACAGGGGAGGAAAAATCATGAGAAAAAAGGTAATTTCCCTCATTGTTTCGACGGCCATGCTCACGGGCCTATGCGCCACGGTGAGCAATTCGCCCTGCCTTGCCGCCATTGACGGCGGCCCTTTCTTCACCCATATGGAGTGGACGGGCAAGCGTTATGTTGACAGGGACGGCAATACCGTCAGCGCCGAGGACGTTTTCGGCATAAACCGCGAGGAGCCGTCGGTGACGGTGATACCTTATCAGGACAGCGCCTCCGCCGCGGCCGCGGTGTGGGACTACGACGCCCGCGAGGGCTCCGAGTATATGCGGCTTTTGACGGGTAAGGGCAGGTACTGGGGCCTGACGGTGGTTGACAATCAGGACGAGGCCGTTCCCTTCATTGAGGCCGGCTTTATGAATCCCGGGTATGCGATGAAGGCCGACGACGGCTGGAAAACCGTGGAGCTGCCGGACAGCTGGACGGTTCAGGGCTTTGACTACCCAATTTATACCAACGTGCAGATGCCGTGGCAGGGCGAGTGGAAAAACGCGCCCGAGGCCCCCGAAAAGTACAATCCCGTGGGTCTGTACCGCACCGAGTTCACCCTCGGGCCGGAAATGACCGCCGGCGGGCGGCACGTTTACATTCAGTTTGACGGAGTGGAGTCCGCCTATTACGTGTATATGAACGGCCGCGAGGTGGGCTACAGCGAGGACAGCTTCAGCCCGCACAGGTTCGACGTGACGGAGTATCTGACCGGCGGGGTAAACACTCTGGCGGTGGAGGTGCACAAGTTCTGCGACGGGACCTGGTTCGAGGACCAGGACATGATATATGACGGCGGGATATTCAGAGACGTTTTCCTCGTGAGCCGCTCCCCGATAAACATCGCGGACTACACCGTGCGCACGGAGCTGGACGACGGCTGTCAAAACGCTTCTCTGGACATTGACCTCGACGTGCGAAATCTTACCTCCGCGCCCCGCCGGGGCTGGAAGGTCACCGCGGCGGTGCTGGACGAAGACGGGACAAATATCCTCGCGGACGGGGAGATGAACCTGGGCACACTGGAGGCGGAGGACGTTTCGGTCTTTAAATTCAGCCGCTATATCGCCGCGCCGAAGCTCTGGTCCGCCGAGGAGCCAAACCTCTACGCCCTTGTGCTGACCCTTTCGGATGAGAGCGGGGCCCCAGCGGAGATAGTGTCCGCCCAGCTGGGCTTCAGGGAAATCGGCTTCACCTCCACTCAGGTGGACGAAAATTACAAGGTCACCACCAAGGAGTGGCAGCCCGTGACCATCAACGGCAAGCGCCTCATTTTCAAGGGCGTTGACCGCCACGACACCGACCCCTTCCACGGCAAGGCCGTGCCGCGGGCCACCATGCTGGAGGACGTGCGGCTGATGAAGGAGAATAATATAAACGCCATACGGACGTCTCACTACAGCAATGACTCCTACCTTTACTGGCTGTGCAACAGGTACGGCGTTTACATGATGGCCGAGACCAACTTGGAGGCCCATTCGCTCATGGGCGACAGCGACAAAAAGGCCCTGTTTTACGAGCTGGCCATGGACCGCACAAGGACGGCCTATGAGAGACTGAAAAACGAGCCCGCCATCGTCGCCTGGTCCATCGGCAACGAGATGGTATATACCGACGACCCGAACAATTCCGGCGGTATGTTCCGTGACATGATATGGTTTTTCAAAAACAGCGACCCCACCCGTCCGGTACACAGCGAGGGCATGGGGGACGCCATGGGGGTCGATATGGCCAGCAATATGTACCCCGGCTCCGACGGGCTGTGGGGCCGCGCCGGTGAGGGTAAGATGCCCTATGTGATGTGCGAGTACGACCACGCCATGGGCAACTCCGTCGGCGCGCTGAAGGAGTACTGGGAGCCGATACGCAGCGCCGATAATATGCTGGGCGGCTTTATATGGGATTGGGTAGACCAGTCCCGAGCCGTGAGCCTTGACACGGTCACGGGCGGGGCCTGGGACTATTACGGTCTTGACGGCGCCCACAAAAATCTTTATTCGGAAGAAAGCAAGGGAATGTATTTCGGCTACGGCGGCGATTGGGGCGACAATCCCAACGACGGCAGCTTCTGCCAAAACGGTCTCGTAAGTCCGGACCGCACTCCCCAGCCCGAGCTTCAGGAGGTAAAATATCAGTACCAGAGCTTTTGGTTTGAAAAGGCCGGCGGCAGAAAGATATCCGTTTACAACGAAAACGCCGTAAAAAAGCTCAGCGACTATGATTTGAGCTGGCAGCTGCTGCGTAACGGCCTTGTTATCGGCGGCGGAAGCATCGCGGCCGAGGCCGGGCCTCAGTCCCGAGGGGAGTTCGAGGTTCCCTATGAGCTGCCGTCGGACATAAGGAGCGGCGACGAGTTTTATCTGAATTTGTCGGTGAGGACTCGCGGCGGCGAGGGTCTGCTCCCCGCGGGGAGCGAGGTGGCCTGGGCCCAGTTCGAGATTTTGGCGGCGGCCTCCGGCGCGGAGATGACCGCCGGCGCCTCGCCCGTGACCGTAACCGACGCGGGCGAGACCTACCGCGTAAGCGGCGGCAATTTCAGCTTCAGCATAAGCAAGGCCGACGGAGCCATATATGACTATGTTTACGGCGGCGAGACCCTTATCGATAAAGGCCCCGCGCCCAACTTCCGCCGGGGCTATGTGGAAAATGACAATAACTCCGCCAATCAGAGGCTCTTTGACAAAAACTGGCGGGCCGTCGGCGACGAGGTCAAGGCCGAAAGCGTAGAGGTGGACGGCAATACCGTGACCGCGCGCCTGACCTTCCCGAAGGCCGAGGGCGCGGAGGAGACCGTGACCTACGCGGTGGACGGTGACGGACGGGTGACCGTCAGCTTCGTCATGGACGGCACCGGCGCGGGGCTGGGCAATTATCTGCGGGTGGGCTCGCTGATGACCCTGCCCGAGGGCTTTGAGGAAGTGAGCTGGTACGGCGGCGGCCCCTTGGAGACCTATAACGACCGCAGGAGCGGAGCCCGTCAGGGCATATGGCACAACACGGTCAGCGGCTTTTTCTTCCCGTTTATGAAGGTCGACGACTGCGGCAACCTCACCGGCGTGAAGTGGATCGGCGTTAAAAACCCCGCCCTTAACGGCGCTTTGCTGGTGGCCGCGTCCTCGCCGGTCGAGGCGTCCGCCCTGCACTTTATGCCGAAGGACCTCCACGACGCGGCTCATCCCTACGAGCTCACGCCCCGTAGCGAGACCGTGCTGAGCGTGGATTACGGCTCCATGGGCACCGGCAGCGCCACCTGCGGTCAGGGCACCCTGCCCCAATACCGCCTGCCAAACGACAGAATTTACCGGTGGGAGTACACTATCATACCCGTGCCCTCGTCCGCCGGAGATGAGGAAATGACGGAGCTTGCAGCACGGTACAGGACTTCCCCTCCGGTGGTTGGGGACAAGAGCAAAAACGGCCTTGTCATACCATTGCCTGACACGGCGGAGCTTACGGTATGCGACGGAGAAACCCGTATGACCGGCTCAATGCCGGTGGACCTGCCCGACATACTGTTCGAAGGGCGGCGCTCCTTCACTGTTGAGGCGGTCGTTACCCCCACCGGCGATCCCGATTTCAATATGTTCATTGGCAAGGGCGATAACGCCTTTGCTCTCCGGACCCGTCCGGGGATATTGGATTTTCACGTTCATGCGGGCGGTGCGTGGCGCAGCGTGTCCTACTATATGCCGGAGGATATGAAAAGCGGCTGGCTTGGGAAAAAACATCAGGTGGCCGGAATTTATGACGCCGAAAGGAACACCGTGGCCGTCTATGCAGACGGAAAAATCCTTGGAGAAGCGCCGGTAAACGCAGAGGAGGGCGTGACTCCGTCGGAGTTTGACCTGACCGTCGGCGCCTGTCCCAGCACAGGGCGGAGCTCCGAGGCGGACTTTTCGGCGGTGCGCGTGTACAGCCGAGCCCTGACCGAGGGAGAATTGGCGGCTCAAAATACCCCTGATCCGCTCATAGGCCCCTCGGACGAGGCTGTGGAGCTTTGGATGGATTTTGACGACTGCTCGCCGGAAATACAGGCCAGCCTTACGGTGAGGGGCTCGGTGGCGACGGCCAGCTTCACCCACCTTACGGGCGACCGGTATATGGCCGTAGCCGCCCAATATACCGAGGACGGCAAGCTCTGCGCCGTAGCGTCAAAAAGGCCCGCGATAAGTCCGATAGAACTCCAGCTCAAGCCCGGTGGCAGCCTGGTCAAGGCCATGCTCTGGGACGAGGGCATGAAGCCGGTCATTGCGCCGGTGGAGCTTTCGGTCAAGAATAATTAAAAAGCAGGAGATCCGCCTATATAAACGGGTCTCCTGCTTTTTTGCGCAGTGTATTTTTACGCGGCAATAAGCCGGTTTATTTAGATGTGAGCCGCTGGGTGTCGAGGGCTATCATCATTTCCTCGTCGGTGGGGATAACAAGGGTGCGCACCTTGGCGCCGGGGGCGGAAATATCCCGGTCGCCGCCGCGCTGCTCGTTGAGGGCGGGGTCTATGGCCACGCCCATGTAGCCGAGGGTGGCGGTCACGGCGGCGCGGCAGGGAGCGTTGTTCTCGCCGACGCCGGCGGTGAATACTATGGCGTCCACTCCGCCCATTACGGCGGCGTAGCTGCCCACGAACTTCTTTACCGTATAGAAGAACATATCAAGGGCGGTTTTGGCCCGCTCGTTACCCTCGTCGGCGGCGGCCAAAAGGTCGCGGAAGTCGCTGGAAATGCCGCTTATGCCAAGGACGCCGCTCTGCTTGTTCATTACGTTGTCCATGGCCTTGGGGTCAAGGCCCTCCTTTTCCATCATAAAGGTGACGATGGCGGGGTCGATGTCGCCGCAGCGGGTACCCATTATAACGCCGGCCAGAGGGGTGAGACCCATGGAGGTGTCCACTACCTTGCCGCGGTCGATGGCGGCCACGCTGGAGCCGTTGCCCAGGTGACAGGTGATTATCTTAAGCTCGGAAAGAGGCTTGCCCAGCATTTCGGCGGCGCGCTGAGACACATACTTGTGGCTCGTGCCGTGGAAACCGTAGCGGCGCACCTTGTATTTCTGGTAATACTCGTAGGGCAGGCCGTAGAGATAAGCCTTGGCGGGCATGGTCTGGTGGAAGGCCGTGTCGAACACCGCCACCTGGGGCACGCCGGGCATTACCTTTTCACAGGCTTCGATGCCGATAAGGTTGGCGGGGTTGTGGAGGGGAGCCAGGTCTATGCACTCCCTGATGCCGTCCTTGACCTTTTTGTCGATGACGACGCTCTCGCTGAAGCTCTCGCCGCCGTGTACTACTCTGTGTCCGACGGCCCCTATCTCGTCCATGGAGGCGATAACTCCGTGGACGGGGCTTACAAGGGCGTCTATTACCAGAGTGATGGCGTCGGCGTGGGTGGGCATGGGACTGTCGATAACGACGGCCTCCTTACCGGCGGGAGTGTGCTTGAGGCGGCTGCCGTCGATGCCTATCCTTTCGCAGAGGCCCTTGGCCATAACGAGCTTGCGCTCCATATCTATGAGCTGATACTTGAGCGAGGAGCTGCCCGCGTTGATAACAAGAATTTTCATGTCGCTACCCCTCTTACCTGTTGGCCTGTGCCTGTACGCAGGTTATGGCGATAACGCCCACGATGTCCTCGGCCTTGCAGCCCCTGGACAGGTCGTTTACGGGCTTGGCTATGCCCTGGGTGACGGGACCGTAGGCTTCGGCCTTGGCGAGGCGCTCAACCAGCTTGTAGCAGATGTTGCCCACGTTGATGTCGGGGAAGATAAGCACGTTGGCCTTGCCGGCGACGGGGCTGCCGGGAGCCTTGGAGGCGCCCACGCTGGGAACGATGGACGCGTCGGCCTGAAGCTCGCCGTCCAGCACCAGCTCGGGGGCCTTTTCCTTGGCGAGCTGTGTGGCCAGCTTTACCTTGTCCACCATCTCGCTCTTGGCGCTGCCGTAAGAGGAATAGCTGGTCATGGCCACGCGGGGCTCTCTGTCGAGAAGGGCCTTGAAGCTCCTTGCGGAGGAAACGGCTATCTCGCTGAGCTGCTCGGCGTCGGGATTTTCGTTAAGGGCGCAGTCGGCAAACAGGAACACGCCCTCCTCGCCGAACTCACAGTTGGGCACGCACTCGATGAAGAAGGTGGAAACCAGCTTCGTACCGGGGGCGGTGCGGACTATCTGTAACGCGGCGCGGAGCACGTCGGCCGAAGCGTGGCAGGCGCCGGCGACCATGCCGTCGGCATAATCCAGCTTCACCATCATGCAGCCGAAGTACAAAGTGTTCTTCATTGTCTCGACGGCCTTCTCGGGAGTCATGCCCTTGGCCTTGCGCATCTCGTAAAACTTGTCCGCAAAATCGTTAAATCTCTCATCTTTTACCGGGTCGATGAGCGTCGCCTCAGAAATATTTAAATTTTCTTCATTTGCCATCTTGCAAATTTCATCAATATCGCCTAAAATAATAATGTGGGCGATGCCCTGCTCGAGAGCGGACGCTGCCGCGCGGATGGTGCGGATGTCGTTACCCTCGGCAAGGACGATGGTTTTCTTGTCAGACTTGGCACGAGCGATGACATTTTCAAGGAAATTCATGTAAATACGCCTCCAATAATATATTTTGTTATGTTTCCATTATATAACAGTTTTTTTAAGATTTCAATACCCTTTTCAGATTTTTTTAACATAGGAGTGAATGTTTTATGACAATAAGAGCGACTGTCGCGGAGTTCAACCCTTTCCACAACGGCCACAAGCATCTCGTAGACCTTATGAGGAAAAACGGAGGAACCGCCGTGGCGATAATGAGCGGCAACTATGTCCAGAGGGGCGGGTGTTCGGTTTACGACAAATTCACCCGCGCCCGTGTAGCGGTCCAGTGCGGGGTGGACCTGGTGCTCGAGCTGCCGCTTATATACTCGCTGGCCTCGGCGGAATATTTTGCCCGGGGGGCCGTGGACACCCTGACGGCCTTCGGGGTCATAGACGAGCTGTGGTTCGGCTCCGAGGCGGGGCGGCTTGAGGGACTTGACCTTATCGCCGACGTGCTGCTCGAGGAGCCGGAGGAGTTCAAGGCCGCCCTTGACGAAAATCTCCGCAGCGGCATAGGCTTCGCCGCCGCACGAAAGGCCGCGGCGGAGACCGTGATAGGGGAGACCGCCGGTTTGCTGGACGAGCCCAACAACATCCTTGGCATCGAATATCTCAAGGCCGTCAAGCGTTCGAAAAGCCCCATCGTCCCCGTGACCGTGCCCCGCGCTCAGGTGGGACACGACAGCGACGAGCGGGGGGAGAGCGTCGCCAGCGCCAAGTCCCTGCGGGAGAGCATGAAAACCGGCGAAAGCATCGAGAGCTATGTGCCCTATCCGACGGTGTTCGAGCCCGTGTTCAGCAACCGCTTTGACCAGCTCATTTCCTACCGGCTGAAAATCGCCGACGTGGACGAGCTTTTGAGCCTGCCCGACTGCAACGAGGAGATAGCCGCCCGCCTGAAAAGGGCCTCGGGCGAAAACACCCTCAAAAGCATAATCGCCTCGGCCCATACGCGGGCCTATGCCGACAGCCGTCTGCGGCGCATACTTTTCAACCTTGTGCTCGGCAACCGTGACCAGGGCTACAGGACGCCCACCTATGTCCGCGCTCTGGCCTTCAGCAAGAAGGGGGCGGAGATACTGCGCCTTTCGGACGGAAAGGCCGCGCTGCCCGTGGTTTCGCGGGGAGGGGCGCTGAAAAACGACGAGATATTCTTGCAGGAGTGCAAGGGCACCGACGTGTACAACCTTGTCATCGGGCGTCTGGGCGGCGAGGAATTTATGTACGTGCCCACCGCCGCGGGGAAATTTGAGCCTTAAATTGCGCCGCCGTACTTGACGGGGCCGCGGTTTTGTGCTAAAATTTATACAAACACATCTTGGAGATGAAGCTATGAATTACAAACGTATAGTCGTCAAGGTGGGCACCTCCACCCTGACTTACCCCAACGGCGAGCTGCACCTGCGGAACATGGAACGGCTGGCCGCGGTTTTAAGCGATATAAAGAACAGCGGCGCGGAGGTGGTGCTGGTATCCTCGGGCGCCATAGCCGTGGGCGTGTCAAGGCTGAAAATGCCCTACCGTCCGGCGGAGCTCAGGCTCAAGCAGGCCGCCGCCGCGGTGGGCCAGTGCCGCCTGATGCACCTGTACGACAAAATGTTCGCCGAATACAATAAAATCGTGGCCCAAATACTCCTGACACGGGAGGACGTGGACGGCGGCGAACGTGAGGACAATCTCGTCAGTACCTTCCGCGCCCTGCTGGAGCAGGGGGCCATTCCCATTGTGAACGAGAACGACTCGGTTTCGATAAACGAAATTCAGAACGTCCACGGCTTCGGCGACAACGACACCCTCAGTGCCGTGGTGGCGGCCCTGTGCGGGGCGGATCTGCTCGTGCTTTTAAGCGACATCGAGGGCCTTTACACCGGCAATCCCCGCACCGACAAAAACGCCGCCCTTATACGGCGGGTGGACGAGATAACCAATGACATCGTGGCGGTGGCCGGAGGCGCGGGCAGCAGCCGCGGCACCGGCGGTATGCAGACCAAGCTGGAGGCCGCCCGCATCGCCATGGCCAACGGCATAGATATGCTCATTACCAACGGAGCGCATCCGGAAAACCTATATGATTTTTTGGACGGGAAAGAAGTCGGCACATTTTTTTCGGGGAGGAAGCTGTGATGTTTGACATAACCGAGCTTTGCGGGGCCGCGAAAGCCGCCTCGAGACAACTGATGACGGCGGGGACCGAACGGAAAAACAGGGCTCTGCTGACCATGGCCGGCGCCATAGAGACGGCCGCCGGAGAGATACTCGCGGCCAACGCCCTCGACGTTGCCGCCGCCAGGGAAAAGGGCACGAGGGAGAACCTCATCGACCGGCTTGTCCTGGACGAAAAGCGCGTTCGGGCCATGGCCGACGGTCTGCGTCAGGTGGCGGCCCTGCCCGACCCGATTGGGGGCTTCGACAGCGTAGTCACCCGTCCCAACGGTCTCCTTATCGGCAAAAAGCGGGTGCCGCTGGGCGTCATAGGCATTATATACGAGGCCCGTCCCAACGTCACCGCCGACGCCGCGGCCCTCTGCCTCAAATCCGGCAACGCCTGCGTCCTCCGCGGCGGCAGCGAGGCCGTCAGGTCAAATCAGGCCATCGCGGACGTTATGCGGCGGGCGATAGGGGACAGCGGTCTGCCCGAGGACTGCGTGTGCTTTGTCGGCGACACCGGCAGGGATACCGCCGCCGCCATGATGAAAATGAACAAATACATCGACGTGCTGATACCTCGGGGCGGGGCGGGTCTTATCCGCGCCGTGGTGGAGACCGCCACCGTGCCGGTGATTGAGACCGGCACCGGCAACTGCCACGTTTACATCGACGACAGCGCCGATTTGAAGATGGGCGCCGAGATAATATACAACGCCAAGTGCAGCCGTCCCTCGGTCTGCAACGCCGCCGAGAGCCTTGTCGTGGCCGAGAGCGTGGCGGAGGAATTTTTGCCCATGGCGAAGGCTCTGCTCGACAAAAACAATGTTGAGATACGGGGCGACGAGCGCACCCGCGCCATTCTGCCCGGCGTCTCCGCCGCCACCGAGGAGGACTATTACACCGAGTTTTTGGATTATATACTTTCGGTCAAGGTTGTGGGCGGCATCGGCGAGGCCATAGACTTTATCAACGGGCACTCCACCGGCCACAGCGAGTGCATAGTTACGAATGATTATAACAACGCCCTCCGTTTTCAGGACGAGATAGACTCGGCGGCCGTGTATGTCAACGCCTCCACCCGCTTCACCGACGGCGGCGAGTTCGGCTTCGGGGCGGAAATAGGCATATCCACCCAAAAGCTCCACGCCCGTGGGCCCGTGGGCTTGGAGGGCCTGACGACCTGTAAATACGTAATCCTCGGCCGCGGCCAGGTGCGGGAATAGTCTGAAAACCTAAAAAAGGATAAAAAACGGCGGCTTGCCTCAAGCCGCCGTTTTTTTGTGCCATGTTTTGCCTAAAGTCGAAATGATAAACGTAGGGCGGCTTGCCCTCAAGCCGCCGATTTTTTATGCAATATCCTATAAGGAACATTATCGGAAGTAAAAACGGATATACGCTTGTCCGAGCGGCGCCGGAACCCAGTCGACCTCTGCGTCGGCGGCCGTCGGAAAAAGGTATTATTTCGCCTTTTTCCGATATTTTCCCATACGAGCACATGAAATTCCATGATTTAATTATACTACTTTTGCCGTCCAAAAGTCAAGAAGCCCGTTGGTCAATAATGTATAAATTTGGGTTTATATTTTTGTATATATTTAACAAAAACCGCGTTTTATACGGGCACGGAAATATGCAACAGGCCAAAAACGGCCTGTTTTTTTACTTCCGATAATGTTCCTTATACGAACCGCGCGTGAAACAAAAAATTTATTTATTAGTAATTTAAGGAGGTAACAAAAATGAGAATTAAGAAAATTCTGTCGTTGACCGTGGTCCTCGCCATGGTAATGGCAGTAGTGCCCATGTTCGGAATCACCGCAGGGGCGGCGGACGATACTGTAACGCTTGAGGTCAAACCCGGTCTCATTGACAAAGTCGTCAACATAGGCGATATTAAATTCAACGGTGATCGCGCTAGCTTTCCAAGCGTTGGCGGCTCTGCTGAGAGCGTAAGTGCTTATACTGGGTGGAAGGCATACTACTACGATACTGAAAACAACGAGCTTGACTTAAATGACGAAAAATGGTTCGAACAGCCATCTAACCAAGCTCAAGGTGGCCTTCAGAAATATAGTAAGAAAGCTGCGAATGAGGAAACGGCAACAGAGAAGAACTATTTGAAATTTCAAGGGACAGCGAATAAAGGCGGTGATGGTGACAACAAAGATCAGTTGAAAAAAGACCAAAATGTTAAAATTACCACCCCAGGATATGGCAGCGAAAAAGAATCTCTTGATGGAACATATATTGCTATTGAATGGGTTCGTCAGCATAACTATGGCAATCAGAGTGCTTTCTATTACAGATTTAAATTTTACGACAAAGATGACAAGGAATTTGCTTCTTTCCTTTTTGACAAAAATGATAGTTCCGCGTTTACCGGTATAAAATCACCTGATGAGCCTGAACCGCTTCAAAGAATAGTTGTAATAAACGGCAGTGATACGTCTAACCCCACGCATACTGTATATTATCAGGAAAATACGGGCGATGGTTATGTAACCGTTGAAAAAATGACTACATCCGGCGAAGGCTTTGTTAACGGTTTCAAAACCCTTAAAGAATTTTCACAGCAATACAATATAGCTTGGGCATTGGTCGCTCTCGGCGATTTTAAGGTATACGCCGGTGAAATTCCTTATGTAGATGTAAATACAAAATATGTTGCCGGTGATGTAAATCTTGGCTCCAAGACCATTCGCGGCATAGAGGGCGACACTATAGACTTTGTGAATAACGAGGAATATGCGCCCAGCATTATCCAGCATACAGATGGAAATATTTACATCAAATCTGAGAACGCGGATTTGAGCAGCTATACAATTAAATCCTCTCAAAATGATGTAAGTGTACAGTATACTAAGGAAACTCTTACGGTTGATGATATTGAGCTCACAACCAGAGTGGGAGTTGCGGCAAAGCTTTCCAAAACAGTTACCGCGAAGGGAGCCGCAAGCGAGAAGGACTATCCCGGCCTTGAGGTAAATTGGACCACAAACGCCGGTAAGGTCCCGACTGATACCACCGCTTATAAGGTAGAGGGTACCCTCAAGGATTACAGCAACGTAACCGTTACAGCAAATGTTACTGTAAAAGAGACTGTTGAGGACGAAGCGTTCCTTGTTGCACACTATAGCTTTGAAGGTGATGCCGAAAAAGGAAAGAATAGCGCACCCAATGCAGAAAAATATGCAGCTACAGTCGGAGACAAAATTGAAATCAGAGAAGCCGGCCCTCACGGTAAAGCGGCTTATATGCCCGGTGACGGTAACGGTTATGCTGATGCTGATGTAATAAGCATTAATGACAATTTGTTCAGTGATGAAAGATTTAAAACATCTAAAGCGTTCACGGTTTCCGCTTACGTAAATAAAGATCTTTCAAGAGACGACTGGGCAAGACTTTATGATTTCGGCGTAGGCGATAAAGAAACGTCCGATGGAACTAAAGGGGATATATACTTCGCAATAAACAACGCCAACAGCGGTTGGAATTTGTTCCAATGTGAGGGTAGTATCAGCGGAGAAACTATCAAAGCGGACAATGTTTCCGTTACACCTAAAGTATGGCATCATGTTGCAACGACTCTTGAAAAAGTCAATGACACCGATTGGCACGCTGTGGTATATCAGGACGGAGAAATAAGTCGTGAGGTAGATGTCAAAAACGCTAAAGACTTCACCGAAATTGCAAATCTTGACGCCAGCCAATTAAAATATTATATTGGAGCATCTAACTGGGGTGATAATCTTTACAGCGGTTATATTGACGAATTTAAGGTATATTCTGTAGCCTTAACACAGGATGAAATTGCCAAGTTACAGTTTGAGGAAACCAATTATGAATTTAAGGATAATTTTGATGAAATTTCCATTCTCAGCGGTAGCTCGCTTCCCACTCAATTTGATGTAACCGGTGAATACGGCTCAAAGAAAACCGAAAATGTTGTTTGGGAAGAGGCTGATTTGACCACTGTAACTGACGCGCCGATAACTGTCAACGGAAAAATTGGGAATACGCCCGTATCCGTAAAAGTAAATGTACTTCCTTCCAGCTATGCTCTTGAGGGTATGAGTGCGAACCGTACGAGAATTGATTTGCCAAATAACATTACGGGAAAATTCTATGTTGAATTTGACCTTGTAATCGACGCCATTGATGATTACAGCGTACAGTTCGGCAAAAACGGCGGCAGATGGGGCAACGCAGATTCCGGCTTTGGTATTGGTACAAACAATCACAAGATCAATGTTACAGGCGGAGACGGAACAGACACAAGCACTGATTCAGATAACGGCAAAAAGTTTGTAAGTGGCGGTGGAAGAGACATACTTGAAGGAGTTTCCACCGGCGAAACCTACCGTGTACTTGTAAAAGGTGATGCTTCCGTAACTAATGGTGAGGTGACTGTTACAGTTATATCTCATGACGGTACAGTAAAAACTTCTCCTGCAATCTGCTTCCGCGATGAAAGGTTAAAAGAAATCAACAGTATTGATGTATGTGGAGCGGGCAAACCTAATGACGGAATTAAAATTTCCAACGTAAGAGTTTATGACCCGAATGCGCTCCCCTCTAAGCCTGTGGCCACACTTGGTTACGACGATGGTGAGTTCACCATAGACTTTACCTACGGCATCATCCCCGGCAAGACCATAAAGGTTGTGGATGGCGACAACACAATTGGCGAGGCTCCCGAAACAGCCGAAAAGGGCGTCACTCTTAAGACCAAGGCAACAAACCGTAACTACACTCCCGTTGCCGTTGATGGAGACAAGGAAACTAAGGGCGATGCCGTAAGCGTTTACGAGCTTATTGTTAAGGCCGTTGCCGCCGAAACAGGCGACATGAAGGCCGACAAGCTCGCCGCGGCCAACAAGGTTATCGCCGAGGGCGGTATCTTAAGCACTGATACCTTAGATGAGGTAAGAAGTGAAATCATGGAGAAGAACGATTCTTCTGAAAACAGCGTTATGATTAAGCAGACTATATTTGACAAGGGTATAGGATTTACCGTAGGCAGTGGCAAAATTTATGTCGGCAGCGAGGTTGAAGCAACAGCTTCTGCCGTTGGCGAAGGTAATGGCGTTTATCAGTACATGAAGATAGACGAGGAAGCAAAAACCGTTACCCTGTCCAACGATCCTGCGTTTGCTCAAGATGCCGTCATTCTGTCTCTTGACAGCGTAAACATTGAATTTGTAGAAACCATAATTGAAGAGGCCGGGGCCGACGGCGCGGACGCCGACGTTGCCCTTATCCCCGAACTGTAATTAAGGAGGCTGACTGAAATGAAAAAGGAATTTAAAGCCCCGATAGTTGAAACAAAAGAGCTTGCGGCCGTAAACAGCGTTATGGACAGCGTGCTGCTCATCAGCGGCGACTCGCCCAGCGGACTTACCGCCATTACCGACACGGCCACTAACGATGGCTACAAACAGTGGAAAAAGCTGCAATAATTGAAGTTTAAACTTTCCCCCGGCCGCCCCGCTATGGCGGGGCGGCCCGAGGGGGTGCGGCATAATCGCCGCGCCAACTGACACCGTAACCTCCGCTTTTCCCACGGGGCGCGCCCACCGATCCCGCCGGTCTTACCCGCGGGACGGAAAACGGCGGCACGCGCGAGGAAGCTGCCGCCATGGGCCCCGCCCCGAGGAACGGCGCGGTTAAATTTTCTTCCTTAAATATGGCACAAGGCCGCTTTGCCTCGACCACAGGGCGGCCCGCGCCATACAAAACGGAGCCGAGAGGTTCCGTTTTTGTATTGTGGGGCGGCGCAATGACGCGCAGCGGCGTAAAGTCACGCTGCACGGGCAGAAATCCCCCCGTAAAATCTTGAAAAAAATACAAAAAGGGCTTGACAAATCTCGAATGTTTTGCTATAATATATTCCGTCATGCGGGTGTAGTTCATCGGTAGAATACCAGCCTTCCAAGCTGGATAGGTGGGTTCGACTCCCATCACCCGCTCCAAATTTTTATGTGCCTGTAGCTCAGCTGGATAGAGCAACTGCCTTCTAAGCAGTAGGTCCTGGGTTCGAGTCCCCGCAGGCACGCCATTTTCCCGGCCATGTGCGGGGCGTTCTCGGATGGCTCCGTGGGGGCCGGTCGATATGGTGGGTATAGCGCAGTTGGTTAGCGCGCCAGATTGTGGCTCTGGAGGCCCTGGGTTCGAATCCCAGTACCCACCCCACATTTTTTACGCTCCGGAGGCCGCACCTTTTGGGGCGGCATAACTTCGGCAGGGCGGACGGCGGCCGGTGCTTCCGGCGGTACGGATCGCTTGACGGCCTGAGATGCCACTCAATTTTGGGCTGTAGCCAAGTCGGTGAAGGCACCAGACTTTGACTCTGGCATTCGCAGGTTCGAATCCTGCCAGCCCAGCCACTATGGGCCATTAGCTCAGTTGGCAGAGCACTTGACTTTTAATCAAGTTGTCCCGGGTTCGACTCCCGGATGGCTCACCAGAACAAGAAAGCCCGTGGTTGTCGGTATTCTCGATAACCACGGGCTTTTTGCGTCTCGGGAATTTGGGTCGAGGGGTTCCAATTTGTACACATACATACACAAATTTTGGGTGTCAAAGTGGGTGTCAAGAAAGCTTTGGGTGTCAAAATGGGTGTCAAACCCGGTGACAAAAAATCCCATTACGAGGTGCGTTTGTCATAATTGTTCATTTTGTCAAGAGCCTCCGCATTTGATGTTTGGCAGTGGGTATAAATATTGAGCGTGGTGTCCGCGCGGGAATGTCCGAGCTGGCGCTGGGCGGTCTTTAGGTCGAGCCCGCTGTAAAACATATCCGTGGCGCAGGTGTGTCGCAGAATATGAGAACTTAAGGTTTCTATATCAATACTCAGACCATTGGATGCGGCGGAAGCGGATATGGCATTGACTATACCCTTCCAAAACTTGGTGTAGCTTGAAGATGTCATTAACTCCCCGTTATTCATTGTAAATAGTTGTCCGGGTGGTTTAGACGCAATATATTCGGCAAGGATATCGTACAACCGCTGGCGTATCATTACGTCGCGAAAACCGGCGTCAGTCTTTGGGCTGGCCTTTATTTCGGTGTAAGCGTTATTTATCACAAGGTTCTTGTTGACCCGTATAATTCGGTTTTCAAGGTCGATATCGTCAGTGGTGAGCGCGAGTATTTCACCCCGGCGCAGACCGGCATAGAGGCCGAGATACACAAAGGCCCGCTGTTTTGGCGTGAAATCTGCTTTCTCAATGGCGGTTCGCTCGTCAGGAGTGAGGGCCCGCTTTTCTTTGTGTTCCCTTTTGGGCAGCTCAAGCCCACGGGTTGGATTTTTCAGCAGCATGTCATTGTTGATCGCCGCGTCAAAAATCTGGTCAAGGGTGCATTTCAGAAGCTCGAGAGTACGTGTGAGGCCGGCGGCGGCCTTTTGATTGATGAGCTGTTGAAGGTGAAAAAGCTTTATGTCTTTAAGCGGCACGCTGGCAATGTCGGAAACGGCAAGGTGCTTTTCGACGATGTTTGAATACATGGCATATGTGTTATAGGACACGTTGTTTTTATATGTCCTAAGCCATTCACGAGCCCACTGTGCGAGAGTTTGAGTGGCGTTGTCAACATATACGCCCTGGGACAGTTGGAGCTTGAGAGCGTCCTTCTTGGCGCGCAGCTCTCGTTCAGTGGCGGCGTAGAGGGTCTTATATATGGTTTTACCCTCAAGGGATTTGCCCACACCTATCTTAACCTGATAGCGCCCGTCGGAACGCTTGGTATAGCGGGTCTTTGGCATAAAAAACACACTCCTTTTTCAAAAATGATTGACAAATCGGAGCGCACATGATATAATACACTTGTTAAGTATGTGATAATATCATGTACTACTCCCCGAGGTCTTCGGTGCGCCCACACCGGAGACCTCATTTTATTTTGTGTAGAACGGCGGCTTGAAGGCAAGCCGCCCTACCGGTTACAATTTGTAACCATTTCAACTGCTCGAAATTTTCAAATAGTTGAATTTTCCTGTCAGTACAGCGGACTTACTTTTTATTGTAATGCCCTTTACACGAGATAATTAAAACTTTATCATTTTCAACAGCATAAACAAGCCTGTGCTCGTCGTCAATACGCCGCGACCAAAAGCCCGAAAGATTATCTTTTAACGGCTCGGGCTTGCCTATGCCTTCAAACGGGTTACGGCTTATCTCCTTTACAAGCTGATTTATCTTTTTCAGGATTTTCTTATCCTGCGTTTGCCAAAAGATGTAATCCCCCCATGCGTCAAAATCCCATTGAATGATCCTTGTCTGCATAGGCGTTAATCCTCTATGAGCTCATGCTCCGCAAAGTTGAGCCGCCCCGCCTTATAGTCCTCCATTTTCTGCTCAAGATAGCGGATATTGCTTTCAGAGTAAAAAGGGTCTACCGAAAGGTCGAACGGGATACGGTGTTCTCTGCCTACCTTTTTTAAAAAAACCGTGATTGCCGCCGACAGAGTGAGCCCCAAATCGTCAAGGACATTTTCGGCGCTGTGTTTTACATCTTCGTCAATACGAAAACTAACTTGTGTTGTCTGTGCCATAAAATCATCTCCTCTAATTATCTACAATCATTATATCACAAAAACGAGATTTTGTCAAGCATACAAACGACAATGTGTAGCAACTTTAATTTTCACGCCAATATGTTCAAAATTAATATATGGTGTGGTGCTTTTGTGTCAATCCCCTACTGTACGGCGCTGAGAAACGTCACAGCTTTGCTGGTCCGTCGTATTGGTAAATTTTTTATAGTGGGTATGTATTCCGTCAATGTGTTCGAAAAGATCGTCTGAAACATGATTAGACATAGGGTCAAGAATAAAGTCAATCCCTTCGCGCCGCGCAAGTTTTGCTGCCGGAACAAAATCGCTGTCTCCGGCTATAAGCACTATTTGGTCGACCTGCCTTTTAAAAGCCATAGAGGCAATATCGACGCCAATTTTCATATCAACGCCTTTCTGCCTAACATTCAGCTTTAAATCGTTCTCTGTTATATCATCAATAGAGATTGTTCTTGTAAGAAGCTTTTTTACAGTATCGTCAGGCAGGGTATAGATAACTTTTGTGTCTGATATTCTACCGAGTCTAAGCGCGAGTTTGCGTTTTCCTTTTAACTTAGTAAGAAATTCCGTCATCCACAAATACAGTTCCGATTTTGAGAGGTCAACGCTCTTTTTTGTTATGGGATTGTATACCTGTTTATTCAGCGGAGGGCAATCATAGTAAAAAATGCGATACAAGTCATAATTCGCATACTTGGTTGACAAATGCTTTTTACAGTACCTAAACAATTCATCGGCACGGTCTTCGGGATTTTTCTCGCCAAAAAGCCTATAACTTTGACACCTATAAAATCCACCATCGACAAGAATTGCCGTTTTCATCTTTTCATCACATCCTCAGTAAAAATATAAAAGCTCTTGGTTTCTGAACTCCCCTGATGGTGGGGGACTTACTCCCAAGAGCTGATTAACATAGCGTAAAGCGACTTTACACATATATTATACTGCCCGGTTTCAGTTTTGTCAACAGAAAAATTCGAAATTTTTTGATTTTTTTTAAAAAATTTTTGCAATTCGCCCGATTTATATTTTTTGCCCCTATCGTACATCGCTAAGAAACGTCACAGCCTTGCCTAATGTTACAGGCCAATGTTGTAGGCGACATAGACAATAACCGCAACGGCGGTGACGGCGATAAGAAATGTGTAGCAACTTTAATTTTCACGCCAAGGGGTTGCAATGTCAAGTTGTTTATGGTATAATTTATTATAGAGTTAAATAATATCTTGTACACATACCGCCCCCCCCCAAAAAAACGTATTTAACATTAGCAGTTAATATATTAACAAAACAGCAGGAGGCGCGATTATGAGCTATATAAAAGCAAAGGTAAATAAGAAAAACATCTGCGAAGTGAAGTTATCCGCTAAACCGGTGGACGCTTTAGCGATGTTTCAAACGGAATCGCGAATTTTAGCGGAACAATTGGCTGCCTATAAAGGAATAAGCATTGAAAAAGCAAAGGCGTTTTTAGCAGATGTGGTTAATGATAGTGACGTTGCTGCTTTATAAAACGCATAGTCTTGAAATTTATACGTCCCGAGATGGGACGTTATTTTTTTATTTGTATACCTAACATTGTGGTTTTGCCAGGTTAGAATGGCGGCATCCGACCTACTGTTACAGGCCAATGTTGTAGGCGACATAGACAATAACCGTAACGGCGATGACGGCGATAAGAACGGTGATATCATGGTGTATCACACTACTTTTGTTTTTTAGTGAGTGATATAATTATAAAAATTAACGAAATACCCGTCATAACAAGTTCTTCGTAGCATAGTGAAACGCATAAGGTCAGTGGGATATTCAATTTAAATATCAGTGATACTATAAGCCCAATAACGAGAGCGCTAATATATGTGTTTATATTATTTAATGTTCCCTTTGTCAGTTCGACAATTGCCTCCGTGACTATAAATGCCACAGCAATGATTAAGAGTGGAAGAATGTTTGCATAGTAGCCAACAAGACCAAGTATAGCAAAAATTGTGCCAACAATATATGTAATCATGTAATTTCACCTCACGTAATTATAAAAACTGCACCGCGCTTATATTAATTCTTTTTTGAGAGAAATTATTTCTTGAACCATTTCTGGAATGATACAGTTTGGAATTAATAAGAGCAAGTTGTTTGTTGGAATTATAAACTTTGCATTGTCATAGTCATCTCGACACGAGGAATTAATAAGACAATCAAAAAAGGCAACCAACAAACGAAATAACACGCTTTTATTTGCAAAGTCTATTGTTAAGGATTTTTCCATAGTAATACAGCAGTTAAATATGGGAAAACGTTCACCTGTTACAAACGATGAGTAAAAATCAACTCGCTTATAAAATTTTTCCTCGTACTCTGGATTTTCGTTGCACAGTTTAATGATTTCCTTGTCAAAACATCCGATAACGACTTCTTGACGACGGGTGGCATCTAATTGCCAAAAATACACGTCAACAATGACATAAAGCAGCGATAGAAGGTCGCTGTATGCAAATTCATCAAGATAATTTTTACAGTATTGTTTTAAAATTCTTACTATATTTTTGTAATGTTTTAGCAAGATATTATGGTAAGTATATTTTTTGTTGAAAAATATCATCATACATCATCCTTGTTTCCCCAAATGGCAGTAAACAGAAAATAAGCTATAGCAATCATTGCCCATCCGCAAATTGAGTCAATAATAAACCATTTTATTCCGGCCCATTCGTAAAGTCCGACCTTCTGTAAAAGGTACGGCGTATCTGATAAAATCCTGCCGAAACCGTCTGTTACCAAACCGGTTACATCATCAACCTTGATTAGAAATTGTGACAAAAATCCTAATATCAAAAAAGACAAAACATCTAAGACTAACAATATTGTGCAAAAGATTTTTTTCATAGAGCATATATTCCTCATTTCATATTTTTGTTCATTTTTTATTACACTCGGCCACGGACTTCGACCACCTTGCCAAGAATGGCGACGGGAAGTGTTTCGATTTCCTTTGAGGAATAGAAGGTGGGTTCGTAGTCACAACTACTGTTGAGTGGAATGAGCATAATTCCCTTGTCCTGTTTTATTACTTTTTTGACAGTGGCCTCGAAGCCGTCAACAAGGACCACGGCGATGTCGCCACTGTCGATATATTCTTGTTTACGGACAATGATGATGTCGCCCGAGAACATACGTGGCTCCATGCTGTCGCCGACTATGCGTAGGGCAAAGAATTCGCCGGTGGAGGCCATGTGCCGAGAGATTTCCTCGTAGTCAAGGATGTTTTCTTCGGCATAAATTGGGTATCCGGCACGTACGGTACCCAAAACGGGAATTTTCACGCCAGTCTGAGGACTGGCTTCTTTTTTTGTAGGAGTGAGGGTGTCGCTGCGACCAGTTAAATAGTCAAGTGATACATTAAATAAGTCGGCAAGCATTTGTTGTTTCTGATAGTCGGGTTTAGCTTTACCTCGTTCCCACTGACTAACAGTACTGGCATCCACAAAGAGCTTTTTTGCAAGTTCTTTTTGTTGTAAATTGTGCTCCGTTCTAAGCTCGCGTAGTCTTTCTGCAAACAAAATAAACCCTCCTTTATTGAAATTATTTCATCTAAAATAATTATATGAAATAATTTCAACTTTGTAAAGGGGGCATATAAAAAAATAAATGAATAATTTTCATTTGAGGTATTGACAAATGAGAAAAATTCATGTATAATTGAATTAAATTCATTTAGGGGGTTGAAAGATGTGCGCTTATGGGCAAGAGATTAAAAACATTGACGATATGGCCGAATGGCAAAAAAGGATGTCGCCTAATAGACGGATCGCGGCGACATTAGAAGATGAGGTTTTAAAAAATTTGGAACCCGAAGAACTCGAAAAAACAGTAAAACTCGCAAAGGATTTGATATTTTGGTTGAGAGATCGTGGGCTTACGTTTAACATGGCAAAAGCATTATTGACGCTTACGAGGGCATATTTGGGTGATGAACGACTTTAGCTTACTTGTGCTTTATATCGTTTATATATTGCTGACTGCGGATAGAGACACATAGCCAGTACAGCGTATCGTTGATAAGCTGTTTTATGTCAGTAATGTTTTTATCTGGGTGATAGTTGGAGTAATGAGTTTGGTCGTTACATAGCCAAATAACACGTTTGGCAAGTTCTTTGGTTAAGGGGTGGGCATCAGAGTTAAGGCGGTCTATAGTAGCTGATATTTGTTCGTTACGTATTGTTGCTGCATAGGAGTCGCTATAATTTTCCTTAGACAAAACATAGTCCTTGATGAATATTTCAAAAGCCTTTCGATATCCCATGCCACACAATTCGGTAAGATTATTTTGCTCGGCTACATAAGCCTGATTATATATTTCAATGAATCTTGGAGAAATTTCTGAAATTATGGAATCAAAATCTGATGCCCTTTTGTATCGTGGGAAAACATCTATTAGATGCGATGATGGTGAAAATTTAGGACCGGAAATCAAATAAATAGCGTATGTAGGCATTTTACAGTGACAACATTTAAAAATAACGCTAAGTTGACAAAGATATTGAGGAAACTCCCATGAAACATGAGTTTTTAATTGGAGTGTATCGTTGTATTCGCACTTTGGACACTTTTGGGGAACGTCTAAATATATTCCTTTTAACTGTCCGCCGAGGTTAAAAACTTCTTGTTTTACTTTATATATCTTATCCATGTAATACCCGCCTTTTATGAATTTATATCATTATAACACATTTTCACATATAAATCAACTTCTATTTTGTTGGAGGCGAATTTAATGAATTTGGCAAAAATCAGAGCGGAACGCGGGTTCACACAGGCGCAGGTGGCAAAGTTGGTCGGAGTAGACCAAACTACGGTGGCAAAGTGGGAGGCCGGAGCGGCGAAACCGAGGGTCGCGACACTTCAGGCACTTGCGGTGGCGTTGAAGTGCAGCATTGACGAGCTGTTAAGGGACGGCGGGAAGGAGATGTAAAAATTATGCCATCCGATATTCAAAATCTATGGTTTGAGTCAATGAAAAAAGCATTTTTGGCAACACCGAAAGAACGGTATGAGCGCGAGGTTCAGGCTGTGGAAGCACGACGTAAAGAAAGAACAAAAAAACAAGAAGACGACACAGCCATTGCCCGTAGATACAAAGGTGAGCCTCGAACATTTTTTATCGCGGACACACACTTTATGGACGAAAAAATAATTCGATATGAAAATCGACCCTTCAAGGATGTCAATTCCATGGGCGCTGCCATACAAGAAAACTGGAACAGGCTTGTATTGCCGGAAGATACGGTGTGGGTGCTGGGGGATTTTTGCTTGAACAGTCTATACGCCAAAGTATGCTGTAAGTACCTGAACGGACATAAATTCCTCGTGAAAGGCAACCACGATACAGAAAGCAACGAGTTTTACAGGCGGTGCGGCTTTGATGAGGTGTACGACCATCCAGTGATACTTAAAGGGTTTTTTATATTATCGCATGAGCCCATGTACATAAACGCAAATATGCCGTATTTTAACATTTTCGGTCATGTGCATGGAAATCCAATGTATCGTAATGATGGAAATCAATTTTACTGTGTGTCGGTTGAGCGGACGGATTACACGCCGGTTGAGGTGTATGAGTTTGAGAAAAAAATTACGTGTTGCGGCGATGATGAGCCATACGATGATGAAGTTGTTCACACGAATGAATGAAAGGAGGCATATAAAGTGACGATAGGAAGCCGGATCAGAATGTACAGGAAACAGAATGGTCTTACTCAACGCGAGTTAGGGGCAAAGGCGTTTGTATCTCAGGTGGCGATTAACAAGATTGAGCATGATTTTATGAAGCCCGGCGTTGATTTGCTGGTGAGACTTTCAAACATTTTCGGCTGTACGGTGGACGAGCTGTTAAGGGACAGCGGAGAATAGGAGGTGAGGCGGATGAAGTTTTTCAGTAGTCTTTGGGAGTGGTTTTGCGACAATATGTATGAAGTGTTTACACTGGTGGCAATTCTGACATTCATTGGGTTGGTTGTGTTCATGGGAATTGCTACGGTTATTCTACTGAGGAAATAAGGGAGGTGAAAATATGGCGATATATGAATATGTGCCGGTGAAAGAGTTTGCACGCCGGGCGGGGTTTGGAAGCGTACAGGCGGCGAGGAATTTCCTCAACTCGCCTAACGGACTGATGTTTAAGAGGCAAAGAGGGAACTACGCGCCCATTTTGGCAAACTGGACGAAGTATCAGGAATACATGGAGACTCAGGGAAACCCTTCCGTCAAATATGCGGGGAGCAAGCCCGGACGACCGAGAAAAGAGGTAATGTAAGGGGAGATGGTAGTGATGAAAAAATTAAGGCAATTTTTAAGGGACGAGGCGGCGGTTATACAGGTCGCAAAGGCAACCGTCGGAGTAGCGATGTTGGGGCTGTACGCCGTCAGGGGCCGGGGCTTCGGCGCGGTATTCGCCTCGGGGCCCGAGGGCGCGGCGTTGGTGATAGGTTACATATGCGCGGCGGTTTGGCTGATATCGCGAATATACGCCGACCCTGACGGGGAGGCGGAATGATGGGCACATATTCGCCGCGACAAACGGAACTCGCCGTGTGCGAGAACTGCGGGGCGGAGTTTGGGCGCAAAAGCACTTTGGCGAAAATTTGCCCAAAGTGTCGGGAAGAAAAACGGCTGGCGGACTATCGGGAATATTATCGGCGGCACCGCTCGCCGGACGCTAAGGCGCGAACCCCTGACGCGCAGCCCCGCCCCGAGACCGTTACCTGCCAGCGGTGGCGGCCGGGCTGTGCGACGTATAAAAAATACCGCTGTCGATGGCAGTCGGCAGCGGCGGGGCAAAGCCCGATAAACATTGTTAAATTTAGTATATCACACAAAAAGGAAAAAGTCAAGGGGGTGAAATAGGCAATGGCTAAAAATTATATGTCCGAAGTAGCTAAAATGCTGGGCGTGGAGCTTGGCGAGGAATTTGAGATTAAGGGGATAAGCAACGCAAAATACTTAATAGACAGTGATGGAATAGCGATAGTTTCCCAAAAAATTGAGCATTACAGGCCGCATTTGCTCCAAGACATTCTAACCGGCCAAAGAGAAATCGTCCGCCGACCGTGGAGGCCGAAAATGGGCGCTGATTATTGGTTTGTCAGTATATTTCCTGCCGAAGAATATTTCGTTGATGACACTTTTTATAACGGTTGTGCGGCCGACATCAACCGCATTTTAATGGGCAACTGCTTTCCCACACGAGAGGCCGCCGAGGCAGCCGCACCGGAGATTGTGAAGTTTTACGAGGACGTGAGGAGGATGGCGGAGGAAGAATGACCAAGCAGGAAGCAATCGCCAAGCATCGTAAAATGTGGAATTGGATAGCAGACGAAACCGAGCGGCGAAAAATCGCGGTAGGAAAAGAAATGTACTTTGACGCAATGAATATTTCAGGGAAAGATTTGCCGCTCCACAACTGCTACTGTTGTGAGTACGACAGCAACAATGGCGAATATGATTGTAATTCGTGTCCAATAGAATGGCCGGGCGGGAGTTGTAGCGCTGGCGGTTTATACAGTCAATGGTTAGATACTTTCAATTATTACAGCTGGTATTTCGACTGGATTACAGCCACTTCCATCGCCCGCCAAATTGCGGAGTTGCCGGAGAAGGAGGATGTAAAAAGTGAGACTGATTGACGCGTATGAAGCGAAAGCCGTTATTAAAGATTTGCGGAAGACCATAGCTCGTGAGATACCCGGCGCAACCTTGGACACGGTTATGGGGCTTATAAATTGTTATATAGACGCCCAACCTACAGTGGACGCCGAGCCGTTGGTTCACGGGGAGTGGGTGTCCGTAGACCGATGTATCTACATTATGTGTTCGGCTTGTGGAGCGCGATTTTGCGATGACCATGACCCATGGCCCTACTGTCCAAAATGCGGGGCGGAAATGGACGAAAAGACGGCGGCGGGCTGAGGGCAGCCCGCCCTACACGGGAGAAAGTGAGGTAAACAATGAGAATGAGTGAGCTGCTGACAAAGGAAGAAAAGGCCATTGAACGCTTACGGGCATTTGAACCAGAGGACGGATATTATCTCGCCTATTCCGCTGGGCAGAAAGCCCGAGGCGCAAAGACCAAGCCGGGATTGTAACGGTCTTGGGCGCGCCAAAAACGAACCAAGGCCGCGCGGATGAGTACAGCGCCGAATATCAGGTGACAAAGGCGGGCGGATTGATTATGAACGATGACAACGACCCCGTCCGCCGCACGGTCGAACACTGTTACAGGACGTCCAAAACAATGATAAACCCTATTGTCGAGTGGACGGACGACGATGTTTGGCAGTTTTTGCGTCACTACGGTTGTGAAGGCAATCCGTTATATCAATGCGGATTTTCGAGGATAGGCTGCATCGGCTGTCCCATGGCAAGCGGGAAGGGACAAAAGGCCGAATTTGCCCGCTGGCCCAAATACAGGGAAAACTACGTCAAAGCGTTTGACCGTATGCTCGTCGCCCGAACAGCGGCGGGAAGGTCCAACGGATCGTGGCGGGACGGCGAGGCGGTCATGCGGTGGTGGGTCGGCGATGACCCGAACCAAATTTGTATTGATGATTTAATGGCGGAAGGAGGACAAGCGTGAATACAGGAACATTAAAAATATCCAGCGAAACCGACCGAGTGAGCGTGGCGACAATACTGTTTAAAAACGGTTACGCGGTGACGCCCCGCAGGGTTAAAAACGGGGAAAAGACGGAGATATACATGGACTACAGCAGGCCGGGGGAAACGGCGGCGGGCTCTTAGCCAGTGAGGCACGGGGAGTGGAGAAAAACGCCTATTACGGACGACGGGTATGAGTTGAAATATGAGTGTTCGTGCTGTAAATTTGAGATAATCATTGAAGGCTACGGCGACGAAGGAATATTCAACTACTGCCCTAAATGCGGAGCAAATATGGACAAAGACGAGACATTCTATATTATGCATGAGGAAGGAACGCAATATGAGTGAAATATACCAGCCGGAGGATACCGGCGAAATCGAGCTGCCCGAGGGGTATTTTGACGAAATACTCACGGACGAGGAGGACGGAACACGCTTTACCGTCGACAGCGACGAAAAAGCAGATTGGGCCGTAAAGAAAATCGGCGAGGAAAAGGCCGAGTTTGAGCGGCTTAAGGAGCTGGCGGAGCTTAACATCAGCCGACTTAAGGAGCGGATCGAAAAGGAAAAGGAGCAGTTCGAGCGCCGCACGGCCTATCTGACCGGCCGGCTTGAGGAGTATTTTGAAACAGTGCCGAAAACCAGCCTGAACAAGGCCGCAACGCAGGAGAGCTACAAACTCCTCAGCGGGAAGTTGGTGCGGAAATATCCTTCGCGCGAAATCAAGTATAAGGACGACGAGCTTGTGGAGTTCCTCAAGACTTCGGCGCCCGAGTACATAAAGACAGTGCAAAAGCCCATGTGGGCAGATTGGAAAAAGACCTTGAAAATTACCGACAGCGGAGCGGTCACGGCGGACGGAGAGATCGTCCCCTGCATTACCGTCACCACCACGCCGGAGAGGTTCGAGGTCAAGCCTGATAAGATAAGTTAGGAGTTGCGGGCCCCGCGGACAGCGAAGCTGTTCGTGGGGAGAGGAGGAGCAGCGGAGCGAGCCATACGGTGAGGCTTTGCCTTGCCGTTAGCGATGCGCAGCTTGCGACGACGAAGGAGTGAGGAGTTAGGAGTTGCGGGCCGTGTTAGTGTTTGCAGGCAGTAACATTCGAGCACTCCGCAAGGTATTTAATTGCGAGCCCGTAAAGGGTGAGCCTTTAGTGACCCGCAGAGACGGACAAATCATATCAGTTTTGCGGGGCCGTCATGTGGGCTGGCGGCTTGAGGGCAAGCCGCCCTACACGGTTTTGTGGGTGCGTGATTACCGTAACGGCGGAGCACCCCGAAAGGTATTTAATTGTGAGGGTGTAAATCCCGAGCCTTTAGTGACCCGCTGGATGGACCACAAAATCAGGAGCCTTTAGTGACCCGCTGGATGGACCACAAAATCAGGAGCCTTTAGTGACCCGCAAAGATGGGCAGGATAACTATTATTATTAAAATGCGAACCCGTAAGCGGTGAGCCTTTAGTGACCACCAGCGACGGGCTCGTACACAAGGAGGTAAACTATGAATATCACAAAAGGAAAGATACCCGGAGCGGTGAAGTGTGTGCTTTACGGCGTGGAGGGCATAGGCAAAAGCACCTTTGCTTCTCATGCCCCCGAGCCGCTGTTCATCGACACCGAGGGCAGCACGAAGATGCTGGACGTGAGCCGCTTCGACCGGCCCGTCAGTTGGGATATGCTTTTGGGCCAGGTCAGTTACGTCATTGAAAATCCCAACGTATGCAAAACGCTGGTGGTGGATACCCTCGACTGGGCGGAAAAGCTGGCCCTGCGGGCGGTGCTGGAAAAATTCCAGAAAAAGGGCATTGAGGAATTTGGCTACGGCAAGGGCTATGTGTACCTGAACGAGGAATTCAGCCGGCTGCCCAAGCTGCTGTCTGAGGTGGTCGAGCGGGGAGTCAACGTTCTGCTGACGGCCCACGCCGCCCTGCGTAAGTTTGAGCAGCCTGACGAGCAGGGGGCATACGACCGCTGGGAGATGAAGCTGCTGAAGCAGAACGCCCCCATGATAAAGGAATGGGCCGATCTGGTGCTGTTCGCCAACTACAAGACATATATCGTGGGCGGAGACGACAAGACCAAGGGCAAAGCCAAAGGCGGTAAACGGGTGATGTATACCGCGCACAATCCCTGCTGGGACGCCAAAAACCGCCACGGTCTGGCGGAGGAGCTGCCGCTGGAGTTCGGAGCGGTGGCGGAGCTGTTCGGGAATTCCGAACATCCGGCAGCCCCACCAAAGCCGGAGCCCATAGCCGAGGAGAATATCATCCTCGACGGCAGGCCCATCGCCCGACCGGAGAAGCCCGCGCCGCAGGAACCCGTATCGCGGGAACCGGCGCCAAATGTTGACCCCGGTCTCATCCGCCGAAAAGAGGCGATTAAGAGGCTGGAGGAGCTGATGAAGGCCGATAATATATCCGTTCGGGATATACAGGAGGCCGTGACCTCGCGGGGATATTTCCCTCGGGATATGTCGCTGGCAAATTACCCCGTCGATTTCGTTGAAAACAACCTTATCGCCGCCTGGGATCAGGTGAAGGAGCTGGTTTTCCGGCTGAGAAACAACGCATTTTAAAAATATTTTGAGGAGGAATTTATCATGAACGGTTACAATTACAACGGTTACAACGGCCCCGAAAATGAGGAGATGGGCTGGGACGACACCATAAGCGAGGAACAAACCTTTGTGCTGCTGCCTGAGGGAGAGTACGGCTTCACGGTGAAGGATTTTCGCCGCGACCGGCACCAGCCAAAAGAGGGCGGCAAGCTCCCGGCCTGCAACAAGGCGGTCCTCACCATCGAGATCGACGGCGGGGAAAAGGGGAAGACAACGCTGGAACACAACCTGTTCCTTCACCGCAGCACGGAGGGCCTGCTCAGCGCGTTTTTCCTGAGCATAGGCCAGAAAAAGCACGGCGAGCCCCTGCGCATGAATTGGGCGGCGGTGCCCGGCTCAAAGGGACGGTGCCGCGTGAGGGTGCGCGAGTACGAATATCAGGGCGAGAAACGCGTAAGAAACGAGATAGTCCGCTTCATCGAGGCGCCCAGTCAAATAAGCATGCCGTCAAGCATGCCGCAGAAGGGGACATTTTGATGGATGGGCGAAACGTTGAGCTGCGTCCCTACCAACAGGAGGCCCGGGAGAGCATACATACCCACTGGGAAATGGGCAACCGCCGGACGCTGCTGGTGCTGCCCACCGGCACGGGGAAAACGGTGGTGTTCGCAAAGGTGATAGAGGACAGGGTGCGGGAGGGCGACCGCTGCCTGATGCTGGCCCACAGGGGCGAGCTGCTCACTCAGGCCGCCGACAAGCTCCGCAGGGTCACCGGCTTGATCCCCTCGGTGGAAAAGGCGGAGCAGAGCTGCCTTGACGATATGTGGAGCAGGGTCACGGTGGGCAGCGTGCAGACCATGCAGCGGCCCTCAAGGCTGGAGCGGTTCCCCGCCGGTTACTTTAACACCATAGTCGTTGACGAGGCTCACCACGCCCTGTCGGACGGTTACCGAGAGATCCTCGGCCACTTTCCGGAGGCGAAGGTGCTCGGCGTCACCGCCACGCCGGACCGGGGTGACAGGAGAAATCTGGGACAGGTGTTTGACAGCCTGGCATACGAATACACCCTGCCACGGGCCATAAAGGAGGGCTGGCTTTCGCCCATCAAGGCCGTGACGATCCCTCTCAGACTGGACCTGAGCGGCGTGGGAATACAGCAGGGCGACTTTAAGGCCGCGGACGTGGGCAGCGCCCTGGACCCATATCTTTATCAAATAGCCGACGAGATGCTGAATTACTGCCGGAACAGAAAGACGGTAGTTTTCCTGCCCCTGATAGCCACGTCGCGAAAATTCAGGGACATATTGAACGAAAAAGGGTTGCGGGCCGCCGAGGTCAACGGCGAAAGCTCTGACCGGGCGGCAACCATAGCGGCCTTCGAGGCCGGAGAGTATGACGTGCTGTGCAATTCCATGCTGCTCACCGAGGGCTGGGACTGTCCGGCGGTGGACTGCGTTGTGGTGCTGCGGCCCACGAAGGTGCGGAGCCTGTACTCCCAGATGGTGGGCCGAGGCACCCGGCTGGCGCCCGGAAAGACGGAGCTGCTTTTGTTGGACTTTCTGTGGCACACCGAGCGCCACGAGCTGTGCCGGCCCGCCTGTCTTATCACCGGAAGTGAAGAGGTGGCGCAAAAGATTACCGAAAATATGGCCGCCGCACCCGGCGAGGTGTTCGACATAGAGGAGGCCGAAAAGCAGGCGGAGAGCGATGTTGTCGTCGCGAGGGAGGAATCGTTGGCAAAGGTCTTGGACGAAATGAAAACACGAAAGCGGAAGCTGGTAGACCCACTCCAATTCGAGATGAGCATACAAGCCGAAGATTTGGCGGACTACGTGCCGGCATTTGGCTGGGAAATGGCCCCCGCCAGCGAGAAACAGATACAGGCGTTGGAAAAATTCGGCATTTACGCCGGAGAGATAGATAACGCGGGCAAGGCGTCGCTGCTCATCGACCGGCTTATGAAACGCCGACAAATGGGGCTTACGACGCCAAAACAGATAAGATTTTTAGAGGGAAAAGGCTTTGCCCATGTGGGCGCATGGAGCTTTGATGAGGCGCGCAGGATGATAAACCGCATTGCCGCCAACAACTGGCGCCTGCCAATGGGAATAGTGCCTTCCCTTTACGTGCCGGAGGCAATATAAATGACCGATTACAAGGAACTGCTGAGATACATTGATCCGTCGAAGCTGGACTACACAGCATGGCTCAACATTGGGATGGCCCTGAAGGAAGAGGGCCTGGGTGTGGAGGTATGGGAGGAATGGAGCAGGCGTGACGCTGCCCGTTACCATACCGGAGAGTGCGAACGAAAGTGGAAAGGCTTTAACGGGGCGTCCAATCCCGTGACCGGCGGCACCATAGTGCAGCTGGCCAAAGAAAACGGCTGGAACCACTTCGGCGGGGAAGGCCGTGAGCTGGACTGGGACGATGTGATCTCGGCGGAGGACGGCCCCGCCATCGTGGACAAAAACTGGGTCGAGGGCCGTGAGCTGGAAATACCCGAAGAGTGGGAGCCGGCCAAGCAGATAATAGCCTACCTTGAGGCCCTGTTCGAGGCCGAGGAGTGCGTGGGCTATGTGACGCGCAGCTATGTGACCGAGGGCCGGACGGTGCCCACCAAGGGCGTTTATGACCGGACGGCGGGGAGACTGATACAGGAGCTGTCCCGGTGCAGGGGGGACGTGGGCGCGGTCCTGGGAGACTGCGACCCCGGCGCCGGAGCCTGGGTGCGCTTCAATCCCCTTGACGGGAAGGGCGTGAAAAACGAAAACGTTACCGAGTTCCGCTTCGCCCTGGTCGAAAGCGACAGCCTTGACCTTGCGCGGCAGAACGCCATAATCAGGGAGCTGGAGCTGCCCGTGGCGGCGCTGGTGTACAGCGGCGGAAAGAGCCTGCACGCGATAGTCAGGATCGAGGCACCCGGCTATGAGGAATACAAACGCCGGGTGGACTATCTGTACTCCGTGTGCAAGAAGAACGGCCTTGACCCCGACACACAGAACCGCAACCCGTCACGGCTGTCACGGCTCCCGGGAGTGCTGCGAAACGGAAAAAAACAGTATTTGCTGGCCACCAACATCGGCAAAAGCAGCTGGAACGAATGGCGGGACTGGATAGAGGACGTGAGCGACGACCTGCCCAACCCCGAGGCGTTGGCGGACGTGTGGAACGATCTGCCGCCCCTCAGTCCGCCACTCATCGACGGCGTTCTCCGTCAGGGACACAAGATGCTGCTGGCCGGGCCCAGCAAGGCGGGCAAGAGCTACGCACTCATCGAGCTGTGCTGCGCCATAGCCGAGGGGCGGCGGTGGTTCGGCTTTGAATGCACCCGGGGACGGGTGATGTATGTCAACCTTGAGCTGGACCGGGCCAGCTGCATGCACCGCTTTAAGGACGTGTACACGGCCCTGGGCTGGCGGCCGGACAACCTTTGCAACATAGATATATGGAACCTTCGGGGCAAGGCCGTGCCTATGGACAAGCTGGCTCCGAAGCTGATACGCCGGGCCGCCCGTAAGGACTATATCGCCATAGTAATTGACCCCATCTACAAGGTCATAACCGGCGACGAAAACAGCGCCGACCAAATGGCAAATTTCTGCAACCAGTTCGACAAGGTGGCCGCCGAGCTGGGTTGCGCTGTGATATACTGCCACCATCACAGCAAGGGCGCTCAGGCCGCGAAGCGCAGCATGGACCGCGCCAGCGGCAGCGGCGTATTTGCCCGTGACCCCGACGCCCTGCTTGATTTGATCGAGCTGGAGCTGGACGAGAACATGACGGTCAGGCAGGAGAACCGGGCCGTATGCCGGGCCTGTCTCCGGGCCCTGCGGGGGCGGGAGGTGGCCGCCGAGGACAGATACAATTCAGAAAAGCTCCTGCGGATGTGCGGCGAAGACTTGGGCCTCGCTGAAAAGCTGGAGCTTGACCGCGCCGTGGACGAGGCCAGGAGGGCCGCGAAAATCCTCACCGCCTGGCGGGTGGAGGGGACGCTGAGGGAGTATCCCAAATTTCAGCCCGTGAACCTGTGGTTTGAATACCCCGTCCACAGGGTGGACGGCGACGGCATACTTCAGGACATCGATCCCGAGGAGGACAAGCCGTGGACGGGCCGGAAAGGCGCCGGAAAGAAGAAAAGCAAACGGGACGAGTGGAACGAGACCCTCAACAACGCCTTTGAGGCTTTGAAGGATGCGAACGGCGTGGTGAGGATGAGGGACATTGTGGAATACTGTGACAGCACGTCGAACACGATAAAAAAGTATATCGACAACTCCGGTTTTCTGCAAAGAGACGCAAACGGTCAAATTACACGTACTTCAAGCCCTGAATGATAAATCGTGCGCATAGGGTGTCAAAAAGGGTGTCAAGCCCGATATATCGTTTGACACCTTGACAGATTTTTAATGATACATCGTACATATAGGGTGTCAATTTGGGTGTCAATTTTGATATATTGTTAATTTGACGGGTCGTTTGGGTGTCAAAAAGGGTGTCAAAAAATGATATATATTATATATATCATTTTTTGATACACCCCCCTTGACGCCCAACCCTTCGCAAATTGATAGGTGAGGTTTTGAGAGGTGAGGTTTTTGACGGTCGAATTTTTTATGCCAATGAAGCCGCCCACGGTGACGCATCAGCAAAAGGCCGTTCACGTGGTCAAGGGTAAGCCGGTGTATTACGAGCCGCCGAGGCTGGCGGACGCCCGGGCGAAGCTCATGGCGCACCTGAGCGCACACAGGCCGGAGAGACAACTCGGCGGGCCGGTCCGGCTGGTGGTGCGCTGGCTGTTCCCTCTGACCGCCGGTCACAGCGACGGACAGTACAAGGATACCAAGCCCGACACGGACAACCTGATAAAGCTGCTTAAGGACTGCATGACCGAGCTGGGCTTCTGGCGGGACGACGCCCAGGTGGTTAGCGAGCTCAACGAAAAATTCTGGGCGACAAGACCAGGCATATATATCCGGGCCGAGGAGTTGCAACAGCGCGGCGGGGAAACGTAACGGTACAGGTCAAAAATCAAACGCAGGTATGGCGACGACAAGGAGGTAGCATGAAAAAAGAGGCGATGAGGGATTACGCTACGGAGGCGTTCAGATACTACGCCGGAATGGGACGGCCCAGCTTTGAACAGGCCAGGGACGCGGTATACAGAAGGGCGGTCAGGGATGTGAAAATGCGGGACCCCCAGGCGGTGATAGTCATAGGCGAAAAGGCCGTGAGAGACAGTATGCCAATGCTGCTGGATATATTTGCCGTCGACAAAACGCTGGAGCTTTTGAGAATGGGCGGAAGAGAGTACATAGTCCGCGCCGTGGAATGGGTCTATTTTGCGGAGCCGAGGATGCCTCTTAGACGCGGGGAGATAACCGCGAGAGTGCTGAAATTTTGCACCGCAAATCACGCCGACGAACGAACGGTGTACCGCTGGCTTAGAGACGCGCGGCGGATGTTCGCAAGCCTGAGAGGTTTACGAATGTAGGGCGGCGCAAAAAATTGCGCATTTTTGCGCACCAAAAAAACAGCTTGACAAATTTGCGCGGGCAAAGTATAATTAAACTGTACCCGTGGGCGAAAAGATAGAGCTGTAAAGGAGTGTGCTGTTATGAACGTTAAAGAAAACATGACTATCGCCATTGAGCCGGAGCTTCAGGCCAAGGCCGCCGCTCTGTTTGAGGAGCTGGGCCTTGACATAAGCACGGCGACCGGGCTTTTCTTCCGGCAGGCGCTTGTATGCAGGGGCTTGCCTTTTGCGGTCACTCTCGATGAGCCAAACGAGGAGACGCAGGAGGCAATTCGCGAGGTTCAGCAAATGAAAGAAAATCCGGCTCTCGGTAAGACGTATACCGACGTTGACGAAATGATGAGGGAGCTGCTTGCCTGATGTATGCAATAAAACCGACCGCAAAATTTCAAAAAGACTTAAAGCGTATTCAAAAGCGGGGGTATGACCTTTCACTGCTGACGGAGGTAATTAAGACGCTGGCGGCGGGAGAACAGTTGCCCGAGAAGAACAGAGACCACGCCTTGTCCGGCAATTTTACCGGCTGTCGGGAGTGTCATATCGCGGCGGATTGGCTGTTGATTTATGAAATTGTGGACGAGGATCTGATTTTGTATCTGACAAGGACCGGCACACATTCGGACTTGTTTTAAGGCTGGCAGAGGAAAGACTAAACCTTGACGAAACGGAGTGAGTATATGCTGACGCTGGAACAGATAACAAACGCCGCCCGGATTGCGGCAAAGGAATTTCCCATAAAGTCCGTGGAGCTGTTCGGCTCTTATGCCGAGGGGCGGGCCGATGAGCGGAGCGACGTTGATCTGCTTGTGGAGTTCGACACCCCCGCTGTGTCGCTTATTGTGCTTTCGCGGCTCCGGCTCGTGCTTGAGGACATTTTGAATACCGAGGTTGACATCATCCACGCGCCCATTGCCCCCGGCGCTCTCATATCCCCCGAAAGGACGGTGCCCATATATGCGGCATAGGGACAGCGGGCTTTCGGGATATTGCCGCTTAAGTTTATACCAGGATATAGGGAGATGACGCCGATGAAAATAGAATATAGAAAGCCCGCTGTCAAGGCTCTAAACTCTATGGACAGACCGACAAAAGAGCGTATAAGAGCAGCGATAGAGGGCTTGACGAAAAAACCTCCCGAGGGCGATATAAAGCCCATGGAGGGAAGCAAAGACGGTACCATGAGGCTGAGGGTAGGTAAATACAGAATATTATTCAGATTTGAGGCAGACGGCAGCCTTGAAATCCTGCTCATACTTGACATAGGCCCAAGAGGAGATATTTATAAGTGAGGTGTGAAAAATGACTGCAAAGACAGCGGAAATAGCTGAAATGCTTGACGTGCTTCCGGACAGCGATGTAAATCTTGCCTATGAGCTGGTTAAAAAGCTGGTGCTTGCCTGGGACCCGGATTTTACCAAGCTGACCCCGGCGGAACGTGCGCGGCTTGAGGAGGCCGAAAACGACCCCGAGACCGTGAGCCACGAGGATATAAACTGGGACTAAAGGAAGATACCACCATGAGCTCAACATGGCCGCAAAAGGCGCCCGAAGGGGCGCTTTTTTTGTGTGCGCAAAAAGATGTCAGTAGTGGGTTCAGACAGTGTGATATAATATGTACAACGGATATTGGGTGCAGGGTGAGCCTGCACCTTTTTGTTTTTGGCGACCCGGCGGAGGGGGGCGCGGTAATGTTGAACGGACGGGGACGCGGAAGCACCCCGTAAGGCTATAAATTTGCGAGGACAGAGTCCGAGCCTTTAGTGACAAACAGAGATGGGCAAACTAAATCAAGATACCGTAAGACAGCACAGCGGGAGCGCAATGCGCTCCCCTACGGTGGGGTGGGGCGATGGGAGTGTGAGCAGACAGTAATGTTAGAGCACCCCGCAAGGCTATAAATTTGCGAGAAATATGGGCCCCCGCAAAGCCGACAGGCTTTGTGGGGAAGAGGAGGAACAGCGAAATAAGCCCCGCGGTGATTTTTCAAATCGCCGTGGGCGATATGGAGCTTGTTCCGACGACGGCGAGCCTTTAGTGACCCGCGGAGCCGGGCAGGATACAAGGAGGTACAACATGAAATATACCGACAAGGACAAAGAAAAGGTAATCATGGTCTACGCTTCGGTGGGGAGCATGAGGGAGACCGCCAGGCAGACGGGAGTGCCGGAGGCCACCGTCAGGTCATGGCTGAAAAACCGCCCGGCGGACGGGCTGGACGGCCTTAGAGAGAAAAAACGCCGGGAGGCGGTGGACGCGGCCGCGGAAGAGGTAAAACAGGCGGAGCTGGACTTTGTGGACACTGCTACAAGGATAATGGACAAGGGGCTTGAGCTGCTGGAAAAGATGCTCGACGACGAGCTCGCGGCCCGACATAACGGCGAGAGCGACGGCAAAATGACAGTCAATCAGGTCACTACGGCCATCGGTACGCTGTACGACAAGCGGGCACTGGCAAAGGGAGAAAACACACAAAGTTTGGAGGTAAACGTGAAGCTGCCGGAGGAAGTGAAGCTGTATGGGGCTTAACGGCGGCGTGGTTTTGGACCTGTCAATGATGAGCGAAAAACAGAAGAGGTTTTTCCTCGCGTCCAAGAGGTACATAGGCTACGGCGGGGCCAGGGGCGGCGGGAAAAGCTGGGCCGTCCGGCACAAGGCGGTAATGCTGGGGCTGGTATATCCGGGGATAAAGATGCTGCTGCTCAGGCGGACATACCCGGAGCTGGAGGAAAACCACGTCCGAGAGCTGATACCCATGCTGAAAGGGCTGGCGGAATATTCCGGCAAGGACAAGCGGTTCGGCTTTGTGAACGGGACCACGCTGAAGCTGGGATATTGCAAGAACGAGCGGGACGTGCTCCAATATCAGGGACAGGAATATGACGTCGTATTTATCGACGAGGCGACGCAGTTTACGGAGTATCAGTTTGAGACGCTGAAGGGCTGCCTCAGAGGCGTGAACAGCTTCCCGAAAAGAATATATCTGACCTGCAACCCCGGCGGCGTGGGACACGAATGGGTGAAAAGACTGTTTGTGTCGCGGATATACAAGCCGGAAAAGAACGAAAACCCCGACGATTATGAGTTTATACCGGCGAGCGTCTACGACAACGCCGTACTGATGGAAAAGGACCCGGAGTACGTTCACGGCCTCGAAAGCCTGCCGGACGGACTGAGGGAGGCGTGGCTGGACGGAAACTGGGATATGCTGGCGGGGCGGTACTTTGCGGAATTTGACCGCGGAGTACACGTTGTGGAGCCGTTCAATATCCCCGAACACTGGCGGCGGTACAGGGCCATAGACTACGGGCTGGACTGTCTGGCCTGTGTGTGGGTGGCGGTGGACGAGCTGAACGATTGCTGGCTGTACAGGGAATACGCCGAAGGCGACAAAATTATCAGCGACGGGGCGGCGGATATACGCGCTCTGTCGATGATGAAAAAGGAGGGGGAATTTGTCGGCGAAAAAATAGAGTACACCGTGGCGCCGCCGGACCTTTGGGCGAGAAGCCAGGAGAGCGGCAGAAGCAAGGCCGATTTGTTCAGGGAGGCGGGGCTGTACCTGACAAAGGGAAACAATGACCGTGAGTCGGGGTGGCTGGCGATAAAGGAGCTTTTGAAGATAAAGGCGGTGGACACGGGAATAAGGAGCGCGAGACTGCATATTTTCAGCTCGTGCGTCAACATAATAGAGCAGCTGCCGTCATTGCAGAGGGACCAGAGGAACCCCACCGACTGCATGACCGAGCCCCACGACATAACACATTTGCCGGACGCGCTGCGCTACTTTGCGGCGGCATATACGGCCCCGGCAGCCGCGCCGAAGGCCGAGCTGACGCCCATAGCAAAGCACGAGCAGGCGCTGTTAAGAAGGATGCGCCGCCGGTGAGGGACCGGCGCATAACAAGTATTAAGGCAATACCGCACAGAGATTGTGCCCGTATTGCGCCGCAGATTTTTTGACGGAATTACGAAAACGACGCAGGAATACTGTCGTATTTCAAGGAGTTTTCGTAAGAAACGTCGGAAAAGATGCAAGCAAGACGGGTGCAAAGCTTTAAAGCGGTCTTTGTGCGGTATTGCCTTAAATTAAAAGAAAAGGAGAACCGTTTATGAACGCAATGAATGTAAAAAGAGTGAAGAGGCTTTGCACCGTTAAGGGGTGCAAAAACACCGACAGCTACGCCATAAGCCGGTCATCGGAAATGGGCGGAATTATCATATGCAGGGACTGCCTCACCGCGGCGCTGGAGGCGGCAAAGCTGGCGGAGGAAAGCGGCGCGGCGAAAGCGTCGGCAGGGAAAAAGGAGCTGAGACCCACGGGGCCGCTGTTCTATCACCCGGAAAAGGCAAGACAGGCGGAAAAGCCCAAAAAGGGCGGCGCGGCGCGGGAAAAAGCGGCAGACGGCGGAAAAACCATGGGCAAGGCAGACGGGGGAAATAGAGAATGAACACTTTGGTAATTGTCATTTTCTGCCTTGTGATAGTAATAGCGGCCCTTGAGACGCTGCATTTTATCGAGCGCAGGGACCTGTATGACCGGCTGATGAGCAGAGATTTGAACGAATACAGGAGGGCCAAGGCTAAGGGCGGCGATGAGGCGCCGAGGGTGAGCGGACACACAAAGACCATAAGAGAGTGGAGGGAAATGGGAAATGCCACCGAGAAAAATAACGGATAGAGCAAGCGGTATTCTCGACCCGATGGCCACGGAGAGGCAGAGGCTCAACGCCAAAACAAGGGAATATCTGACAAACCCGTTTGTTCGGCGGGACGGGAGCCTGTCGAACCCGTACATAAATTATCAAAAGGTTTTAAACCAATCCGAGGTGGCGCCCGGGGTCGCGGAAAAAATATCGAGAGCGACGGGGCTGACGCCGTCGAGGGTAAGCGGGACGGACGCGGACGTGGTGAACGGTTACAACCGTTGGAAGGCCAGGCAGAATACCGAGGAGACGCCCGCCGCGCAGATGGGCACAGCCGGCAGCGGAGGCAAGGCGACATACAATGTGCAAAAATTTTCGGTCAGCAAGGCCGGAGCGGATTATGTGAACAAAAATTCGCCCTTTTCGGGGTACAGCATAACAAGCTATACCGGAGCGAGAAACACGGGCATAAAGGGGGCGAGCACCTTCCACGCGGGGATAGACAGGGCCGTGCCGGAGGGCACGGCGGTGAGCGTGCCGATAAACACCACGTTTTACCGGTCGGGCAGCGACAGCGCGAGAGGAAACTGGATAGAGCTTAAGGACGCCAACGGAAACATAATGCACTATCAGCATCTTCAGTCATTTGCGGTGGGGTATAAGCCCGGAGACAGGATAGGCGCGGGAACCACCTTTGCCATAAGCGGCAGCACGGGCGTGGGGCGGCCGCACCTGCACGAGGAGTATTATACCCCGGACGGCAGCGTGAACATAACGGAAAGCTATTGGAACAGTTACGCGCCTTTGAGGTGAAGCGGACAGTAACGGGGAAGCACCCCGCTCTCGTGAAAGGTTGGTAGCAAGCGGAGGCGTATATGAGGGCGGCATAAGTGGTATTGTGGTTATCGTAAGGCGGCACAGCGGGAGCGCAATGCGCTCCCCTACGGCAGGGTGGGGCCATGGGAGTGTGAGCAGACAGTAATGTTAAAGCACCCCGTAAGGCTATAAATTTGCGAGAAATATGGGGCCCCCGCAAAGCCGACAGGCTTTGTGGGGAAGAGGAGGAACAGCGAAATAAGCCACACGGTGATTTTTTAAATCGCCGTGGGCGATATGGAGCTTGTTCCGACGACGGTGAGCCTTTAGTGACCCGCGGAGACGGGCCCGTACACGGAGGAGGTAAAATAATGCAGTTCAGATTCAGCCCAAGGCAGCTTGGGCTTTACGGCCGCAAAAAGGGCGGCGGCGAAAGCGGGAAAGTGGACGAATATAAGCGGAAGGACGCCGTGACCGAGGCGGAGGTCAGCCGCACGATGAACAGCACCGTCACGCCTTACCGCCACAAAAGCGGAAATTTTGACAGTCTGCCGGCCGGCGAAAAGTGGTCGGGGGCAGAGCCGCCCCAGGGGGAAAACGGCGGAATAAACAGGGACGCGGAGATAAGAATGGACGCGGCGAGGAGCATTTCCAGGACGGACGCCCTCGCCCCGGAACGGTACAGCCACGAGGCGGATATGGCGCCAAGGCTGGCCGAGGCGCCTTTGAAACGCGGGGAAAGACCGGATATGCGGCCATGGGACGAAAATCGGGCGCTCGGCACGGACGAGAACGGGGCGGCGGTCTTCGAGGAAGATATAATAGCCATGATAAAGGACGAGCTGGAGCGGCGCAGGCAGGAGAGACTGCCGCTGGAGCTGCAGTGGCAGCTGAACAGCAACTTTTATGACGGCAACCAATACTGTGACATCAATCCCGGCGTCATGGAGGTGTTGCAGAGACCGGAATGTTACGGGGAGGAGGGCAACTCGCGGGAGGTGTTCAACCGCATAGCGCCGCTGATAGAGACAAGGATAGCCAACCTGAAAAAGATAAACTACGCCATGGAGGTGCGCCCGGCCACCAACGAGGCCGACGACTATCACAAGGCGAGGGTGGCGACGGCGGCCCTGCGCCATACTCAGGACATAAGCGGATTTAACGCGAAAAAGGATACGCTGATACTGTGGAACGAGCTGTGCGGCTCGTGCTTTTGGCTGACGTGGTGGGACCCGGAAAAGGGAGAGCCCTACGTGAGAGTGAAGGAAAGCCGCGCGGACGGAGAGGGCGGCGTCAAAACCGTGGAAAGGACAATATTCGAGGGAGACGTGGACTACGGGCTGCTGACGCCGTATGAGGTGTATCCGGAAAGCATATTCAAGCAGACGGTGGCGGACCAGGGCAGCATAATAATCGAGCAGGTGCGCACTGTAAAGGAAATCAAGAGGCTTTACGGCCGCAGCGTGGAGGGGGAGGACGTGGAGACCTTCACCCTGACGCCCACCCCCGCGGCGGGGGGCCTTGGCTATGAGGCGACGGTCATATCCATGGGCAAGTCGAAAATGCACGGCTGCAAGAGGGTGGCGACCTATTTTGAGCGCCGGAGTGAGCAATATCCGAGGGGCAGAATGGCGGTGCTGATAGGCGACGACGACCTGGCATATTACGGCCCGCTGCCCACGGACGACATACCCATTGTGCGCACGGTGTGTAAGGAAAGGGCGGGACAGTTCTTCGGCAAGTCGGTCATAGAGGAGCTGATACCTTTGCAGCGGGCATACAACACGGCCTGTAACGACATTTTGGACTATCTGAAAAAGGCCAAGAGCTTTCAGTACAGAGTGTTCGAGGGCACGGTGGACATGGACGATTTTGAGGAGCAGGCGGGAAAGGCGGACGGCATAATAGTGTACCGAAGCATGCCCGATGTGCCGCCGGAAAGGATGTCGGCCCTGGCCTTTTCGGGAGACGTGTTCACACAGAAACGGGACCTTGAGGGACAAATGGAGTATGTGGCGGCGGTGAGCCAGCTCATGGTATACGGTCAGACGCCGACGGGCGTCACCAGCGGTACGGCCATAGAGAGCCTGAGAGATATAGACAACACCAGGCTGGCCCTGACGGGGGATTACATAAGAAATTCCGTGGCGGAGCTGGCGCGGCTGTGGCTCGGAATGTACAAAAAATACGCCGGCACCTACCGCATCATAAGATATACCGGCGGAAATGACCTCGGCAGCGCCCTGGTGTGGAGCGGCGAGGACATAACCAGCTATGACGTGGAGTTCTCCACGGAAAACGAGCTGATGACCTCGGAAAATACACAGTGGCAAAGGGTGATGGAGCTGTTACAGGCGGGATTGGCGGACCAAAGCCTTGTCGATGAGGCGGCGGAAAAAGCCAGAGAGTTCATAAAGAGCGGGAAATATAATGCCGAACAGACCGTAAACGAGCTGCAAACTCAGGCGGCGGTGAGAGAAAACGCCCTGTTGGAGAGGGGAGCACTGCCGGAGATAAGCGACTATGACAACCACAGGATACACGCCGAGGAGCATTTGAAGTACATCCTTCAAACGGACTTTTTGACGATGAAGGCGGAAAAGCCCCGAATGGCGGAGGCCATGGTGGAGCATTGGAAGAAGCACATGAGCGTGCTGCAGCAAAATCAGATGGCGGCAGCGCGCGAAAACGCAAGGGGGTAAATAAAAATGGCATACAATTATGTGGACAGAGCAAGCAGTATTCTGGGACTTAAGGGAGAGTGGGAGGCCGGGGACGAGGCGGCGAAAAAAAGGGCCGCCAACAGAGCCAAGGCAATTTATGACGACCTGACACGAAACGGCTACGGCGATGTGGCCGACAGACTGAGGGCCAGCGACTACGGCACGGCAAAAACCTATGTTAACAGGCTGAAAACCAGCGGCATGACGCCGGTGAGGGATTACCTTGTCGCGGGGCTGGGGAAGTACGGCATAAGCGCCGACGAAGCGAATAAAAACATCACGTGGAACCCGGACACGGGGGAGGTATTTCTCGGCGCGGTGAACGTGGGCAAGGGCGACGCCATGGCTGACGGGAAGAACTATGTAGAGGACACGGGGCGGCTGGACGACGCCCTGGCGAACTATACCAGGTTAAACGGCATATCCGCACCGGCGAGTACGCAGACAGGCGAGCTCAGACAAAAGGGAACGGGCGCGCTTGACGCCTGGGGTGAGGAGACGGGCAGACTGACGGACAGAATGTACGGCAGCTGGGACCGGGGAGACGAGCTTTGGGACGACGTAAGCGGCCTGGCAAAAACGCCGTACAATAAAACGAATGAATATAAGGACATAATGAGCTACTACACGGGCCTCGGAGAAAACGCCGGATACGGAGCCATAGCCGGAGCCGCGGCGAATAACGGCGGCAACGTGGACAGCTACGCGGCGGCCCAGGGAGCGAGACAGATGAAGTCCTTCACGGACGCCGGCAACGAGGCGGCCCGCCAGTGGTACGCCCAGCGGTTCAACAATCTGTACAATACGGCCATGGGTTACGGACAGGATTGGCGGCAGAACGCCGCCGAAGTGAACGATGTGCTGCGCAATTACGGCGATATAGCCGGAAAGTACTTCGGCGAGGAGCAGCAGGCGTTCGACAATGACCAGACGGCGCAAAACAACGAGGCCGCGCGCGAATACACCAAGGCTCAGACCGAGGACATATACGGGCGCCTCGGCATGGACGAGGCCGCAAGCGAGGCGGATATAACGGGAAGAACGCCGTTGACGCTCGACCCCGAATATCAGAGGCTCTTTAATCGGGACGGAAGCCTGAAGCAGGAGTTTTGGAACACGGACTTCCAAAGACTGATGAACGAGGCGAGGGCCCAGGGGAATGAAAATTTGGCGCAGATATACAACATGGCCCGCCACTACAAGGCAAACAACGTGGCCGGATATGAAAACTGGCGGAGCACACTGGAGCCCGTAAGCTACAGGGGCGGCCAGACCGAGGCCGGACGGCAGGCGGACCTCGCCCAGGCGCTTGGACTTAAGGAGCTGGATACCGACAGGGATATAGCCCAAATCAGCGCCGATGCAGCCCTGGGACAGAGCGCCAACGAGCTGGCGGGAGTAAAATATCAGGCAGAGACAGCCCTGGGACAGAGCGCCAACGAGCTGGCGGGGGTAAAATATCAGACGGATGCCGAAGAAAGGATTAACAGCGCGAACAACGATTTCAAGAAGTTGCTTCTGGATTTGTACAAACAGGAACCCTACGTTCAGTCTTCGGATATAAGGGCGTTGTTTAGTCGGGAAGAGGATCCGGTTACGGGGGAATATGTTTACAAGGCGACGTCAGCCGGCAAAAAGTCGGGGTTGAACAGCGAGGGCATGCCTGCCCTGGAAGCCCTGGCACAGTATGCGGATGATAACGGGGGCTTCCTTTCGCCGGACGAGATAAGGGAATTCCTTTCCAGGCGTACAGATACGGCGGTTGAAGGGCCGAGCTATCTAACCGAGGACCAGGCGAAAAGGATATATATGGCGTTAGGCATTAGTGAGTCGAACACCGCGGCGGGAGGACTGAGCGATCTTACCGAAGACCAGAAGAAAAGGATATATAAGCTGTTAGGCATGGAATAAAGAAAGGCCGCGCAATCGAGGGGCAAAATTCAGGAGGTACAAATATGATAAAAATGACGAGGGAAGAGGCCGAGCGTCGGAGAACGGCGGCCCGTGACAGCAGAATATGGATCAATGTCAATAAAGTGGACAAAAAAATGAGAAAAAGTAGAAGCTAAATATTCATAAAAGCCGCCTCCATT
>CANPZO010000005.1 GCA_947589005.1 uncultured Clostridia bacterium | reverse complement strand
TTCATAGTTTTTATTTTATTGGACAGATTTATCAAAACATAAATTTGCCTTAAATTAATTCATTCAGCCCTTGAACGGTCTGTGCGATTTTTTTACGGCCCCTTTTTCACATTATTCCTCGTTTTTCGTTTCGTCCGTTTCGTTCGCCACCGGCAGGCCGTCCACATAGCCGAATTTGTCCTCCACGAGCTTTTCAAGCCCTTTGGTGTCGGGCCGCCAGTAGGAGATGCCCTGAGCGTCGTTCCAGAAGGTGCCGGGCACCACCTCGGTGGTAAGCATATCCTCGTTGCCGTTGGCATAGAGAATATTATAGGCCATGCCCAGAGCCTCGGCCCCGGTCATGTCGGTGTTGATGTTGTCCAGGATTATATTGAATATCTCGGGGACCTTGGTCACGTTCACGATATTTGCCTTTTGCTCGATGAGGGCGCGCAGGGCCTCCTGCTGCACCTTTACGCGCTGGATGTCGCCGTCGGGGTAGCTGCGGAAGCGCACAAGCTGCTCGGCCTTGTCCCCGTCCAGATGCTGAAAGCCCTTTTTCAGGTGTATGTGCAAATCCTGCCAGTCGTCGTCGTAGTTCATGTCCTGGGGCACGTCGAAGTCAAAGCCGTCCAGGGCGTCTATTATCTGGCGGAATGCCGCGAAATTTATACACACGTAGTGGTGTATGGGTATGCCGGTGAACTCCCGTATTTCCTTTATGGCGTATTCGTCGCCCCGCTTGCTGCCGCCGGAGTCCACTTTCTGCTGGCCGTATGAGTGTACGGCGTTTATCTTTTCCCTGCGGCCGTTGTAGGTTATTTCGGTGTCCCTGGGGACGCTGAGGACGGTTACCTTATTGTTCTTGGGGTCTATCTGATATATCATGATAACGTCGGTGAGATTGCCGCTGGCGTCGGTGCCCATCAGCAGGACGTTGTACTTGGATTTGTGAATAACCGGCTCCAGCTGCTGCTCGGCCCCCTCGGAGCTGTTGTCGCCCACCGGGGTGGCAAAAAACTGCCCGAGGGCCGTGCCCGCGTATGCCGCGGCAAAGCCCAATATGGCAAACAGGAGTATCATAAGATACCCTCTTATTTTAGGTTTTTTCATGTTTGTTTTCATCCTTCTGAAATGTTATCCGTAACCACACTATCACAGTGATTATAGCACACCGCCGCTTTAAAGTCAATAAGGAAATAAATATTTTACAATTTACTAATATTTTGGAATTGCGGACATAATTGCCGAAAAGCGAAGTATTTGTAATTAAACGCGAGTTATGTCGAGAAAAGCCCGCATAAACCCCAAAAAACGCCTCTTGACCTGACGGCGGGCGCCATAGTATAATGTCCCTGTTATTTTCGCGGCACAGACGCCGGCGTAGCTCAGTTGGTAGAGCAGCTGATTTGTAATCAGCAGGTCGTAGGTTCGAGTCCTATTGCCGGCTCCACATTATTTGAATACGGAGGAGTTCCCGAGCGGCCAAAGGGGGCAGACTGTAAATCTGTTGTCACTGACTTCGGTGGTCCGAATCCACCCTCCTCCACCAAAATGCGCCTGACGGCGGCCTTTAATAAAAGATAATAGATAATGAAGGACGGTTATCTGTTATCTTTTATTTTGTTAGCCGCAAACAGGCGGCGTTATTAAAATGGGAGGAAAGAGAAAATGGAAAAAATTGAAAAATTCAGGGACTGGGTCATGAACTCGGACAACATAGTGTTTTTCGGCGGCGCGGGCGTGTCCACCGAAAGCGGCATACCCGACTTCCGCAGCGTGGACGGCCTGTATAATCAGAAGTACGACTACCCGCCGGAGACGATTTTGTCCCACAGCTTTTTTATGGAAAACACCGGAGAGTTTTACCGCTTTTACCGGGACAAGATGCTTTGTCTCGACGCCGAGCCCAACATCGCCCACAAAACCTTGGCCCTGCTGGAGGAGAAGGGGAAGCTGCGGGCCGTTGTGACCCAGAACATCGACGGCCTTCATCAGAGGGCCGGCAGCAAAAAGGTCTACGAGCTCCACGGCAGCGTCCACCGCAATTACTGTGACAGCTGCGGAAAGTTTTTCAGGGTGGAGACCATCGTCAATTCGGACGGCGTGCCCCGGTGCGGCTGCGGCGGCGTCATAAAGCCCGACGTTGTGCTTTATGAGGAACAGCTTGACCCCGACTGTCTTAACGGCGCTATAGACGCCATTTCCCACGCCGACGTGCTCATTGTGGGCGGCACCTCCCTGACGGTTTATCCCGCCTCGGGTCTGGTGCGCTACTACAGGGGCAACAAGCTCATACTCATAAACAAGACCCCCACCGACTATGACCGCTACGCCGATTTGGTAATATATGACAGCCTCGGCAAGGTCTTCGGAAGTGTTTACGGTTTATTAACCGATTAGTGATTGACAATTTGTAATTTTTGTGTTACAATTAATGATACAATTATACATTCTGTGATGGGAGGTACATTTGTATGTGTAAAATGAAAAAGTTTTTTGCCGTGCTTACGGCGGTAATTATGGCCGTGGGCCTTTTGCCCTGCGTCGGCGCCAACGCCGCCCTGACCTATTCGGAGTACGATTTTAGCGCGAGATACCGCTCTATAGACGGATATACCGGCTCCGGCGTGAGGGTGGCCGTGCCCGAGGCCATCGGAGATTACAAGGTGGAGCGCATAGGCGAAAGCGCCTTCGCGGGGAGTTCGGTGGAGCGCGTAAGCATACCCAACTCCGTTACCGAAATAGAGGCATACGCTTTCCAGAACTGCTACAGTCTGGAGCAGATATACATTCCCTCGAGCGTCGAGTACATAAACAAAAACGCCTTTGACGGCTGCTCGAACGATTTGCGCATATACGCCCCCAGCGGCTCGTATGCCTATAAGTTCGCCGGCAGTAACAGCATAAGCCGCGGCACAAGCTCGGTCACCACGACGACCCTCACCCTTAACGCCAACGGCGGCACCATCGACTCCGCCAAGACCGCCACCAAGACGGTCACCAAGGGCTTTGAGTACGGCGAGCTGCCCGAGCCCACCAGGAAAAACTACTCCTTTGACGGCTGGTTCACCACCACCGGCAACGACGGCGACGAGGTCACCAGCGACACCATAGTTGAAAAATCCTCGCGGCATACCATCTACGCCCAGTGGACCCAGTCCGTCGAGCTTGAGGTCACCGCTTTGTCGGCCTCGGAGGTTACGAATAACTCCGCCCGAGTTTCCGGCAGGCTCGATTCTATCGGCAAGAACGGCATAAGCGAGTTCGGCGTTGAGCTGACCAACATGAGCACCAACGAGACCAGAGAATTTAGATTTAATATAGACTCCTTTACCGCCGGCACCTCATACAGGGCCAAGCTTTCCGGCCTTGACGCGGGCACCAGGTACAGGTACAGAATTTATGCCAAGGACAATACCGGCGCGACGGTATACTCCGCCAGCTATGTATATTTTAACACAAGCACCTCTCAGCCCCAGATGACGGTTACCTTTAACCCTAACGGCGGCAGCCTGTCCTCCTCGCTTAGGACAAGTACCGTTACCTACGGCGAGACCTACGGCGAGCTTCCCGTTCCGACCCGCAGCGGCTATACCTTCGAGGGTTGGTACACCTCCGCCTCCGGCGGCACGGAGGTCACCGAGACAACCACTGTCACCCAGACCTCCAATCACACCCTTTACGCCCACTGGACCAGCGGCTCCTCCTCAACCACGCCCACCGTGGTCACCAATTCCGTCGGCAGCGTCACCTCCACGACGGCCACGCTTTCCGGCAGAATAAGCTCCACCGGTGGCAAGACCGTAACCGATTTCGGCTTTGAGGTGGAAAAGCGCACCACGGAGGAGGTTAAGAAATATTCGCTTAACAAATCCAGCTACAGCGCCACCACTTATACCGGCAAGGTCGAGAACCTTGAGCCCGGCACCACCTACCGCTACCGCGCCTACGCCACAAGCTCCGCCGGCACGGGCTACGGCTCGTGGGTGAGCTTCAGCACCTCGGCGGCGCAGGCTTATACCGTGACCTTCGACGTCAACGGCGGCAGCAGCCTGCCGTCCTCCGAAAAGACCAAAAAAATAGTGTACGGCGAGACCTACGGCGAGATGCCCGTTCCCACCCGCAGCGGCTATACCTTTACGGGCTGGTATACCGGCACAAGCTCCAGCGCCTCCCTCGTTACCTCTGACACGGTGATGAACCGCACCACCAACCACACCCTGTATGCCCATTGGGAAAAGGGGACGGCGTCGCTGCCTACCCTGACCACAAATCCGGCCACCGGCGTTACCACCTCGGGCCTGACCCTGTCCGGCACCATAAACTCCACCGGCGGCGCCACCATAACCGCCTTCGGCTTCGAGATATACAACGTCGCCCTTGACAGGTCGATACAAAGGACAATCACGGGCTTTAGCGGAACCGCCGGCTCCACCAACACCCATACCTTCGAAATGGCCTCCGAGCCGGGCGCTCAGTACCGTTACCGCGCTTTTGCCACGAACTCCGCGGGCACCGGCTACGGCGAGTGGGTGGACGTGACCGTACCCGGCGGCGTTCCGGCGTCGCTGCCCACCCTGACCACCAATCCGGCCACCGGCGTTACCACCTCGGGCCTGACCCTGTCCGGCACCATAAACTCTACCGGCGGCGCGGCAATAACCGCCTTCGGCTTCGAGCTGACCAGGTATACCGACGGTAAGACGCAGACCCAGTCCCTTACGCTTGACAGCTTTGACGCCTCGGCCGGCGCCACCAATTCCAGAACCTACAACATGACCTCGGCCCCCGGCGCAAGATATACCTACCGTGCCTTTGCCACGAACTCCGCCGGCACGGGCTACGGCGAGAGCGTGGAAATAATCATACCCGGCGGCGGCATTACCGTGACATTTGACGCCGGAGAAGGCGTGACCGTAACTCCCGCCAGCATTACCGTCGTCAAGGGACAGACCTACGGCGATTTGCCCGAGCCCGTCAGGGACGGATATACCTTTGACGGCTGGTACACGGCGGAGAACGGCGGCGAACCCGTAACAAAGGATACCGAGGTCACCGCGGATACCGACCACACCCTCTATGCCCACTGGACTGAGAAGTCAGTGACCCCCGCCGACAAGGACTATACCATCACTTCTCTCAAGATAAGCGCCGACGGCTCCGCCCTCACTCCCGGAACCCTGTATGCGGAGGCCGAGGTCACCAAGAATACCGACCGCGACGCGGTGGACACCGTTATCATCGCCGTTTACAAGGACGGCGCCATGGTGGATATGACCTATATGAAGGCCAATTTTGGTCAGGGTCAGACCGCCGTATTCGGCGGCAGCCTTGACGTCGAGACCGGATGCACGGTAAAAGCCTTCGTTTGGGACAGCCTCACCGATATGCGGCCCCTCAGCGGCGCGCTTGAAAAGAGCGTTGACGAGTTGCCGGTCCTGTCGGAATAATATATGAAATATATGGGGTCGTCCAAAAAATCGTGCAGAAAGACGTGGCGTAAGCTCCACTTCGCTTGCCAGATTTCTTCAAAATTTTTTCGGCGGCTTGAGGGCAAGCCGCCCTACGGAGTACTAACGCAACAATGCAGTGTAGGGCGGGCTGCCTTCAGCCCGCCGTCCCGCTTGACGGGCTTTGCCCCGACGCCGCCGAGCGGTGGTTTTCGTTCGTAGTTCAAGGACATAAACTAAAAATAAAAACCGTCTTTTTCTTGTAAAAAGGCGGTTTTTCCACATTAATCATAGCTTTGGCTTTGCTGTCGGATTTATAATTACATAAATTTGGCTTAAATAAAGCCTTTCAGCCCTTGAACGATCTGTGCAAATTTTTTTAATTGTTTGACTTTTTTACTTTTTATTCCGTCTAATAAAGTGTAAGGTCTTACGGAACACGACAAGAGAGGAGGAGTTGCCATGAATGAGGAGGAATTCAGGGCCGAGTTCGCTAAGGCGGAAAAATCGCTTTACCTTATCGCCCTGGGCTATCTCCACGGCGGTGAGGATGCGCGGGACGCCGTGCAGGAAACCGCCGAGGCCGCTTTCCGCTCATACAAAAAGCTGCGGAACGCCCAGTATTTCAAGACATGGATAACCCGTATACTCATCAATAAGTGCAAGGATTTTCTCCGAAGCCGGCGATTTACGGAGGAATTTACCGACGAGCTTGGGGTTTTTGACGCCATGCCCGAGGAGGAAATCTTCCTCATGGACGCGGTATGCCGGCTGGGACCCGGCGAGGCCCGGCTCATAACCCTGCGCTTTTACGGCGGCATGACCTACGAGGAGACGGCCGGCGCTCTGAGGCTGCCGGTGTCCACGGTCAAGTACAGGACGCGGAAGGCGCTGGAAAAATTAAAGGAGATGCTTGAGTAATGAAAAATAACGACATGGAAGAACGGCTCCGCAGACACGCGGACGCGGTGCGTGAGAGCATGGCGCCCCTTAACATTGACCCCGCAGGGGAAGAAAGGAAAGATGTAAAAATGCCAAAAAAGAGAATAGGTCTTATCGCGGCGGCGGCGATAGTTGCCGTAGCGGGCATAACGGCCATGGCGGCCACCTTAAAATGGGACGAGGGTATGCTGAAATTTCTGCACCTTACGCCCGAGCAGGCGGAAAAGCTTGAGGACAGCGCCGCGTATCCGGAGGTCAGCGTAACGGATAACGGCGTGACCGTCACCGTCCGCCAGACCCTCACCGACAGCCACGGCATCTATGTGCTTTATGACATTGAGGCTCCGGAGGGCTTCGAATTTACCGACGACACCCAGTTCGGCGGCGCGGTGTTTGACCCGGACTGCGGGATTACCAGCGATTCCTCCAGCACCGGCTGGGATAACCGCACCCTCAGTCAGTCCGGCAACAAGCGCACCGCCCTCCTTTGCTACAACACCGACGGCCGCTTCAAGAGCGGCAGGGCCACCATGATATTCAAGGATTTGGGATATCGGGACACGGAATACAGGCCGGAGGACGACCCCGAGGTCACCACCGTTGACAATGGCGGCGGAGTCTCCATACAGTACCGCGTCGTGGACAGCGAACCGACGGACTCCCGCGACCCCGCGGACAGGTCATATTTAAAGTACGGCTTTGTAAAGCAGATAGAGGGCCGCTGGGAGCTGAGCTGGGATTTCGATTATGTTGACGCCGCCCGTGTCATCGAGCCCGAGCTTAAGTACCACAACGACAAGGGCAACGAGTACACTGTCAAGAAGATTGAGCTTTCGCCCATGAGCGTCTGGGTCGAGACCGAGCACAGCATGGAGATGGAGGCCGTGCAGGTGGAGCCCGGCGACGCGGTAGCGACCTACACCGTTCAGATGCCGCCCCAGCCCCTTGTTCCCGTTATAAAAATGAAGGACGGCTCCACGGTGAAGTTCAGCGAAAGGATCGGCTTCGGTTACGGCACCGCCTATCTGGACGGCAGGCCCGGCGGCCTCCAGCGCCAGAGCTGGAACTTTGAGGACGGCATAATAGACCTGAGCCTGGTGGAGAGCATAACCTTCGGCGAGAGCACGGTTTATCTCAGCGAGGAGTAAACCGAAAGAGCGGTCGATTTCTCACCAAGGCTATTGACAGCGCGGGAAGAATATTGTAAAATTATTGTATAACAATATCGAAAGCGTTCGCCAAAGGAGAGTCGTAATATGCTGTATGCGGGAATAGATTTGGGCACATCGTCGGTAAAGCTGCTCTTGTGCGATGAAAAGGGGAAGATAATAAATACCGTTGTCAGAGATTATCCTCTCGATTTTCCGCGCGAGGGCTGGGCCGAGCAGGACCCCTCGAGGTGGTATGACGAGACCGTGGCGGGACTTAGGCTGCTGACGGACGGATACGGCGCGAGGCTAAGGGGCCTCAGCTTTGGCGGACAGATGCACGGGCTTGTGATGCTGGACGAGAACGACAAAATCCTCCGCCCGGCCATTCTGTGGAACGACGGCAGAAGCGCGGAGGAAAGCGATTATCTCAACAATGTCATCGGCGGAGACAGGCTTTCGGAATGGACCGGAAATATCTCTTTCCCCGGCTTTACCGCCCCGAAAATACTGTGGGTGAAAAAACACGAGCCGGAGGTGTTTGCCCGCTGTAAAAAAATAATGCTGCCGAAGGATTACCTCTGTTACCGGCTGAGCGGCCGATTTGTGACGGAGCCGTCCGACGCCTCGGGGACGCTGCTGTACGACGTGAAAAACGGGCGTTGGAGCCGTGAAATGCTCGGCATATGCGGAATAACCGAGGATATGATGCCCGAGGTGCGGCGCTCGTATGAAAGCGTCGGCCGTCTCAGGCGGGAGGTCGCCGACGCGCTGGGCGCGAAGGAGGTCATAATCGCTCCCGGCGCGGGCGACAACGCCGCCGCCGCGGTGGGCATGGGCGTGGTCGGCCCCGGAAAATGCAGCGTTTCGGTGGGCACTTCCGGCACGGTATTTATCACCTCGGACAGCTTCGCGGCCGACGGAATGAACGCTCTTCACTCTTTCGCTCACGCGGACGGCGGCTTTCATCTGATGGGCTGTGTGCTCAGCGCCGCGAGCTGCAATAAATGGTGGATGGAGGATATTCTCGGCGCCCATGACTATGACGGCGAGCAGAATAAGATAACCGGCCTCGGCGAGGGCAGAGTGATATTCCTGCCCTACCTGATGGGCGAACGCTCGCCCCACAACGACCCCGAAGCCAGGGGAGTTTTTGCCGGTATGAGCATGAGCACCTCGAGGGCGGACATGAGCCGCGCCGTCCTCGAGGGCGTGGCCTTCGCCCTCAGGGACTGTGTCGAGGCGGCGCGCCGCCGGGGACTGGAAGTGCGTGAAGCCTGTCTTTGCGGCGGCGGAATGAAGAGCCCTTTGTGGCGCAAAATTCTGGCCTGCGTGCTCAGGCTTAAATTGAATATCCCCGCCTGCGGCGAAGGTCCGGCTTATGGGGCGGCGATTTTGGCAATGACCGCCGCCGGAGAATACGCCTCCGTAAAAGAGGCCGCGGAAAGCGTCGTAAAAATGGCCGGTCAGACAGAGGTAGACGAGCGGCTTGCCGAAAAATACGACGCGGTTTACGAGCGGTATAAGGCTCTGTATAAAAATCTCAGGGATTGGTTTTAAGAACCCTTTCCCGCAGCTCCTTAAACCGCCGCTCGCCGGCAAGCGTTTTAATCCCGCCGTATGACAGCTTATCAAGCAGCTTTTGCTTTAAAACCGCTTTTTTGATTGATGACCTCACCCTTGATTTTTGAATGAGCGGGGCCGCCGCGAGACGCTCGGAACAGATTTCCGCGCCGTCGCAGCCGTCCGCGAGGTCGAGATAAAATGTTACGGCCTTTTCAATGCTGTTCATGGCGCTTTCCGTGTCGCCGGATTTAAGATACGCCTCGGCCAGCAGAATATAGCAGTCGCCGGAATCAAAATCGTGGTAGGGCGGCCGGGGCCTATCCCCGAAGGCGGCGTCAAATATACCGAGAATTGCCTCATATACCGATATGGCGCTTTCATATTTACCGTCATTAAAATACGCCTTCCCGAGCCTTGCCGCGGCGTCCTCCAGGGCTTGCAATGAGTAATCGATATCGCTGCAAAGACAGGTCTCGGCGCGGGCGTTGTCGCCCATGTGACTGAAAACCCTGGCCAAATTTGAAAAGAGCGTAAAATCAGTGCGCATGGGGAATTTGCACGCCTCCGATAAGGCGCGCTCGTAGTTCCCGTCCGAGGAATACAGAAAGACCAGCGCCTGCCTTGCGGCCATTATGTCTGACACATTTTTTGAATAGGCTGTTATCAACTCCGCCTGACGCTTTGTTTCGGCGGAGATTTTTTCCGCCCGGTCCGGACGGTACAAAGCGCCGTTTTCCGGCAGGGACAGCGTCAGGCCAAGCTGCATGGCGCTGTTTAAAAGTATCGTGTTGACGGGATATTTTTTCAGGCCGTCCGCAAGGTGGTCATAGGCGCGCAGATAGCTGTCGGGGTTGCCGTATTCCTTTATGGCTTCGGCCTCCAAAACAATTTCCAGCGCCTCGCTGTTTTCGTCGGTACCCACGCCAAGCAGCGCGTCGGTACTGACGCCAAAGACGCTGGCCAAAGGAACGAGCTGCGAAATGTCCGGCAGACCGTTCCCGTTTTCCCATTTGGACACCGCCTGGGGCGTTACGTTCAAAAGCTCCGCCAGCTCCTCCTGAGTGTAATTTCTCTCCTTACGAAGCCTTTTTATATTGCCGCCTATTGTATTTGTCATCGTGTTTTCCTCCTTGTGCTTATTTTGATACCGTACATGAATTATATCACATGGGTAAATGTTTGTAAAGCGACGTAAAGGATACCCGTTTTCAACGGAACATTTAAATCTGTTTGCCATATGCGCTCGGTTTTGTCGCACATACAAAAGGGGGACCCTCACGGTCCCCCTTGTATTGTATTGGCTTAAAATGCGATAGGGAACGGCGCATGACCGCGGTGCCTCAAAGCTATTTCCTCACCCAGACGGTCATTTCGAGGGTGTCCTCGCGGTTGCCCCAGAAGGCGTAGGGTATGGCGACGACCTCGGTCTCGTCCTCGACGGCGGAAAGCGGCCGGTAGAGGGCGTTGTCGGACCAGCTTGGCCGGCGGTAGGCCCTGCCCCTTATGCTGACGGCTCCTTCAAAAAGCGAGCTATCGGCGTATGCCTCGAAGCTGTCGATATCACCCAGCCTAAGCGCACTCAGGCAGTCGCCGTTGTCGGCGGACTCCAAACAGTAGACCACCGGCCCGCGCATGATGGCGGCCATGCCGTTGTCCTCACGGGCCAGAGGATTGGCCTCCATGAACTCCACGGGCATGGGCAGGGTCAGGCAGACGCTGTCGTCGTCCTTCCACTTGCGGCTTATGTAGGCGTAGCCCTTTTTCAGCTCGGGACGGACGCTTAGACCGTTGACCTTAAGCTCAAAGCTACGCGCCCAGGAGGGTATGCGCAGGGCAAAGGCGTAGTCCCCGGCGCTGAGGCGGAACGATATCTTCCCGTCCCAGGGGTAATTGCCGCTCTGCTCCACCCGCACCCTGCCGAAGGGCATTTCTATCTCCGCCTCGCCGCCGATGAACAGGTGGGTGTAAATCGTGTCCGCCGATGAGGAGTAAACATAGCCTCCCAGAGAGGTTATCATTCGGGCCAGGTTGGGCGGGCAGCAGGCGCAGCCGAACCAGCCGGGCCGTTTGCTGCGTATATGGCGGCAGGGGCCGGCCTTCTGTGTGGCCTCCTCCCACATCTCGAGGGGGTTGGTGTAGAAGAAATGGCGGCCGTCAAGCGACATTCCGCATATCGTACCGTTGTAGAGCAGCCTCTCCATAACGTCGGAATACTTCCCGTCCACGTCCATGCGCAGCATCTGCCGCGCGAAGAACACCATGGCTATGGCCGCGCAGGTCTCGTTGTAGACAGTGTCGTTGGGCAGGTGGTAGTTGAAGCTGAAAGCCTCTCCGTGCACCTGCGCGCCCACGCCGCCGGTGATGTACATCTGCTTTTTAGTTATGTTGTCCCAAAGGGTCTCGGCCGTCCTTTTCAGCTCAAGGTCCCCGGTCTCGGCGGCCAGGGCCGCCACACCGGTGTAGAGATAGCCCGCGCGGACGGCGTGGCCCACGGCCTCGGTCTGCTGGCGAATGGGCTTGTGAGACTGGTTGTAGTATTTGTCCACGTGCTCCTGACGGCCGTTCCAGTGGTTGACATAGCCGCGGGCTTTCAGCTCCTCCTCAAAGAAGTTGGGCTCGGTGCCGCGGGCGTCTATCATGTATTTGCAAAGGTTCAGGTAACGCTCCTCTCTGGTGACGCCGTAAAGCCGCATCAGCGCCAGCTCCAGCTCCGGGTGGCCGGGATAGCCGTGCAGCTTGCCCTCCTCGGGGCCGATTTTGGAGTCTATCAGGTCGATAAAGCGGCGAACTATGTTCAAAAATTTGTCCTTGCCGGTGGCCTCGTAATAGGCGACGGCGGCCTCGGTCATGTGGCCGGCGCAGTAAAGCTCGTGACAGTCCAGAAGGTTGGTGAACTTTTTGTCCGGCTGCTCTATCTGAAAGTATGTCATCAGATAGCCGTCCTCGTCCTGGGCCTTTTCCATCAAATCAATGACGCCGTCGGCGGTGGCCTCCAGCTCCTTGTCGGGGGCGATGGTCAGCCGGTAGGCGACGGCCTCCAGCCATTTTGACACGTCGCTGTCCTGGAACACATATCCGCCGAACTCGCCCTTTTCCAGCCCCGCCGCGATGCGGAAGTTGGCCATGGCGTGGCTGGGCTCGGTGTCGGGCACAAGGTCGTTGACGGCCTGCCACTGGTAGGGGATTATCCTGTCCTTGGCGATGTCCGTATAACGGCTCCAAAAGCCGTCGGTTATCTTTACGTCCCTAAGGGGCGCGAATTCATTTGTGACAAATTTCACTGCGAACACTCCCTGTAAAAAATTTTCTTTGTATAATCATAACATAAAATCACCCCGCGCGCAAGGGGCAAACATAAAAAAATATGCCGCTTCATATGCTGTAACGAGGTGAGTCTATGAGAAGGTTTGTGTTTTTCGCTCTCGCCGCGGCGATAATCCTTTTTTCGGTCATTGTGAACAGCGCCCCCGCCCCAAAAAAGGTGGCATATATCACCATTGACGACGGGCCGACCCTTAACACTCCGAATATTATCGAGACATTAAAGCGCCACAAGGCCGGGGCCGCCTTTTTCGTGCTGAAGGACAGGATAGAGACCTACCCCGACTACATCAAAATGATGGAGTGCGGCGGCTTCACCATAGGGCTCCACGGGGTCAGCCACAACGGGAATATTTATGCCGCCCCAACCAGCCCTCTCAACGAGATGAACGAGACCAACGAGGCTCTGTATAAGCTCCTGGGCCGCCGGAGCATGGTGGTGCGCACCCCCTTCGGCAGCAAGCCCAATCTCACTGACCGCCAGCGGGAGCTTTTGGAGACGGCGGGTTATAAGATTTTCGACTGGAACGTGGACCCTCGGGATTCCATCGGCAAAATAGTGGATAAGGAGGCGGTGCTGAGGAACCTGAAAAAAGGGCTTGAGGACGCCGGCCCCACGGCGGTCATTCTGCTCCACGACCGTAAAAGCACCGCCGACAACCTCGAGCGCATACTCACCCTTATCGAGGAGGCGGGCTACGAGTTCGGGACGCTGGACGAGGACACGGTGTTTTGAGTTATGAGTTATGAGTTACGGTGCGGTAATCTTGGTTGGGGGTTAATTATCTGTAGAGCGGCATCACCAGATGCCGCCGTCGTTTTATCGAAAAAACGTAAATTTGTTCCACAAACACCGTAGGGGAAGGAAGGTATAGGCGACAAGTTTTCAGGCCCGTCAAGCGGGTCCGTGGCGGGCTGAGGGCAGCCCGCCCTACGGTAATGCGTAATAGTCGGGTATACCGTAAAACCCGGGGGAATTCTCAAGGGGGCCCGCAGGCCCTCTTGAGCGCCTTAGGGGGTCCGGGGCCATGGCGAGGGCCCCGGCGCTTTTGGTTCTTTTGCCGCGCAAAAGAACACACAATAAAACTAAATGCGACAAACAACGCCGCAGGCGTTTACGAAGTATTAGAAAAATGACAGAGTTTGTTCCGGCGACAAAACCGTGGCCGCCCTAAGTCGAAATAGGGCTTGCTTTTTTGCATGATATGTGGTATAATTTTACCTGTGGATATATTTGAAATTGGAGGAAAGATAAAATGCGGGTCCGGTTTTACGACGGCGTTGACGACGGTTTGTTAAAGTTCGCCGTCATTATTTCAAAGTCCGACGGAAAATGGGTGTTTTGCAAACACAAAGAAAGGAACACCTATGAGGTGCCGGGCGGACACAGGGAAGCCGGCGAAAAAATTGACGATACGGCAGAAAGAGAATTAAAAGAGGAAACCGGCGCAATAGATTTCACAATAAATCCGGTATGCGTGTATTCCGTCGAGGGAAAAAACAGGGTAAACGCCGCGGGGCAGGAAACATTCGGAATGTTATATTTTGCTGAAATTTCAAAATTTGAAAGCGAGCTCCACAGCGAGATGGAAAAGGTCGTTCTTCTGGACGAATTGCCGGACGAATGGACATATCCGCTGATACAGCCTCTGCTGATTGCGGAATATGAAAGAAGATGTAATTGACACAACAGGAGATTTTTTATGTTCAAACTACTGACGACAGAAGGCCGCGCCCGAAGGGGAATTTTCAAGACGGTACACGGCGACGTGCAGACACCGGTGTTTATGAACGTGGGCACCTCCGCCGCCATAAAGGGCGCGGTGTCCAGTCTTGACCTTAAGGAAATCGGCTGTCAGGTGGAGCTGTCCAACACCTACCATCTCCACGTCCGCCCCAGCGACGACCTGATACGGGACATGGGTGGCCTGCACAAATTCATGAACTGGGACCGCCCCATCCTCACCGACAGCGGCGGCTTTCAGGTGTTTTCGCTAGCGTCCCTGCGGAAGATAACCGAGGAGGGGGTCAGCTTCCAAAGCCATGTGGACGGCAGACGCATCTTCATGGGGCCGGAGGAAAGTATGCAAATACAGTCTAACCTTGCCTCCACCATAGCCATGGCCTTTGACGAGTGCATCGAAAATCCGTCCCCCTACGACTATGTGAAAAAAAGCTGCGACCGCACCTACCGCTGGCTGGAAAGGTGCAAGGCCGAAATGGAGAGGCTCAACTCCCTGCCGGAGACCATAAATAAAAAACAGATGCTTTTCGGCATAAATCAGGGCGGAACCTACGAGGATTTGCGCATAGAACACATGGATAAGATAGCCGCCCTCGATTTGGACGGCTACGCCATCGGCGGCCTCGCGGTGGGGGAGAGCGCGGAGGAAATGTACCGTATCATCGACGCCGTGGAGCCGCATATGCCGAAGGACAAGCCCCGCTACCTCATGGGCGTGGGCACGCCCCAGAACATTTTGGAGGCGGTGGAAAGGGGCGTCGATTTTTTCGACTGCGTCATCACCAGCCGCAACGCCCGCCACGCCAATCTTTTCACCGACGTGGGAGTGCTTAATCTCAACAACAACAAATTCGCCCGTGACGACCGCCCCCTTCAGGAGGGCTGCCAATGTCCGGCCTGCAAAAATTACAGCCGCGCCTATATCCGCCACCTGATAAAGGCTAAGGAAATGCTGGGTATGCGGCTCTGCGTCCTTCACAACCTGTATTTCTACAACGACCTTATGGCTAAAATAAGGGCCGCCATAGAGACCGGCGGCTTCGCCCGCATGAAGGCGGAAATGCTGCCTCGGCTCAACCGGAGGGTGTGAGCCATGCTGCGCTTTAAGATAACAAAAAATGACGGCGGTCTCAAGGCCGAGCGGTTTTTGTTCAAGGCCACGACCGCCCCGTCGTCGCTGATTTATAAGGCGTTTCGCAAAAAGGACGTAAAAATCAATGGAAAATGGATAAAGGAGGGCTATGTCCTCGGCGAGGGCGAGGAGCTGACGATATATATAAGCGATGAGTTCGCCGCAAAGGGGGAGACCGCCGCTTTCGGCCCGCTGCCCGAGGTGGTCTGGGAGGACGGGAACATCGCCGTCCTCTACAAGCCCGCCGGACTCAAGTCCCAGCCGGACAGACCCGGCGAGGACGCGCTCAGCAGCCGCTTCAAGGCTTATATGGCCCAAAACGACTACGACCCCGCCGCCGAAAGCGCCTTTGCTCCGGCCCTGTGCAACCGCCTTGACCGGAACACCGACGGCCTCGTTATCGGGGCGAAAAACGCCGCCGCCCTGCGGGAGATGAACCTCGCCATAAAAAACCGGCGGGTGCGAAAGTTCTACCGCTGCGTCACCGAGGGTGTGCCGCCGGAGCCCGCCGCCACCCTCGTTACCACCCTGAAAAAGGACCCCTCGGCAAACAAAAGCACCGTGGGTCAGGGGGGCAGGGAGGTCTCGCTGACCTATCGTGTGCTGGGCGTCCGGGACGGCGAGGCCGAGCTGGAGGTGGAGCTGCACACCGGCCGCAGCCATCAGATAAGGGCCCAGCTCGCGGCCATAGGCTGCCCCATCGTGGGGGACGCCAAATACGGGGCCTCCGGCGCGGGGGGACAGAGGCTCACGGCCTTTCGGCTGGAATTTGATATTACCGAGGGGCTTTTGTCATATCTTAATAAAAAAGTTATCGAATTAAAATAAGGGGGATTTATTTTGCCTGTTATCAACGGTTACGCTTTGCCATACTGGGTCTTGTTTTTTATGCTGTACTGCTTTTTGGGCTGGTGCATTGAGAGCGCCATAGTTACCATTGACACCAAAAAGCCCACCAACAGGGGCTTCCTCAGGGGACCGTTCCTGCCGATTTACGGCTTCGGCGCATTGACTATAATTTTCAGCACAATGCCCGTGAGGGGGAACATTTTCCTCTGCTACATAGTGGGCGTCCTGGCCTGCACCGCGCTGGAATATGTCACCGCCGTGATTATGGAAAGCATATTCAAGACCAAATACTGGGATTACACCGGTCAGTTCATGAACTTTCAGGGCCGTATCTGTCTGACGAGCTCTCTGTTCTGGGGAGTGCTTACCCTGCTGGTGGTGTACCTCATTCATGAGCCGATTTCGAATTTTGTCACCGGTCATGTGGGCCTTGCCGCCGCCGCCGTCATAGACGGGGTTCTGTTGGCCGCGCTGATTTTCGACTTTGTGGTTTCCGCCCGCGCCGCCTTCGACCTCAACAAGGCCGCCGCCAAGCTGGAGGAGCTTGCCGTCCAGCTTGAGCTGGCCAAGATGGAGCTTAAGGACGCCGTGGCCGGAAAGACACAGGAGCTTCAGGAACGGATCGACGCTCTTACCGCCGGACGGGACGAGCTCGCCGCCCGTCTGCGCCTGGGTGTGCGCAGTCTTGTAAAGGGCAACCCCACCGCCGTACACAAACGCTTCGACAAGGGCTTTAAGGAGCTGCGCGAAATGATAAGGAAGTAACAAAAACACGGCCCCTATCACCGGCGATAGATGGCCGTGTTTTTGTTGATAATATACAAATCTGAAAAAAATTTAAAATTAGTATTGACAAATAGAATTAGTTATGCTAAACTAATTACTGAAATTGAAAAAGGAGATGATATTATGCCGCTTGTTATGCTGGGTTCCGGCGTAAAAAAGCATATCGTCAAAATAAGCGGAAAGGATAAAATCCGCCGCTTTTTGGAGAGCCTGGGCTTCGTCGAGGGCGCCGAGGTCAGCATCGTTTCCGAGATGGCCGGCAACATGATAGTCAATGTCAAGGACTCCCGCGTGGCCATCGACAGGGAGCTGGCAAGGTGTATCATCGTCTGAAAGGGCAAAGGGAAGGGAGATTTTCATGAAAACACTCAAAGAAGCCAATATCGGCGAGACCGTCACCGTCGCAAGGGTGAACGGCGATGGCGCGGTGAAGCGCAGAATAATGGACATGGGCATCACAAAGGGAGTGGAGGTCTTTGTGCGCAAGGTGGCGCCCCTGGGCGACCCGGTAGAGGTCAATGTTCGGGGTTACGAGCTTTCGCTCAGGAAGGCCGACGCGGAAAACATTCTGGTAAACTAATTTTTTTGAATTTGAGTTAGTATACAATAATTAAATTATATCTGTCTAACTTAAATCGAAAAGTAATTATGAGGAGGAATTTACAATGGCGATAACCATAGCCCTGGCGGGCAACCCCAACAGCGGCAAGACCACGCTGTTCAACGCCCTCACGGGCGCAAATCAGTTCGTGGGCAACTGGCCGGGGGTAACAGTTGAAAAAAAGGAGGGCCGTCTCAAGGGAGAAAAAGACGTCACTGTCATGGACCTGCCCGGCATTTACTCGCTGTCTCCCTATACGCTTGAGGAGGTAGTGGCCCGAAATTATCTGATAAATCACCGGCCGGACGCCATAATCAATATTGTTGACGGCACCAATCTTGAGCGCAACCTTTACCTCAGCACTCAGGTCATGGAGCTGGGCATACCCGTGGTAATGGCCGTAAACATGATGGACGTGGTGGAGAAGAACGGGGACAGGATAGATTTCGCCGCCCTCGGGAAAAAGCTGGGCTGTACGGTCATTCCTATTTCGGCCCTCAAGGGCGACGGCATCGACAAGGTGACGGAAAAGGCCGTGTCTCTGGCCAAAAACAAGACCCGTACCCCCGCGGTACACAGCTTCGCCCCCAAGGTGGAGGCTTACCTCGCCGAGATAGAAAAGCGCCTGCCCCAGGTGGAGCCCGAGCAGCGCCGGTTTTACGCCATAAAGCTCTTTGAGCGGGACGACAAGATAGAGGTAAAGGCCAACGCCGCCGATATTATCGAAAAGGCCGAGAAGGAGCTGGACGACGACAGCGAGAGCATAATCACCAACGAGAGATATAACTACATAACCTCAATCATCGGCGGCTGCTACACAAAAAAGAATAAGGAAAAGCTCAGCGTCTCCGACAGGATAGACAAAATCGTCACCAACCGTATACTGGCCCTGCCGATTTTTGCGGCGGTAATGTTCATCGTTTATTATGTTTCGGTAACGACCGTGGGCACATTTGTCACCGACTGGACCAACGACGGTCTTTTCGGCGACGGGTGGTTCCTTTTCGGCAGGGGTCGGGCGGAGTATGACGCGGCGGCGGAGGAGTTCGCCATGTCCGACTCAATGATAGCGGCCTTTGAGGATGCCGCGGCGGAGGCCGGAGTCGAGCCCTCTCTGGCCGAGAATGTTTCCGCCGAGGTGGACGTATATGACGAGGAGGGCGGCGTTGAGCGCATCCCCGTTGACTATGAGACTTACATGGCCGAGCTCGGCAAAAATCTTGAGGAGCCTGACCCCGCCGCCTACGGCGTATGGGTGCCCGGCGTCCCCGTTATCATTGAAAACGGCCTTAACGCCGTGAAGTGCGCCGGTTGGCTCCAGAGCCTGATTTTGGACGGCATTGTGGCCGGTGTGGGCGCGGTGCTGGGCTTTGTGCCCCAGATGCTGGTGCTGTTCTTCTTCCTGGCCTTCCTTGAGGGCTGCGGCTATATGGCAAGGATAGCTTTCATCATGGACCGCATTTTCCGCCGCTTCGGACTTTCCGGCAAGTCCTTCATACCCATGCTCATCGGCAGCGGCTGCGGCGTGCCCGGAGTAATGGCCTCGCGCACAATCGAAAATGAGCGTGACCGCCGTATGACCATAATGACGACCACCTTTATACCCTGCGGCGCAAAGCTGCCCATCATCGGCCTGATAGCCGGCGCTCTGTTCGGGAACGCCGGATGGGTAGGCGCCAGCGCCTACTTCGTGGGCATTGCGGCCATCGTGGTTTCGGGCATTATCCTCAAAAAGACGAAAATGTTCGCCGGCGACCCCGCACCCTTCGTAATGGAGCTGCCCAGCTATCACCTGCCCACCGTGGGCAGCATACTGCGCAGTATGTGGGAGCGCGGCTGGTCCTTTATCAAAAAGGCCGGCACCATCATTCTGATATCCACCGTATTCGTATGGTTCACCTCCAACTACGGCTTCACCGAGAACGGCTTCGGCCCCGTTGACGAAATGGGCAGCCAGAGCATCCTCGGCATCATCGGTACGGCCATAGCCTGGATATTCAATCCTCTGGGCTGGGGCGACTGGAGAGCCGCCGTCGCCGCGGTCACCGGCCTTGTGGCCAAGGAAAATGTTGTCGGCACCTTCGGCATCCTCTACGGGGCCGAGGTCGCTACCGAAAGCGGCGCGGAGATATGGTCGGCCATACGCGACGGCTTCAACGCCTCCGGCGCGGGGCTCGGCGCGATGGCGGCCTACTCCTTCATGGTATTTAATCTGCTTTGCGCCCCCTGCTTTGCCGCCATCGGCGCAATCAAGCGGGAAATGAACAGCGCCAAGTGGACCTGGTTCGCTATCGGCTATCAGTGTGTGTTCGCCTATCTCGTGTCCCTCTGCGTGTTCCAGATAGGCAAGGTGGTTTCCGGCGGCGGCTTCGGCATCGGTACGGTAGCGGCCATAGCGGTGATAGCGGCCTTCCTGTTCCTGCTGTTCAGGAAAAACAATTATGACGGCAAAAGGCTTGACAACAGGGCCTTTGGCGCGGTAAAATAGAGTAAAAGGAGTGAGGCGCGTGGGCACGCTGGTAGTGTTATTAATAGTCGCGGCCCTTGTGGGGCTGGCGGTGTTCAGTCTTGTGAAAAAGCGTAAGTCCGGCGGCTCCTGCGGCTGCGGGTGCGGCTGCGGCGGCTGCGCCATGGCCGACGCCTGCCACGGCGGGAAGAAAAAGGAAAAACGGAACTAACGAAAAAAGCCACGGGGATATCAGGCTCGGAAAGCCATGTCCCCGTGGTTTTATTTAGAATAGACGCGCCGTTATTCGCCGTCGAGCAGCGCGCTCGCCGCGTGCATTATGGCTATCTTGGCGCTTTCGTAGGTGAGACCGCCCTGCATGAAGCAGACGTAGGGGGGCTTGATGGGGGCGTCGGCGCTGAGCTCTATGCTGGCGCCGGAGACGAAGGTTCCGGCGGCCATTATGACCTGATGGCGGTAGCCGGGCATATCCCAGGGCAGGGGCAGGGCATAGCTGTCCACCGGCGAGGCGGACTGAATTGCCTGAATAAATTTGACGAGCTTTTTCTCGTCCCCCAATTTCACCGCCTGGATTATGTCGCTGCGGCGGTCCAGGGGACGGGGGTTGACCTCATAGCCCAACCGTTCCATTATACCGCCGCACAGAGCGGCGGCCTTCACCGCTTGAGCCACGGCGTGGGGAGCCATGAAAAGCCCCTGGTACATAAAGCGGTTCTGCCCTAACGTGGCCCCGCACTCGGCCCCGATGCCGGGACAGGTCTGACGGTAAGCGGCCATTTCCACATATTTGGCCTTGCCGGCCAGATAACCGCCGGTCTGGGCAAGGCCGCCGCCGGGGTTCTTGATAAGGCTGCCCGCCACCAGGTCGGCGTCCGCCTCGGTGGGCTCGGTTTTTTCCACAAATTCGCCGTAGCAGTTGTCCACTATGCAGACGGTGTCGGGCTTGACCTGACGGACGGCGGCGATGATTTCGCCTATCTCGGCCACGCTGACCGACTCCCGCCAGTCGTAGCCCTTGGAACGCTGGATTATGACGGCCTTGACCCCGCCGTGGAGGGCCTTTTTTATTGCCTCGAGGTCGGGCTTGCCGCCCGCAAGGTCAACCTGCTCGTACTTTACGCCGAACTCCCGCAGACTGCCGCCGCCCTCGCCGCTGATGCCGATGACCTCCTCGAGGGTGTCGTAGGGTTTGCCGGTGACGGCGAGCAGGGTGTCGCCGGGACGCAGCACGGCGAAAAGGGCGATGGCCAGACAGTGGGTGCCGTTGACTATGTTGTGGCGCACGAGGGCGGCCTCGGCCCCGAACACCTGGGCGTATATCCTGTCCAGAGTATCGCGGCCGCCGTCGTCGTAGCCGTAGCCCGTGGTGGGATTGAAGTCGGCGGTGCTGACACGGTTGTCGATAAAGGCCCGCAAAACCTTTTGCTGATTGTAAAAGGCGACCTCGTCTATCTCCTTAAATTTTTCTGCCAGGCCGGACTCGGCTTCGGCGGCGGTTTTTTCTATCCTTACATCTATTTTTATTGACATATTATGTCTCCTTTGCGGTCAAGTTATCTGAAAAGCGTTCTCTTTATCTTACCGACGGCCCTCGGCGGAAAGCCCCTTAACCACATGACCTTGGGCCAAAGCGCGCCCCATATGCGGTAAAAAGGCGCCTCGGCGGGAATGTACCGGCCCTTGCGGTAAACTCCCTCCACAAGGCCGATTATCTGTCCGTGCGCTATGCCCTTTTCCCTGATATACTGATTGTCGCCGCACATTATGTAGCTGCCGTCGGGACAAAAGCCCACCACCCGATGGAGGACAAAGCCTCCGTCCCGCCGGCGGTAAAAGGGAATGTCGTACTTTTTCAGTCTCTCCGGCGGGGCGGTGAGAACCACCTCGTCCCTGCCCTCCATCAAAAACGGCAGCATACTCCGCCCCCGGGGTTTGAAGCGGACCTTCCCCCCGGAGGCTATCTCCTCTTCTATTATGGGCAGCAGCTCGTCAAAATTAGCGGAAAGCATTTTGTCACCTCTCGTCCCCGTCGTCGGGGCTTATTCGCTCTTGAGTATCTTCATAAATTCCTCGCCGGTTATGGTCTCCCTTTCCAGCAGGTAACCGGCCAGCTCGTGGAGCTTGTTCATATCGTTTTTAAGGATACCGATGGCCTTTTCGTGGGCCTTGCGTATGAGCCCGACCACCTCGGCGTCCACCTTGGCGGCGGTTTCGGCGCTGCACATGAGGGAGGTGTCGCCGCCCAGATACTGGTTTGTGACGGTCTCAAGGGCCGTCATGTCGAAGGAGTCGCTCATGCCGTAGCGGGTCACCATCGCCCGTGCTATGCGGGTGGCCTGCTCGATATCGTTGGCGGCGCCGGTGGTAACGGAGCCGAAAATCAGCTCCTCGGCGGCCCGTCCGCCGGTAAAGGTGGCGATTTTGTTAAAGGCTTCGTCCTTGCTCATGAGGAAACGCTCGTCCTCCTCCACCTGCATGGTATAGCCCAAGGCCCCCGAAGTGCGGGGGATTATGGTTATCTTGTGTACGGGGGCGGAATTTGACTGGCGGGCGGCAACAAGAGCGTGCCCCACCTCATGATAGGCGACTATCTCCTTTTCATGGCGTGAAATTGAGGCGTTCTTCCGCTGATATCCGGCGATTACCACCTCGACGCTCTCCTCCAAATCCTCTTGAGAAACCTCGCCGCGGCCAAAGCGCACCGCCCGCAGAGCGGCCTCGTTGACAATGTTTGCAAGCTCGGCTCCGCTGGCGCCGGAGGTGGCGCGGGCAATGGCGTTGTAGTCGATATTTTCGCCCATTTTTACGTCCTTTGCGTGGACGCGGAGTATGGCCTCGCGTCCGGCAAGGTCCGGCAGCTCCACAGGTATCCGCCGGTCAAAGCGGCCGGGGCGGAGGAGGGCCTTGTCCAGTGATTCGGGACGGTTGGTGGCGGCGAGTATCACGACGCCCTTGTTGGCGTCGAAGCCGTCCATTTCGGTCAGGAGCTGATTGAGGGTCTGCTCCCGCTCGTCGTTGCCGCCCTCCACCAGACCTCCGCGCTTTTTGCCGATGGTGTCTATCTCGTCTATGAAAACTATGCAGGGGGCCTTTTCGTTGGCCTGCTTGAACAGGTCGCGAACCTTTGCCGCGCCCATGCCCACGAACATTTCCACAAATTCCGAGCCGGAGATGGAGAAGAAAGGCACCTTGGCTTCTCCGGCCACGGCCTTGGCGAGGAGGGTTTTGCCCGTACCGGGAGGGCCCACCAACAATGCGCCCTTGGGCAGGGCGGCGCCGATGTCGGCGTACTTTTTCGGGTCGTGGAGGAAGTCCACTATCTCCCGCAGGGCGTCCTTGGCCTCGTCCTCTCCGGCCACGTCGGCGAAGGTCTTGCCGGTCTCGTTTTCGGCGTATATCTTAGCCCCGGACTTGCCGAAGCTCATGGCGTTCATGCCGCCCATGCGCCGGCTCAGGAGCTGGCCTATAAACACCAGCATGACCAGGGGCAGTATCCACGAAATGACAAATGACAAAATCGGATTTATTTCCTTCGGCAGGTCCTGACTGTACTTGACGCCGGCATCGTAGAGCTTTTCCGAAAGCTCGTTGTTGGCGACGATGTTGGACTGATACACACGAACCGGCCCGTCGCCGTCCCTGGCCTCAAATCTGACCGTGTCCGCGTCCACCTGGGCCTTGGTGACCTTGCCCTCGTCCACCCATTTCAGGAAAGTGCCGTAATCCACTTCCTCGATGCCGCTTTTCAGATACTGCGGAAAGACCACCGCGTTCAATACCATCAGCACCGCCAGGGCGATAAGATAGTAGAATATTATTGGCTTTTTCGGTTTTTTCGATTTATTGTTGTTCATTTTTTTCGCCTTCTATCCTTGCAAATATCAAAATATATTTTAGCAGAATAACGGCCCGATGTCAATCAAATTATTTTTATTTATTAATTTATTAAAGAATTGTTGACAAATTCGCCGTTTTTGTTTATCATATATGTAGAAATACTTTATCGAGTTGGTGACATATGCTCCCGGAGGAATTTTTAAACCGAATGAAAACCGAACTGGGCGGGGAGTATCCGGCGTTCCTTGCGGAATATGACAAGCCGCCGGTCAGGGGCTTTCGGGTGAACACTCTGAAAATCGGCCCCCGAGAGCTGCTCGGGCTTTTCCCCTACAGTCTGGGGCCGGTGGACTGGTGCCCGTCGGGTTTTTATTATGATATACGGGCCGGGCGGCATTTATGCAGCCGCGCGGGGCTCATCTATTCTCAGGAGCCCTCGGCCATGGTCGCCGCCGAAATGCTGGCCCCCGCTCCCGGCGACCGGACGCTGGACCTCTGCGCCGCGCCCGGCGGCAAAAGCACCCAGCTTGCGGCCATGCTCAAGGGCGAGGGACTGCTGGTCGCGAACGAAATCGTCCCCTCCCGGGCGTCGGTGCTTGTCGAAAACATCGAGCGCATGGGCATAAGGAACGCCGCCGTCACAAATATGCCGCCGGAAAAAATGGAGGACGAGTTTCCGCTGTTTTTTGACAAAATTCTGGTGGACGCCCCCTGCGGCGGCGAGGGAATGTTCCGCCGCGACCCGGAGGCCGCCGCCCAGTGGAGTCCGGAGCACAGCCGCTCCTGCGCGGTGCGCCAGCTCAACATTCTGGAGTCGGCGGTGAAAATGCTCCGCGGCGGAGGGGAGCTGGTGTATTCCACCTGCACCTTTGCCCGAGATGAGGACGAGGCCGTCTGCGAAAGGCTGCTGAGCGCACATCCCGAGCTGACCGTGACCGCCCGGGAAAGGCTTATGCCCCACACTCACCGGGGCGAGGGTCATTTTGCCGCAAAATTCAAAAAGTCCGGCGATGAACGCGCGGAGCGAAAGCCCCATTCGGAAAGGCTTGACCTGTCCCTTTACAGGCAATTCGAAAAGGACAGCCTGAACCTTGAGCTGAAAGGCGATTTTGCCGCCTACGGCGAGAGGCTTTATCTGCTGCCCGAGGGTCTTGGCTCGCTTAAAAACATAAAATCCCCGAGGCCGGGCCTGTATCTGGGCGACAATAAAAAAGGGCGGTTCGAGCCGTCGCACCACCTGTGCATGGCCTTGAAAAAGGAGGATTTCCGGCGGGGAGTTGAGCTGTCCGACGCCCAGGCGGAAAAATACTACGCCGGCGAGACCCTGCCCATCGAGGGAGAGAAGGGATACGCCGCCCTGCTTTGGCGGGGCTTCCCCCTGGGCTGGGGCAAATCCGACGGCGGACAGATAAAAAACCGGTTACCAAAATATTTGAAAGGATGATAGAGATGAACGTATGGCATGACGTAGCCCCCGACAGAATAAAAAAGGACGACTTTTTGGCCGTTATCGAGATCGGCAAGGGCGGGAAAAACAAATATGAGCTTGACAAGGCCACCGGCATGATAATCCTTGACCGGGTGCTTTACACCTCTACCCATTACCCGGCCAACTACGGCTTTATCCCCCGTACATACGCCGGCGACAACGACCCCCTCGACGTGCTTGTGCTCTGTCAGGAGGTAATAGACAGCCTTGTGCTGGTGCGCTGTTATCCCATCGGCGTGATAAAGATGATAGACGGCGGCATGGTGGACGAAAAGATAATCGCCCTGCCCTTCCGCGACCCCACATATTCCATCTATAAGGACATCTCGGAGCTGCCGGAGCATATATTCAAGGAGATATCTCACTTCTTCGAGGTGTACAAGTTCCTTGAGGACAAGGAGACCGCCGTCAAGGAGATATTGGGCCGCGACGAGGCCGAGCGCATAATCGAGGCGAGCATGCAGGCATATAACGAAAAATTCGGAAAATGACCTGATTAAAGATTTATGTTAAAAATTTAATAAAAAAGCTTACTGGTGGCACAGGGGCCGGGCGAAAAAATCGCGCAGAACGGACGAAAATCAGCTCGCGCAGGCGGCCTCTGCCGCCGAGCAAGCCCTCCCGACGGCGTACACAGGTACGCCGAGGGTGATTTTCGTTCGTAGTTCAAGGGCATAAAAATGAGAAAAACCGTCTTTTTCTCGTAAAAAGGCGGTTTTTCCACATTAATTCATAGTTTTGATTTTATGTTGGGTTTATCAAAACATAAATTTGCCTTGATTAAAGATTTCCAGTCAAAATGGGGCCCCCGCAAAACGGCGAAGCCGATTTTGTGGGGAAAAGGAGTCACAGCGAGGTAAGCCGAGTTTCGATTTTTTAATCGAAACTTGCGATACCGAGCTTGTGATGACGCCGTTCTGCGCCATTTTTTCCGGCCCCTCAGATCAGGTACGATATGTTGCTCATTATCTGCCTCGCTATATTGGGCTTATTCATGGTGTAGATGTGGATGCCGTCGGCGTCGTTGGAGATGAGGTCCACTATCTGCTCGGTGGCGTAGGCAATGCCCGCCTGGAGCAGGGCCGGGGTGTCGTCCTGGTACTTTTCGACCATCTTTGTGAACTTCGGCGTCAGCGACGCCCCAGAAAGGGAACACATACGCTTGATTTGGGAGGCGCTCTGCACCGGCATTATGCCCGCCAGAATGGGCACGCTTATACCCTTGGCGGCGCACTTCTCCCGAAAGCGCATAAAGGCGGAATTGTCAAAGAAAAGCTGAGTTATCAGAAAGTCGCAGCCGCAGTCCACCTTATACTTTAAATTGTTTAAATCCGTTTCTATGTCCGAGCACTCGATATGCCCCTCCGGATAGCAGGCCCCTCCTATGCAAAAGCCGCCCTTTTCCTTGAGACGGGTTATCAAATCGCTGGCATGGATAAAGTGCTTGGGATTGGGGAAATCCTTGTCGTCTTCGGGGATGTCGCCCCTCATGGCAAGGATATTTTCAATGCCCTTTTCTTTAAGCCGTGACGAGATAACGTCTATCTCGTCCTTGGTGGAGGCCACGCAGGTCAGGTGGCTCAAGGCCGTTATTTTGTGCTTGTCCTGAATTTCCGACGAGATATCGGCGGTATAGGCGCTGGTGCCGCCGCCGGCGCCGTAGGTGACGCTGATAAAGTTGGGGCCCAGGCCCGCCAGCTCGGCCACGGCGGCTCGGACTCCCTCGAACATTTCCGTCTTTTTCGGCGGAAAAACCTCGAAGGATATGTTGATTTTTTTGCTTTTCAGCATATCGCTTATGTACATAAAACTCTTCCTCGCTGATTTGTTTTTACATTATTCTACCATAATTATTCTATCATATTGGTAGGAAAAAATCAAGCCCTTTGGGAAATTATATTGACTTTTAAATCAAAAAGGAATATAATAGAGACAATAAATTACCGGTCAGGAGTAAAAAAATGATATTTAAAAACAGGAGATATATTTTCGACGGCGGCTTTGGCACCATGCTCCAGCGCAGGGGCATGAAGGCCGGCGCCGTGCCGGAAGAACTGAACATCACCCACAGGGAGCTTATAAGGGGCATACATCGGGAGTACCGGGCCGCCGGCGCGGAGATAATGACCGCCAACACCTTCGGCGCCAACCCCGTTAAGCTGAAAAGCAGGTATTCGCTCGAGGAGATAATAACGGCAGCGGTGGAAAACGCCCGCTCCGCTGGCGGGCTGACGGCTCTGGACGTCGGCCCTACGGGGGCGCTGCTCAAGCCCGTGGGCGAGCTGGACTTTGAGGACGCCTACGCCGCCTTTTATGAGGTGGCGAGGCTGGGCGCCGCCGCCGGCGCTGACCTTATCGTCATCGAGACCATGAGCGATACCCTCGAGGCAAAGGCGGCTATTTTGGCGGCAAAGGACGCCTGCGGCCTGCCGGTGCTGGCCTCCATGACCTTCGACGAGAAGGGCAAGACCCTTACCGGCGCCGACCCCGAGTGCATGGCGGCGATATTCGAGGGTCTTGGCGTGGACGCCCTGGGCATCAACTGCGGCCTGGGCCCGGCGCAGATACTGCCGCTGGCGAAGCGTCTAACGGCCGTCAGCTCCGTGCCCGTGCTGATACAGCCCAACGCCGGTCTGCCCAAGGTGGTGAACGGCGAAACCGTTTACGACGTTGGGCCGGAGGAGTTCGGCCGCCTCGCCGCCGAATTTGCGAGGCTGGGAGTGAAATTCCTGGGCGGCTGCTGCGGCACAACGCCGGAGCACATCAGGCAGGCCGTAAAAAATACCGAGAACATACCCTTTACCCCGCCGGAAAGGAAGGGCCTGCGGGTCTGCGCCTCCTATTCCCACGCTTTGACCGTCGGCGAGGGCACGGTGATAATCGGCGAACGCATCAATCCCACCGGCAAGAAAAAGTTCCGCGAGGCTTTGAAAAACCGGGATTTCGACTATATTCTTGGGGAGGCCGTGTCACAGGCCGCGGCCGGCGCCCACGCGCTGGACGTGAATGTCGGTTCGCCGGACATTGATGAAACTGAAATGATGATGGAGGCCGTGCCCCGCATACAGGCCGTCACCGACCTGCCTCTGCAGATAGACAGCGCCTCTCCCGCCGCTTTGGAGGCGGCCATGCGCGTATATAACGGCAAACCCATAGTAAATTCCGTCAACGGCAAGGACTCCGTCATGGACGCGGTGTTCCCGCTGGTGAAAAAGTACGGCGGCATGGTGGTGGGCCTCACTCTTGACGAGGCGGGCATACCCGACTCGGCCGAGGGCCGTTTTGCCATCGCCGAGCGCATCGTGAACAGGGCCGCGGAATACGGCGTCGCCAAAAACGACATCATTATCGACGCCCTGACCATGACCGTGGCCACCGACGATTTTGCGGCGAAAAAGACCCTTGACGCTCTCGGAATGATAAAGGAACGTCTGGGCGTGGCGACGGTGCTGGGTGTTTCCAACATATCCTTCGGTCTCCCGGGACGGCCCACGGTCAACGCCGCTTTCCTGGATATGGCCGTGCGTGCCGGGCTGGACTGCGCCATTTACAACCCCATGTCCCCCCGAAGCAGCGGCGACCCCGGAGCCTTGAAAATGCTCGCGGGCGGCGACCCCGGCTGCGAGGGATATATAGCCGCCTGCGCCGCGGCGGAGCAAAGCGCCGCTCATAAGGAGGAGGAGCCCGGCCTCGAGCATCTCATCGCCACCGGGCAGAAGGAGCGTTCCTACGAGGCGGCGAAGGAAATGTTAAAGACCGTTCCCGCCCTGGAGCTCATAAACGGACATATAATACCCGCCCTTAACAAGGTGGGGGAGGGCTTCGAAAAGGGGAGGCTGTTCCTGCCCCAGCTCATGAGCGGGGCGGACAGCGCCAAGAGAGCCTTCGACGCCGTCCGTGAGGCGGCGGCCGGCTCCGACGCGGCCTCGGGTACCGTGGTCCTTGCCACGGTAAAGGGCGACATCCACGACATAGGCAAAAACATTGTGAAGCTGCTGCTACAGAACTACGGCTACAGCGTGGTGGATTTGGGCCGGGACGTGGACATCGGCCTCATCGTGGACACCCTTCGGGAAACGGGCGCGCCTCTGCTGGGCCTCAGCGCCCTCATGACGACCACCGTCGTCAGTATGGAAAAGACCATAAAGGCCGTCCGTGAAAGCGGCCTCGACTGTAAAATAGTCGTTGGCGGCGCGGTGCTCACCGAAAGCTACGCCATGGAGATAGGTGCGGACTATTACGCCAAAGACGCTTTGGCGACGGTAAGCATAGCAAATAAAATTTTCGGCAGGGAATAGCGCGAAAGGACGGCGCGTTTTTCGGCGGAGGAGAGGGAGGTGATTGTATGCGGCGCAAGGACAGGGAGCAGACAAAGGAGTTCGGGTTCGAGCTTATCGACCGCTGCGAATATGGCGTGATGGCCCTTATCGACACCGACGGGGCGCCCTACGCCCTGCCACTCAATCTGGCGAGGGACGGCGAAAGCCTCTATTTCCACTGTGCCATGGAGGGCAAAAAGACCGACAGCCTGCGGAGAGACCCGAGGGTCTGCATTTCCTTTACCGGAGGGGTAAGGCCCCTGAAGGACAAGTTCACGACCCTGTATCAGTCGGCCGACGTTTTTGGCCGCGCGGTCGAGGTGACGGATAATGACGAGAAGATACACGCTCTGCGGCTTTTGTGCGAAAAGCTGACGCCGACCAATATGGCGGCCTTCGACGGCGCGGTGGAGCGCAGCCTCGGCCGCACGGCCGTTTGGCGCGTGGATATCGAGGACGTGACGGCTAAGGAAAAGAAATAAAATATGGTGGGCCGTAAAAAAGTCGCGCAGACCTGCGTCGTCACAAGCCTTACGTCGCTTGCTCCGATTTCTTTAAAATTTTTTCGGCGGCTTGAGGGCAAGCCGCCCTACTCATTAAAAGCACCATGGAATGGCGTGTTCCATGGTGCTTTTAATAATTTTAATTTGCTGTGAGGCGTTAATTCATATCGTCCTTGCCCATGGCCTGCATCTCAAGGTACTCGCTGCGGCTCATTAGGACGGCCCGGGGCTTGCTGCCCTCGTGGGGGCCGATAATGCCCCGCTCCTCGAGCTGGTCTATCAGGCGGCCCGCCCGGGCGTAGCCCACCTTAAGCCGCCGCTGGAGCAGGGACGCGCTGGCCTGGCCGGCCTCCACCACGGCTTGAATGGCCGCCGGCAGCATATCGTCGGCCTCGCCGTCCTCCTCGTCGCGGGCGGAGGAGCCGTCGTCGGCGCCCCGCTCGATGTGCTCCATTATATCCTCGTCATATTTCGCGCTGAAATCCTGTTTGATGTATTCCACTATGGCCTCGGTCTCCGCGTCGGAAACAAAGGCTCCCTGAATACGAATGGGGCTGTTGGCGCCCATGGGCAGGAAGAGCATATCGCCCTTGCCCAACAGCTTTTCCGCCCCGCCCATATCGAGAATGGTGCGGCTGTCTATCTGATTGGAGACCGCGAAGGCTATGCGGCTGGGGACGTTGGCCTTGATAAGGCCGGTGATGACGTCCACGGAGGGACGCTGGGTGGCGATGACAAGGTACATACCCGCCGCCCGGGCCATCTGAGCAAGGCGGCAGATGCTGTCCTCCACTTCCTTGGCGCTGACCATCATAAGGTCCGCCAGCTCGTCCACGATGATGATTATCTGCTCCAGCTTGCGGTCGCCGTTGACCTGGGCCAGCTCGTTATATCCGGCGAGGTTGCGGACGTTGTTTTCGGCAAAGAGCTTATAGCGTTTAACCATCTCCTGCACCGCCCAGTTGAGGGCGCCCGCGGCCCGACGTGGGTCGGTGACCACGGGTATCAGCAGGTGGGGTATGCCGTTGTAAACCTGAAGCTCAACCACCTTGGGGTCTATCATGATGAGCTTGACCTCGTTGGGGTCGGCCTTGTAAATTATGCTGGTGATAAGGGAATTTATGCACACGGACTTACCGCTGCCGGTGGCGCCGGCGATGAGCAGATGGGGCATCTTGGAAATGTCGGCGATGCGCACCTTGCCGCCCACGTCCTTACCCAATGCGAAGGCGGTCTTGCTCTTGAAGTTCCTGAACTCGTCGGAATCTATCACGTCCCTCAGCCGGACGGTGGCCACCTTTTCGTTGGGCACCTCGATGCCCACGGCGGCCTTGCCGGGAATGGGGGCTATGACGCGGACGGAAACCGCCGCCAGATTTAGAGCTATGTCGTTGGAAAGGTTCACTATTTTGTTGACCTTTACCCCCGCCGCCGGTGAAAGCTCAAAGCGGGTGATGGCGGGGCCTTTGATTATTTCGGTTATCCGTGCCTCCACGCCGAAGGAGCGCAGGGTCTCCACCAGCTTCTGCCCCATGCGGCGGACGTCGTCCTCGGTGGCGCTTTCCTTGGAGGGCTTGTCCCTGCCCAGCAGCTTTACCGGCGGGAACTCATACGGTATGAAGTCGGTGTCTATTTCGTCGTCGGTGACTGGGATGGCGGGCTCGGTCTTGGGCTTTTCGGCGGCGGCGCCGCTTTCGGTCTTGGCCATGGCCTCGATGTCCTCGGGGATATCCTCGGGAGCGTTGCTTTGGTCAAAGAGCTTTATCTTAATTTCCCCGTTCGGAGTTTCGCCGCCGGGGGTCACCACCGTGGGCTTTATCTTCCTCGCGGCGGAGCTTTCGCTCTCCGTCTCGGGCTTGGGACGGGCTTTCTTCTTTTTTGCGGGCGCTTTCGCGGGCTCGTCCTTTAGCAGCAGACCCTTGAGCTTGTCCAGCGGGCCTTCGGCTTTTTTGGCCTTTTTCTTCGGCCGCGTCGAGGCGGCCCTTGTCCTGCGCGCGGGCTTGGGAGCGTCGGCGGCATAGTCAACGGGTACGGGCTCGGCAAAGCCGGTGTCGGCTTTGCCGTCCTCCTCCGGCTCATCGTCCGCCTCCTCGCTGCGGGCGGCCATGCGGCGGTCTATGTATTCCGCCAGCCTGATAAAGGGCGTGGTGCCTGTCATTATCACCGCGAACACCAGAATGAGCGCCCAAAACATCAGCGTCGCGCCTACGGGCGACAGGAGGTTTATGAACAATATCGAAACCCCGTAGCCCACAAGTCCGCCGCCCTGACCCTCCTTGCTGGCCTCGCCGATCATGTTGAGCAGCACGTCGCCGAGGGTGAGGTCGTCGGTCTGTTCGGCGAGGACGTCGCCGGTCATCTGCGCTTTGATAACCGCCGCCTCGCTGTAGTCGCCGCCGAAAAGGGCGGGATTGCGGTTATACAGCCCCACCGTCAGCAGCGCGCAGACGCAGACGCAGATGACGCAGGCGGCCACGTACCTGTGCACGTGCGGATGGAGGCTTTTTTTGAATATCGAATGTATCGCCGCCGCCAGCGTCAGCAGCGGCAACGCGTAAGCCACGTTGCCGAACAGTCCCAGTCCCAGTCCCTTGATAAACCTGCCCGCTATCCCGAAAAAGGGCGTGTAAAAGCTCAGCGCCAGCATAAAGCACAGGAAAATGAGTATTATGCCCCGTATTTCCCTGACGACCTTATCGCTGAGACCGCTGTCGGCGCGGAGCTCCTTCTTAGGCTGGGTTTTTCTGCCGGAGGCTGTTGTTTTAGCCTTGGAGACTTTTCCTTTTGAGCTTGTGTTAGCCATTTTGTTTGACCTCTCTATTTCAGCTTAAAGTCCAAAATTATTGCCACAATACCGGCGGCCGCGCAGTAGGCCGAGAAAATGCTGAGCCGGTGCTTCCTTACGATGTTAAGCAAAAACCTTATGGCGAAGTAGCCGCTCACTCCGGCGACCACCATGCCCGCTATTATGCAGACCGGATCCACCGCCATGGCCTGACCCGCGGCAAGGTCCTTAAGGTCCAGCACAAGCGCGCCCAAAATGGCCGGTATGGACAGCAGAAAGGAGAAGCGCACCGCCACGTTTTTGTCCAGCCTTGCGAAAAGGCCGCCGACTATGGTGCTGCCGCTGCGACTTATCCCGGGCAGGGTGCCCAGGGCCTGAAAACAGCCCACGATTATCGAGTCCTTTACGGTCATGTTTTCCATGGTTTTGTTGCCGCCGCCCAGCCGGTCGCTGACAAAGAGCAGCAGGGCCGTGATGATGAGGAATATGCCTATGGCGATGAGGCTCGGGTTTTCGATTACGTCGCCGAATACCAGCGCCGCCGCCACCGCGGGCAGGGTGCCGACTATGAGCATTATCACCAGCCTGCGGTACATATCCTTGTTGAGGCCGGGGCCCTTGCCGGTAAATATGTCACCCATCATGGCGAAAAACGCCTTTATCATGTTCCATATATCCTCGCGGTACACGATGAATACCGCCGCCAGCGTCGCCACATGGAGCAGTATGTTGAAGGACAGCAGGCTGTCCGCCTCGGGGTCCATGCCCATTATGCGTCCGGCGATGGCCAAGTGGCCCGAGCTGGATATTGGCAAAAATTCACTGAGCCCCTGGATAAGGCCCAGTATGACGGCTTTGATTATTGTCATTATGTAAACCTCCACAATCGTAGTTCATTATTTAATTTTAACATATTTTTACCGCAAATGCAATAGAAGAAATTAATTTTATAAAAAAATAAAATCTGTTGACCGGCGGGGAAAGTTCTGATATACTATCTATGGAAAAACATGGGGAGGTCAGACGCGGGCCGCCCGTAATTATATATTTCATGGGGCGATGAGCAGGTGGGGCATCTTCGAAATGTCGGCGATGCGCACCTTGCCGCCCACGTCCTTACCCAATGCGAAGGCGGTCTTGCTCTTGAAGTTCCTGAACTCGTCGGAATCTATCACGTCCCTCAGCCGGACGGTGGCCACCTTTTCGTTGGGCACCTCGATGCCCACGGCGGCCTTGCCGGGAATGGGGGCTATGACGCGGACGGAAACCGCCGCCAGATTTAGAGCTATGTCGTTGGAAAGGTTCACTATTTTGTTGACCTTTACCCCCGCCGCCGGTGAAAGCTCAAAGCGGGTGATGGCGGGGCCTTTGATTATTTCGGTTATCCGTGCCTCCACGCCGAAGGAGCGCAGGGTCTCCACCAGCTTCTGCCCCATGCGGCGGACGTCGTCCTCGGTGGCGCTTTCCTTGGAGGGCTTGTCCCTGCCCAGCAGCTTTACCGGCGGGAACTCATACGGTATGAAGTCGGTGTCTATTTCGTCGTCGGTGACTGGGATGGCGGGCTCGGTCTTGGGCTTTTCGGCGGCGGCGCCGCTTTCGGTCTTGGCCATGGCCTCGATGTCCTCGGGGATATCCTCGGGAGCGTTGCTTTGGTCAAAGAGCTTTATCTTAATTTCCCCGTTCGGAGTTTCGCCGCCGGGGGTCACCACCGTGGGCTTTATCTTCCTCGCGGCGGAGCTTTCGCTCTCCGTCTCGGGCTTGGGACGGGCTTTCTTCTTTTTTGCGGGCGCTTTCGCGGGCTCGTCCTTTAGCAGCAGACCCTTGAGCTTGTCCAGCGGGCCTTCGGCTTTTTTGGCCTTTTTCTTCGGCCGCGTCGAGGCGGCCCTTGTCCTGCGCGCGGGCTTGGGAGCGTCGGCGGCATAGTCAACGGGTACGGGCTCGGCAAAGCCGGTGTCGGCTTTGCCGTCCTCCTCCGGCTCATCGTCCGCCTCCTCGCTGCGGGCGGCCATGCGGCGGTCTATGTATTCCGCCAGCCTGATAAAGGGCGTGGTGCCTGTCATTATCACCGCGAACACCAGAATGAGCGCCCAAAACATCAGCGTCGCGCCTACGGGCGACAGGAGGTTTATGAACAATATCGAAACCCCGTAGCCCACAAGTCCGCCGCCCTGACCCTCCTTGCTGGCCTCGCCGATCATGTTGAGCAGCACGTCGCCGAGGGTGAGGTCGTCGGTCTGTTCGGCGAGGACGTCGCCGGTCATCTGCGCTTTGATAACCGCCGCCTCGCTGTAGTCGCCGCCGAAAAGGGCGGGATTGCGGTTATACAGCCCCACCGTCAGCAGCGCGCAGACGCAGACGCAGATGACGCAGGCGGCCACGTACCTGTGCACGTGCGGATGGAGGCTTTTTTTGAATATCGAATGTATCGCCGCCGCCAGCGTCAGCAGCGGCAACGCGTAAGCCACGTTGCCGAACAGTCCCAGTCCCAGTCCCTTGATAAACCTGCCCGCTATCCCGAAAAAGGGCGTGTAAAAGCTCAGCGCCAGCATAAAGCACAGGAAAATGAGTATTATGCCCCGTATTTCCCTGACGACCTTATCGCTGAGACCGCTGTCGGCGCGGAGCTCCTTCTTAGGCTGGGTTTTTCTGCCGGAGGCTGTTGTTTTAGCCTTGGAGACTTTTCCTTTTGAGCTTGTGTTAGCCATTTTGTTTGACCTCTCTATTTCAGCTTAAAGTCCAAAATTATTGCCACAATACCGGCGGCCGCGCAGTAGGCCGAGAAAATGCTGAGCCGGTGCTTCCTTACGATGTTAAGCAAAAACCTTATGGCGAAGTAGCCGCTCACTCCGGCGACCACCATGCCCGCTATTATGCAGACCGGATCCACCGCCATGGCCTGACCCGCGGCAAGGTCCTTAAGGTCCAGCACAAGCGCGCCCAAAATGGCCGGTATGGACAGCAGAAAGGAGAAGCGCACCGCCACGTTTTTGTCCAGCCTTGCGAAAAGGCCGCCGACTATGGTGCTGCCGCTGCGACTTATCCCGGGCAGGGTGCCCAGGGCCTGAAAACAGCCCACGATTATCGAGTCCTTTACGGTCATGTTTTCCATGGTTTTGTTGCCGCCGCCCAGCCGGTCGCTGACAAAGAGCAGCAGGGCCGTGATGATGAGGAATATGCCTATGGCGATGAGGCTCGGGTTTTCGATTACGTCGCCGAATACCAGCGCCGCCGCCACCGCGGGCAGGGTGCCGACTATGAGCATTATCACCAGCCTGCGGTACATATCCTTGTTGAGGCCGGGGCCCTTGCCGGTAAATATGTCACCCATCATGGCGAAAAACGCCTTTATCATGTTCCATATATCCTCGCGGTACACGATGAATACCGCCGCCAGCGTCGCCACATGGAGCAGTATGTTGAAGGACAGCAGGCTGTCCGCCTCGGGGTCCATGCCCATTATGCGTCCGGCGATGGCCAAGTGGCCCGAGCTGGATATTGGCAAAAATTCACTGAGCCCCTGGATAAGGCCCAGTATGACGGCTTTGATTATTGTCATTATGTAAACCTCCACAATCGTAGTTCATTATTTAATTTTAACATATTTTTACCGCAAATGCAATAGAAGAAATTAATTTTATAAAAAAATAAAATCTGTTGACCGGCGGGGAAAGTTCTGATATACTATCTATGGAAAAGACATGGGGGGGGGCAGACGCGGGCCGCCCGTAATTATATATTTCATGGAGGGAAAAATATGAGTGTAATCGAAGCCGTTGACAACAAAATTTATTTCAGGACGAGGGACGAGCTTGTGCTCGTCGAGGCTTACGGCGAAAACTGCGTCCGGGTACGCTCCACAAGGAGAGGCGAAATTTCCGACGAGGGCTGGACTTTGCTGCCGCCGGGGGACGCCGGGGTAAAGGTCACCTGCGACGGCGAGCGGGCGGAGCTGCGAAACGGCGGCCTTACGGCGGAGCTGTACAAGGTCTGGGGCGGATACCGCATACTCTTCCGCCGCCATGGAAGGGAGATACTCCGCACCCGCGAGGAGGGGGACCCCGTCCGCCGATACAGCCACATTTCCGGCGACTGCTATCAAATCAAGGCGCTTTTCGAGCCCAACCCCGGCGAGCATATCTACGGCATAGGTCAGGAGCAGCAGCCCTTCCTCGACCGCAAGGGCGGCGCCTACGAGCTGGTGCATTACAACACAAAGTCGTCCCTGCCGGTGGTGTATTCTTCCCTTGGCTACGGCTTTTTCTGGAACAATCCCTCGCCGGGCAGGTGCGAGTTCACCAACAATCATACCCTGTGGCAGGCGGACAGCGCAATGCAGGCGGACTATCTGGTGTTCACCGGCGACACGCCGGCCGAGGTCATGAACGTCTACTGCCGGCTCACGGGCTTCCCGCCGGAAATGCCGGACTGGGCGGCGGGCTTTTGGCAGTGCAAGCTCCGCTATGAAAGCCAGGAGGACCTCCTTGAGGTGGCGCGGAAATATCACGGCCTCGGCGTGCCCGTTGACGCCATAGTCATCGACTACTTTCACTGGACCGAGCAGGGCAACTGGGAGTTCGACCCGGAGCTGTGGCCCGACCCGAAGGCCATGTGCGGCGAGCTTTACAAAATGGGCATCCGTCCGGTGGTCTCTATCTGGCCCACCATCAACCCCGCCAGCCGCAATTACCGGCCAATGGACGAGGAAAATATGCTGGTGCGCACCGAAAACGGCAGCTACGGTATTTTTGATTTTTACGGCCAGCAGACCTTTATCGACCCGACCAATCCCAAAACGCGGGAGTACGTCTGGGAGCAGATAAAAAAGACCTATTACTCCTACGGCATAAAGACGTTCTGGCTGGACGAGGCCGAGCCGGAGATACACCCCCAGCAGTTCGGCAACCTCCGCTTCCATCTGGGGAACGGCGCAAACATGGCGATGCTCTATCCCTATTATTATGCCAAGGCCTTTTACGACGGCCTCAAATCCGAGGGAGAGACGGAAATAGTGTCTCTGACCCGCGCCGCCTGGCCCGGCAGTCAAAAATTCGGGGCCATAGTCTGGAACGGCGACATTCCGTCCACCTTTGAGGCCCTGTACGAAAGCATAATTTCCGGCCTGTCCATGTCCATGTGCGGCATACCCTGGTGGAACAGCGACATAGGCGGTTTTCATCAGGGCGACACTGAAAGCCCCTATTTCCGCGAGCTGATAGCGCGGTGGTTCCAATTCGGCCTGTTCTGTCCGGTGATGCGGCTCCACGGGGCGAGGAAGCGCATGACAAATCAAACCGACCGTCACCCCGGCGTAAAGGAGCCGAGCGGCGGCGACAACGAGATATGGTCCTTCGGCGAGGCCAACTATCCCATACTGCGGGACCTCATTTTGCTCCGCGCGCGGCTTAAGCCCTACATACTTAAGCATATGAAGGCCGCCGCCGAGACCGGCGCGCCAATGATGCGGCCTATGTTTTTCGACTTTTATGAGGACGAGACCTGCTACGGTCTCAGCGACCAGTATATGTTTGGTCCTGACATACTCTTCGCCCCGATTTACCGTCAGGGCGAAACTAACCGGCGGGTGTACCTGCCGGAGGGCGCATGGGTCAGGACGACGGATAAATCCGTCCATACCGGCGGCGGGTACGTGGACTGCGAGGCGAAAATCGACGAGTTTATCGCCTTTGTAAGGGACGGCGCGGACGTAATTGAAGTGTTTTAATATGTGTGGCCGCAGGCGGCGGGCTGAGGGCAGCCCGCCCTACGCGCTATGCTACAAACCACTATGTAACATGACCCCACGGGGTGTCGGAAGGAAAAATCGCGTAGACCGTCCAAGGGCATAAAAACACAGAAAACCCGCTCCGAGGAGCGGGTTTTCTACATCAAGTAATTATGTTGTCCATTATACCCGTAATAACATTTTTTCACTATTTAAATATAATATATCATGCCCTTGGACGTTCTTAACCCGACACCCAATTACAGGCTTTCGGCGATGTCCAAAACCAGACGCTGGCTCTTTTCCCAGCCGAGGCAGGGGTCGGTGATGGAGCGTCCGTATACGCCCTCCTCAACCTTCTGGCAGCCGTCCTCGATGTAGCTCTCTATCATGAGGCCCTTGACGAAGGACGCCACGTCGGGATTGTAGCGGCGGCTGTGCATGACCTCCTTGCTGATGCGTATCTGCTCGAGATACTTCTTATCGGAGTTGGCGTGGTTTACGTCTATTACAAGGGCCATGTTTTGGAGGCCCTTTTTCTGGTACATCTCGTAAAGGCGCATGATATCCTCGTAGTGATAGTTGGGTATGGACTGGCCGTGCTTGTTGCTGCTGCCGCGGAGTATGGCGTGGGCGAGCGGGTTGCCGTGAGAGTAGCACTCCCAGCCCCTGTACAGGAAGGTGTGGCAGCTCTGGGCCGCGACGATGGCGTTGAGCATTACGGAAAAGTCGCCGCCGGTGGGATTTTTCATGCCAACGGGAATGTTGAGACCGCTGGAGGTGAGCCTGTGCTGCTGATTTTCCACGCTCCTCGCGCCCACGGCCACATAGGACAGCAGGTCGGAGAGGTAGCGGTGGTTTTCGGGATAGAGCATTTCGTCGGCGCAGGTGAGGCCCGTCTCCTGAATGGCCCGCGTGTGCAGACGGCGCACGGCGATTATGCCCTCCAGCATATCGGGTTTTTGCGACGGGTCGGGCTGATGTATCATGCCCTTGTAGCCCTGACCGGTGGTGCGGGGCTTGTTGGTGTATATTCGGGGGATTATGATTATTTTATCCTTTACCTTCTCCTGAAGTCCGGCAAGGCGGTTGGTATAGTCCAGCACCGCGTCCTCGCGGTCGGCGGAGCAGGGGCCGATTATGAGCAGGAACTTGTCGCTCTCGCCGGTGAACACCGCCGCGATTTCCGCGTCTCTCTTTTCCTTAAGGGCCTTCAGCTCGGCGGACATGGGAAACTGCTCCTTTATCTCGGCGGGGATGGGCAGCTTCCGTAAGAAATCCATATTCATGGTAAATTTACTCCTTTGATTGAAATTCGCTTCTATTAGAATAACACAAAGCGAAAAAAATGTCAACATTTAATTTGACAATAATCCGCCGCTGTGGTAGAATTATCTTAGATATTTTTTTGCGGGGAGGCGGCTTCGGTGACGGCGGACGAGCTTTTTGAACAGTTTGGGCGGCTTTTGGGCGGACGGCGCGGCGTCTGCACGGTTCATTATAAAACGCCCTCCGGGGAGGAGGGCTGGCGTCGGGTCTGCAATTCGCCGACAAGGGACTGCGGGCCGGGCTTCCCCGACTGCGGCCGGTGCCGCGGCGGTGGCTATGAGCCGCTGACCGTCAGGGCCGTTGAGGACCATCTGGAGGGACGGGCGGCGATGGGAATTTACCCGGTCGATGAGGACGGTCTCTGCCGCTTCGCGGTCATTGAGCTCAGGGGGACCGATTTCCGCCCGAGATTGCAAATACTGGCGGCGCTCTGCCGGGAGAACGGCCTCGCCCACCTGTGCGAGATGACGGATTTCGGGGGCGCGGGCAGGCTTTGGCTGTTCTACGACAGGCCGCTTTCGCCTCTTCGGGCGGCGGAACCGGCCTTTGATTTGCTGCGGGAGGCGGCCGTGGCCGTGGGCGGCCCGCCCTTTGAGCCTTGGGGCCGGGTATGGCCCTCCGCGGCTCCCGACGGCGGCTTCGGGTTTCCGGTTATGCTGCCCTTGTTCCACAGGGAAAAGGGCTTTTCCGTCTTTACCGACGATGAACTCAGGCCCGTTCGGGACGAAACGCTTAAAGCGACCGTCCAGTCCGCCCCGAAGGACATCTCCACCCGACCCGCGAAAAGCGATTTTCCGCCGGTGCTTCGGGCGGAGCTGTGCGACAGCCTGTATATCGACACCGCTGGGATAAGTCCCCTGGGGCTGGCGGCCCTCTGCTCGGCCGCCGGCATACCCAATTCGGAGCCGTGCCGCGAGAGCGCCGGATACCGTCCGGCCTTCCGATACCATGCCGAACTTTCGGGCCGCAGGCTCAGGCTGCCGAGGGGAGTTTTTGAGGAGCTTAAGGCCGCCGGTCTCAGGCTTGAGCTTGTGGACGGCCGCCGCCGTACTCCCGCCGCAACCGGCGGTATATCCCTTACCGGCGGTCAGGCGCAGTCGGTCCGCCGCATATTGAGCCGTGACTTCGGCACGGTCAGCGCCCCCGTCGGCAGCGGCAAGACCCGTCTCATGTGCGGGGTCATAGCCGAGCTGGGCCTCAGCACCCTCGTGCTCGCCACCGAGAGCGGAGCCGTCCGCCGCTGGCGCGGCCGTATTTCCGGTATGCTGGGCCTTGACGAAAGCGCCGTCCCCGCCATAACCGATGACAGCGTCTATCCCACCGGTCGGGTGGACGTGGCTCTGCTCGGGCCGCGAACGGGCTTTTGGCTGGCGGAAAAGATAGGGGAGTACGGTCTGGTGATAGCCGCCGACGTGGACAGGCTCCACTGCGGGGCCGAGGTCTTTGCCGAGGTGATGGGCGGCGTGTGCGCCGGCCGCGTCTACGCGGTGACCTCCCGCCGGACGGACAGCTTCCCCGACGGAGCGTTGGTGCGTCTTTACTGCGGGCCGGATATACCGGGCGTGTTTTAAGGTCAAAAAAAATTTAAAAAAAAATTAAAAAAGTGCTTGACAAACCTCGGCCGTCATGCTATAATAATCAGGCAGTCACAAAACGGCTCCATAGTCTAGTGGCCTAGGACGTCGCCCTCTCACGGCGAAGACCGGGGTTCGACTCCCCGTGGGGTCACCATTGCTGAACCAGGCGAACCCCCCGATCATATATTTTATCGGTTCAGTGTTCGTTCTGGATATGGCGCTGCCTGAAAAATGGCGGTAAACAAAAAGACGCTCGGTATTTCGGGCGTCTTTTTTGTTGTCAAAATAAACAATCACGTGACTTTATATTTGTGCAACATTACTATTGATAAACAGTCGCATGAATGTTATAATATAAATGTAAACAGGAAAGGGAAATAAAAAATAGTTGACAATCCGCCCTCTGGGTGGTAAAATGAAAAAAAGAAAGGATGTATCAGAATGAAAAAGGATTGTGAAAAAAAGGTTTTTGAATGGACCAACAACGGCAAGGCGTTTAGGCTGGAAATCCACTATAAGGCAGAGTTGGTACACTATAGCCGGTTGTACGGCCCCTGCCAGGTGCAGCACTTCATTGACAAATCAATAGTTCTTTACGATGCGGAGGTAGCGGCGTATGTAGATGGTGTGTGGGTTGACAGCATCGGCGAACGCTCATTTTGGAAGGTTATGGATTTGCCCGAACATCCGGGTTATCAGGGGATCAAAGGTCTCCGGGTCGGTTTTCCTGCGATGTATGGGGACGCCATTCAGAAACTGCTCGATGAGGCTATTGCCGAAGGCACCCCCGCCGAGGTAGCTGAATTCCTGGCAAAAGAAGAAGCCGAGGAGCAGGCCCGCAGGAACGCCGAAACCGTCGAAGACTGCCGAAAAATTATAGCGGCTTTCGAGGCCCAGGGAGTTAAGCCTGAAACCCGCAAAGAGGCCAAGCGGATCATGGTTGAATTCAACAACGTCAACAACGAGGGCGGCGAGGGTTATGTTCCCTATGTTTATAGCCGTGAAGACTACGACTGGGCCGTGAATGAGTTGTCCAGGCTTGAAAAATAAAAAAACAGGCGGCGGTTCATCCGCCGCTTTTGCGTTTACAGCCCCCGGCCAAGGGCAAGTTGGCGAGGGGGCTGTCTTAGAATACCACGGTGTTTATATTATATCATATCGACGGGGCGGTGTCAATACCTTTGCCCCGTTTTTTTGTGCGCCGAAGCCACCGGATCAGCCGCCAGCGTTGGAACCTTGAAAGGCTCGGGTTCATCCGGATCAGGGCTTCGGTCTCGCCGGGGGCCATCGGAGGCAGCCCTCCGAGTATCGCCTGAAGGTGCCGGGCCACTTCGTCGAGTGTTATTCCGGCAGCCGCTCCCGCCTTGGCGAAATTTTCCAAACCGTTCAGATCGGTCATACCCCCCGGCCCTCCTTTTTTTCTGCCTCCGCCAGCTCCGGCTCGATGATGTCTTCGATCCGGCAGTCCAGCGCCTGGGCCACCTTGTATAGCTGGTACACGTCACGGGGGACCCTTATCCGGCGCACCCATTGGTCTATGGTGCCCAAGGGGACGCCGCTTTTTTCGGAAAGGGCTTTTTTGGTCATGTTGGCCTCGACCAGCTTCGTGGCCAGCGGGGTCATGTTGTCGGTGATCGTTATTCTTCTTGGCATTGCTGTCGCCTCCATTCATTATTATTATAACTCACGTGCACGTTTTTGTCAATCCGTCAAAATAAACAATCACATGACTTTATATTTGTGCAACATTGCTATTGATAAACACTCACTTGAATGTTATAATATAGATGTAAACAGGAAAGGGAAATAAAAATTTTGAAAGGAGAACATCATGATGGTCGATAAAATGGCGATTGCAACAAATTTAGTATCTGCGGTTTACTCCGGGGACAATGCCGAAATGGTTTTGGACAAAAAGCTTCACGAGCTCGCCGAAGCCTACGGACGGGGAGTTATAGATGCGGAAACTTCACGTTTTGGCAAGAGCATAATCAAATATCTGCAAAGGCAGCTACGCATAGGCTGTTTGGCAATGACTGTTTGTGAGTGGCGTGAATTTTTGGTTCGCTATAACGCAGAGTGACGGCTCCCCCCTCGGGGGCCGGTAATGCGGGAGGGCCGGTCACAACCCCGACCACGCTATTCTGGAAAGGATGTATAAAAATGAAACTTGAGCTTATCGACGAAAAAACACGTGTCACCGCTGATGGCCGTTACTGTACCCGAACCGATTATTCTATCGGCGGCTATGCGGTAACCGAATTCAAATCCTTTTATTCCAACGGGACGGCAATCACCAATTATGAATGTACGCCGGTCAGGGTCCCCGGTGAAAACTGTTATCTTCCCGAGATTTATTATCGGGACAACTGGTATGACTGCAGGGTTTCCCACTTTGAAATTCAAACCACGTCTTATGGGGCGCTGGATGCGGAGGAGTTTAAAAAATTCCTCGAGGCCCAGCAGATGGCCATGGGAGTGGTCGAGGTCCTCAACCGTGAGTTCGGCAAACAAGAAGGCAAGTCTGAAAAGGAGGTCTGATTATGAAAATGGCAAACGCTAACGGCGACAAAATATATTTCAACCCCATCAACAAAAACGGGCGGCTGCAATGGATTATACAGGGTATCGGTGAAACGGTGGTCCTTGGCCGGGACCGCCAGAAACTAAAAAGCCGTACCTTCTCGCAAGAGAACCAGGCGCAGGCGTATCTTTCCCGGCATGGGTTCAAAGCGATTTAGTTTTTTCCACCGGAAAAAAGTCCCCCGGACGGGGGCGCCAATATAAAGTTGTATTCCCGAAATAAAAAACCGCTCACGGGGCCGCTGGTGGCCTCACGGGGGCAAAGTAAAAGACAGGCGCACGGGCGGCGCCTGTCCTGTTTTTTTGTGTTACTTCCTGGCCGTGTATGCCAGGTTTATCCACCCGGCACCGGATTTCAGCTTGCCCCAGCCGCCCTGGGCGTCCACTATGGTGTAGACCTCGCCCTTGCGGATCGTGGTACTGATGCCGTATCCGGTCCCCGGCCCCTTGCGGACGTTCAGCACCGCTGCCGTGACCCGTACCAGGTAGCTGGCGAAGCCTGAAGCCGTCGCCGGTGCTGCGTTCAGCAGCTTGCCCCAGGTCAGGGGGCCGACCTTGCCGTCCGGGTCCAGACCGTTGTTTTCCTGAAACGCCTTGACCGCCGCCAGCGTTGCCGGTCCGAAGCTGCCGTCCACCTCCAGGTCGAAGCCCTGAGTGTTTAATATGGTCTGCAGCCGCTTCACCGCCTCGCCGGTGTATCCGTACAGCAGCAGGGGCGTCGTGTCCTCTGTGCTTTCGGGCGCCTGACCCAGCTCCGCCCGCACCAAGTTCAGGAAATAATCCCAGCCGTAATCGTCAAGTATCCGGTGAGGGCAGTATTTCCCGCTGAAGTCCTGGTGCTTCTTCACGTTGGCTATGCCCCAGCCGTGGTCCCGCAGCAGCTTGGCCGTCAGCCAGGCGGCGTTGTCCATGGCCTTTTCAAACCTCGCCCCGCCGCTTTTGGAGTAGCATATTTCTATCGAAATATATTTCCGGTTGCCGGTGCCCTTGCCGCCGTCCCCGGCGTGCCAGGCATTCCGATTGTCGGGTATGGCGTGGACGATCTCCTTGTCATCCACCGCATAGTGGTAGCTGACTTTGTTGCCGTTGCCCAGCATATAGCTGACCTCGTTCTTGGCCGTGGCATCGTTGGCGGTGTTGTGTATGCAGACGCCAATCGGCGCCATGGTGTAGGGGCATTTTGTTTTATACTTGCTGTCGGGGCACAGGTTTTCCCTGATCGTCATTTCTTATCCCTCCCGGCGCCGGTCCCGTTGGAGGGAGGCCGTGGGTAATAGCTGTCATAATAATTCATTATTCGGGTGTCGGCGTCCGTTGGCTTCGGTGCGTCGTAGGTCATGGCGAGGTCCGAGTCTCCCAGCCCTTCGGTGGTTGGGTCGGTCACTATGCCGATGATGGCCAGCACTGCGAACACGGCGTTTACCACGGCCAGCAGGTTGCCGCCCAGCGTCCCGAAGTCCAGCGTGAAACCGAAAACGGAGGCCACCGCCTGGATCAATATCAACACGGCGGGGATCAGCGCCACCCAGAAGGATTTATTTTTTATCCGTACTATCCAGTTGATTTTCAATTCTTACACTCCCTTTCAGTTGCGTTCGATTAAATATTCCTGTAATTCTGCCTTGGCTGCTCTCATGGCGTCCACGTCGTTGCCGTCTATGCCGTGGGACAGCAAGGCGAGAAGGGCCTTTTGCGTGACCCGGCTCCCCGCTTCGATGGATTCCATCCGTCGCTGGTCGTTGTCGAAATAATCTTTGTAGTCCTCGACGGTGTTCTCCAGCGCCTCCAGGCGTTCGTCCACTCTTTTGGCCGGGGCCTTGGCTGCGTGTATCATTTTGACCACCCATCCGATGGCTCCCGCTATGCAGGACAGCCCGGCGCAAAAAGCAATAAAGCCGCTGATCAGCATTGAGGGTGTAACTGTGATTGCTGTGTTCATGTGGTCACCCCCATTCCGGGGCTGATTCCCTCTTGGCGCATTCCCAGGTATATTTCATTCAGTCGCTGCCTGAGCCCGTAACTGTCGCACCGTTCCAGCACGCCCTTATAGGACGCCGCCGTCCGGTCGAAGGATTCCCGTGATATTTCTCCCGCCGCCAAAAGAGCGCACAGGTTCTTTGTGTGGCGTATTATTCGCCGGGCCGTCTGCTTGCGGAGCTTCCGGTGCGTGGGCCATATTCTGTATCCCACAAATTCGATGCCGCTGTCGGCTGGCCGGATCGCCGTCTTGCTGTTCAGGTCCAGGCGCAGGTTATCACGCAGGAATTCTGCGATTGCATACTGCCATTCCCGAAGCCGCCCCTTGTCGTCGTCCAGGATGGTGGTGTCATCCATGTACCGTTCATAAAATCGGGTGTGCAGTCGGTGTTTGCAGTATTGGTCCAGTTCGTTCAGGTAGATGTTGGCGAATAGCTGTGACGTCAGATTTCCTATCGGCATACCTACGTCCCACAACCACAGATCATCCGGGCACCCGTCCGGTCCTATCCCTGCCGGAAGTCCGAACCTCGTGTCTTCGCTGTTTATTATTCGGCGAAGCAGACCCATAAGGCGGTCATCCTTTATTCGGTGCGCAAGGATATCTTCAAGGACCCGGTGGTCCACCCGGTAAAAGTATTTTGAAATATCCAGTTTCAAATAATACCATTTTCCGGGCTTGCGGTTTACCAGGCGCAGCCAGTATGCCAGCCGGTCGGCGGCCCTGTGGCTGCCCTTCCCGATCCGGCACGCATAGCTGTCCTCGATGAAGGTCTTGTCGTAGAACGGATTTAGCTGGTTGTATATGGCCCATTGAACAATCCTGTCCCGGTATTCCAGCGCCATCACCAGCCGCTTCTTCGGTTCCCGCACGTAAAATTTCCGATACGGTCCCACCCGGTATGTATCCCAGATCAATTCGTTTTGCAGTTCGATCAGGTTTTCCTCCAGGTGGTTGGTAAAACGCATAACGTCGTCCCGGTATCGTTTACCCTTGCGGGCGTTTTCGTGCGCACGGAGCAATTCGTCAAAATCGTATATCTGGGGAAACACGTTGTCAAGAGTAGTCATCTTTTGCCCCTTCCGCCGTGCGTGGCGTTTCCGTCTTCACGGCAATTCAATCTGTCCCTTTCCGCCGCCCTGCGGAAAGGAAGGAGGCGACCCCTTTGGCGCTGCACTCCGAGCGGTGCCCCTTGGGGCGCCGCTGTGTCGTTCCGGTGCAGCGGCAGAGCGAGGCGGAAGCCCACGTTCGTGTTGACATTCGACCGGGCATTGTTCAAGTTCAGGGCAAACACACCGGCGTTCGCACCATTGTTCCAGTTGCCGCCACGGATCGGGAAGCGTCATACACTCGTGGGAACCGCTTTAATTGGCCCGCCCCCTCGAAATAAGGCTTGCTGTCGGCGGTTATTTTATCGTTTTCATGTAACCGCCGATTATGCAGCCGATTTCGTTTAATAACCGGCTCCAGGTCTCGTATTTCTTCAGGGGGAGCGGCGGCTGCATATTTGTATGCACCGCTTTGCCGTCTTCGCCCTTCACGGTTTTTCCGTCCGGAGCCTTTTTCGGGACCTCCCTGTCATAATAGTCTTTGTCGCTGGCAAGCCGTATCAGGTGACGCAGCACCTCCAGCTTCACGTCCAGCTCCTGCAGGGTGGTCTTTCGGTAGTACTTCTTTTCTATGGTTATGGCCAGGGTGTACATCTCCAGCATGGTCGCCCTTATCTCGTCGGCTGTCTGCCGCTCTCGCCGGGGGAACATCGCCACGGCCTTTTTCCCGTATTTTATCATGTCTTCGATTTTTGTCTTCAGGTAAAATGGCCGGTATGCCATGGCCGTTGGCTCGGCGGCCCTTTGTTCGTCCATGCTGCTGCACTCCTTTGCTTCGTTTTTCGTGGGCGGCTATCGCCGCCCTTGGCAGTGTTTCAGTGATCAGTGTACAGTGAATTATTCGTACAAAGCGAGGCGGAAGCCCACGTCCGTGCTGACACGCGACCGGGCATGGCGCAAGTGCAGGGCAAACACACCGGCGCTCGCACCATTGTTCCAGTAGCCGCCACGGACCGGGAAGCGTTCATTGTACTTCGTCTGCGCCCAGAAGTTGTCGCCCTTATAGTCCGCCACTGCCCCGTCCGGGCCAAGGCCCCAGATTTGGAGTGCTTGCTTGGCGGCGCCCCCTATGCCGGAGGCGTAAGCCAGGCTGCCGAAAGCCGTATTTTCCCAGTTTTGGGTGGCTGTGGCGATGCCGGTATCCCATGTGTAGATGCTCCCCGCCCTGTTTAATTTCACGGTGGCGCCGTTGGCTTTTACGCCGCTGTCCCCGGTCTTGCACTCCGGCGCCACGAAGCTGCCGGAGGATGCGTCGAGGGCTTTCCAGTCCACGTTGTTCGGGTCAACGGATATGGTATGCGTCAGGTCGAATTGCGGTTCCCCCCATACCAGGCGGAAGCCGTCGCACCATTCCCAGACGTTGCCGTTCAGGTCACAAATGCCCTCCGGGGTGAAATCGTGCGCCCAGGTCACCGGGCCGGTGCCCGTTGCCGTCCTTGCCGGATCGTTGTTGTGGCCGCTGTCGTAGGTTGTGGGGACCGCCTTTTCCTGTGTGTTGCCCACGTCCTTGCCGTAGCTGTTGTTACCGTGGGGCATGGTGCCGTTTTTCTTGCACCATAACGCTATGGCCGACCACAGGGCGAAGGGCGTCATGCACCAGCCCGCCCCCTTGTTGCGGCACATCTTTCGGGCGTTGTCTGCGTTTATGCTGGCGGCGGGGTCGGCGCCGGGGATGCTGTACGCCCGGTCATTGACTATGCTGGCCAGGTATTTTCCGATCAGGGCATAGCCCTTTTCGTCCTGCCCGACCACAAAAGCCGGGTGCGTGTCGTGCTCGCTTGCGCCGGTCACCAGCGACCCGCAGCTCATGGCGGGTATTTTTACCATGATGGACGGCAGGCCCACATCGTCCAGCCGGACCGTGTTGCTGCCTCCCGGCATGGCCTCGACCGCTGCTTTGAATTCTGCATAGTTACTCATTTATATTTCGCCTCCATTTTCTTTGCTTCGGCGTATGCCTCCCGGCTTTTCGCCGCTATCACCTCAACGGCTTCACGCTGCTCGCCGGTGCTTCCGGCCCTGAAATCACGGGCGACCTTGCGCTCCAAGGCCCGCCGCTCGTCGGATTTGATTATTATGTTCGCCATGTGGTTCGTCCTCCCTTTTTGTTTACATCTGTATCAATAGATCGGCGCTGTCTCCTTCGAGCCGGAATGACTTGACGGAGGCCGTGCCAGCTGGCACAAGCCCGAGCCCTATGTCCACTGATGTCATGTTCATTTCCCCGGTGAATGCGAGGCCCTTGTCTGCCCGATCTATGTCAAGGCTGACGGTCTCGCTGACTCCGCCCATTGCCATGACGTTGATCTCGCTTATCCATTCGGGCAGCTGCGGCAATTTGATAATTACTTTCGATGTTTTTTGTTCGGTGTTAGTTTGTATGAACAAAAGAATGTTATATGTTGCCGCCGTGAAACTTTCGTTACTCAAATCCACAGTCTGGGTTTCCGCTGGTGTTGAAATCCCTCTAAATATTCTCTTTGCCCGAAACATTTCATCATGCGCTTTTATTCCCCTCAGCGCCTCCAGTCCCGGCGTCTGGGCGAAATCGATCGCCGCCTGTTGCGCTTTGGACACGGGTTTGTTCATGTCTGATGTGTTGTCTACGTTACCGAGACCCACCTGTGCCTTGCTGACCCCGTGGGGGTTGTCTTTTTTCTGTGAATGGTCATAGGCGCCGTTCCAGTTGGTGACCTGGTTTATTCCGATGCCGTCCAGCACCGTTTTGTTGCTGTGGGTATGCAGTTGGCTTGACACGGCGGCGGCCAGTTTTGCCGCCGTTATGGCTCCGTCGCCGATGTCCTCCGTCCCGATGGGCAGCTCTGCCAGCGACTGGACTTCTGCGTTTTCCATGGGTGTTGGCGCCCCGTTGTGCGGGGTGAAGCTCAGCGTGGTGTAGGTATTCCCCAGCACCGTGAAATATACCGCAGGGCACGGGCGTCCGGTCTGAAATAATATCAAACCGTCATTATATGTTCTGAACGACCCCGCACTTGTTCCGTTGTTGGCTATCTCGACCACCTTGTAACCTGTTGTGCCGGTAAGCAGTATAAGGTATACGCAGTCATTCGACGTCATCAGCACCGTGGCCTTGCCGCTGCCCGTGCGACTGAATGAAATATATCTCTGTGTCACCGTGGACGAGCTTGCGTTCACGACGTAGTTCCACGTGTTCTTTAATCTGATGTTCTTTGTGCCGTCAAACTCTGTGTCGTTTATGTTCCGGGCGGTGTTCAGGCGCTCTGCCTTTTTCACCACTTTGGCTTGCTCCACCCACGGCCCGGCCCAGACGTACTCGCCCCCGTCTTTCGGTCCGCAGAAGAAGGCCGTCTGTACAGCTCCCACGCCGTCCAGGTATTTGCTGGCTTCGTCCACGGCACCCACCGTCAGGGCTATGGCGTTACCGTGATACTGCTCATTGTTCGCCACCGTAAATCCGAAGGCAAAGGGCTTGATGGCCGTCAGCACCAGCGGGCTGTCGGCGGTGCCGCTCCCCGTGTGGCTGAAAAATTCGTCGCAGGTTTCGTCCATGGCGTTTATGACGGTGGTTATGTTCAGGTCGTTCAGGAACATTTCATCGTCCGTCTCCGTCAGGGTGTAGGCCAGATCATCGGTCGTGGCCGTGGATTTTTTGGTGATGGTCACCGTCTTTGCCGGTCCGTCAAACACAACGTCGAAGTTGTCCGTGTCCAAAAACGACACGTTTGTTGATGCGCTCCGGCGCACAATGTCCAGCTTCTTTTCCTGCTCGGCAGTCAGCTCGGCGATGGTCGTGCCGCCGTCGCTGATCAGCTTGCCGGTCGTGCCGTCAAAAACCGCAATGCGTTTGTCCACGGCGCTGGCCGGTCCCACCACGGCGCCGTCGATGTTCCCCTGTACAAAGGACCAGTCGCTGTCCTTGGCCGTGCCGTCGAAGTCCTTAACGCAGATCACTATGTCGCCGACTTCCAGCTTGGCCCCGGCGTATGTCCCCGCCGTTGCCACACAGTAATTCCAGCCGGTTTTGTATCCGCTTTTCGGCAGTTCCTTCACGGTGCCGCTGGCGCCCAAGGTGCCCTTGTAGTCCCACACCTTGATTGCTGCGTGCAGCTCGTCGGCGTACTGCTTGGCCTGTTTCAGGGCGTCGGCGGCCTTCGTGTCCGTGTAGCTCTTGGCGTCCGTCAGGGTTTTGGTGTCCCCGGCCTCTCTCGCCTTGGCTTCAGCCTGGAATTCGGCGTCGGCGCTCTCCCGGTGGAGGCGTACTTGCCGCAGTGCTTCGACGGCGGCGCTGTCGCCCAGCTCACGGGCCCTTGCTTCCACCTCGATCATGGCGGCCACCTCATCGTGGGTCATGACGTCGATCGTCGGTTCGACCCTGATGTTTACCGCATTCATGTCTGAAAATATGATGTGCATGAACAGCGTTAGGGTGCTCGCCGACCCTATGGCGATGGTGGCCTTTTCCGTGGATGGGGTGTTGCAAACGACGATCATGTCGCCTTCGTCATCGAATAGTCCGGCCTCCCGCACGGTGAAGCCTCCCACGTCGGCGGGGATAATGACCTTCACGTCGATGACCTTCCGGTCGTTTTCGTTGATCTGCTTGAAGGCTATGTCTCCCCGCCATGTCTCCCTTTTCAATTCGGTCTGTCCGGTGGTGGGCGTGTAAAAGTTACCGCCGCCATCGCCCACGGCTGCTTTTACGATGTTGACCTTGCCGCCGTTCAGAGTGGCCTCCGTGATTTTCCGCTGGCCCACGTCGGTCACTATTGTCTTGAATGTTGCCATCTTCATCCTCCTATCATTCCGGCCAGACCTCCAGCCGGTTTATTGTTCCGGTATATGTCCCGATGTACATCTCTGCGGTCGCCTCATTGAAGTAGTCCGTGTTTTCCAGCCATGACCGGACGTTCTTGCAAAACAAAACGCCCCGCAGGATTTCGGCTTGCTGTTCGGCGGTGATGCCCGTTTCCGGCACCTCGATTTCCAGTTTGAAATAATACGGCTGGCCGCCGTAATCAAACCATTCTTCCACGTGACCGTTGCCGAATATCGCCTGAATGACCCAGTTGACGGCGCTGGGCGTTCCCAGTTTTTTGTAGAATGTCAGCGTCCCCTTGATCAGGGCACGCTTCGTTTCCATGGGGTAACTTTCACTGTATGCCGGGGTCCGAAGCTCCGCCGCCAGCACGTCGAGGATTTTTTCCGGCAGCATATCTATCATGGCCATGGTTCGGGTCCTCGCCGCTTCGTCCATGATCCGCCGTTTTTCTTCCCGAACCGCAAAGGCGATGGCCTGTATTTCCGGATTATATCTTGCCTCGTTCAGCAACAGATCCGTCAGCTGGCCGGTGTATAAATCAGTCATCCTCCAGCCCCCCGTAATTTACGGTCTGGCCGTCGCACTGTGCGACCTCCGTTTCCTCCACCGCCGTGAAAACCGGCTCCGTCAGCTCCACCCTCTTGGCCCCGGCTGCGACAATTCGCTTTGTCAGCTCCGAGGGGTTTATGTCGATTCCGATTTCGGTGGTCTGCCATTTGATGTATTCGGCGATTGCCGCCGTAACCTCGTCTTGAATTTGTGTTGCCGAGGCGCTGTTGCTGCGGTTTATGTAGTATTTCAAATTTACCTTGAAATTTTTGACGGTCGGGGTTTTGACCGTCACCTTGTCCGTCAGGGGCCGGATGTTTTCGTCCGACAGGTACGCCTGAAGACCGGTCACCACGGTATGCTGCGGAATGGTGCCATCGTCCATCAAAATATAAATGTCTACCACGCCGGGGGAAGGCGTCACGGGTTTTATTGACCCGATGCTGGTGTTGTAGGTCTTGGCCCAGTAAACGTATGCCCCTTCAGGTCCGGCCACGCTGTAGCTCGCCGGTGCAAGGAACACCCTTTCGGCCAGGCTTTCGTCGGTTTCCAATTCGGCGCCGCCGTCCGAGGTGTCCGTATTCGTGACGCTGGCCACGTATGCTATGGGATCGACCAGAATGTTTATCTGGTCGGGCACCAGATCGTTGCCCCTGATCCCGACCTCGGTGCATTCCGCCACCACGTCGGCGTATGTGTCCCCGATCCCGACCTCTGCGTATTCCAGGGTTTGGAAATATATTCCGTCGCCGTTGGTGACACGGGTGCCCGCAGGGATGCCGATAACGTAGTTCTTTTTTTCCGAAAGTGTGAAGCGCATGGTCACCGTGGCCGCTGCTGCCTGTTGCCTGGTCACGCCTCTGGCGGCTGCCAGATTGTCCAAAAATTCGCCGTAACTGTATTTTAACAGGTCCTGCTTCCCGGCCCGGTCGACGTGCATTTCTATCTGGTACAATTCCAGCACCAGCGTATATAGCACAATGCGCATCTTGTCGGCGGGTGCGAGGCTGCTTTGCTTGCCGGTCAATTCCTTGTAGCGTTTTTCATAGTTGGCGATCATTCGTTCCTGCATCGCCTTGAGGGTGTCGTTTTCCACAAACGAAACGTCCGGCAAATCAAAAACCGACTGTAATGTATTAGGCATTTGCAATCGCCACCTTTACTGTGATTTTTCCTTCCATGTTTGCCGTGAGCCGCACCTCTCGGATTGCGGCTCTCGGTTCGTACTTTCTGGCCTTGTCGATGATCTCCACGGCCAGCAGGTTTTCCGCTATATCCAGAGGCCGGTCAAGCGGCGCCTGGCTTATGCCGAAATCCCGATCCAGCGGGACGGTCCCGGCTGGTGTCATGATCAGGGTCCGAAGGCATTCGATTATTTCGTCGGCCTCGTTCATCGTTCCCCTGGTGTTGAATTCAACGTCGGCAAGCGTCATAAATATTCCTCCATTGTCACGTCGACCTTGGCCTTGACCAGCTCGCCCTGGGTGTAAATCACGTCCCAGGCTTCGCTGGTTTCCGTTATTCTCCAGCGGTTACTGCCCACCGCCTTGCCGCCGATCACCAGGGCGTTCACCACGCCGGTCTCGACGGCGATCTCCAGCGCCTCCAGCGTCGCCCTTGGCGGGACGCCGAGAATGGCGTTAAGGTCCATAGTGAATTTAATTTTTTGCAGGTCCGGGCGCACAAATTCGCTGCGGTCCTTCAGGCCGACCCTGCTGTGGCTGGCCCATGATGCGGATACGGTTCGGGAAAAATCCCGGAATGTTAAAATCCGGCTGTCGCTGGTGGAGAATATAATATCCTCGCCCCAGTTCCCTATGGTGGCCATTTATATCCCCCCTAATCGTAACGGCGCCGATACAGCTCGGCCACGTCGGTTTTTATGTTGTCGCCGGTTGCGTTAAATTCTATGTGTTCGGCTTCCAGCGTCCGGGTCTCGACGTCCCCCGGACGGCAGCTTTCGTTCCAAAACGGACCGAAGATCACCGCCGAGGTGGTTCCGTTGGATATGTGTCCCACCAGCACGGTTTCACCTATTTTTGGCCGCCAGCACGTCCAGGCGAGGAAGGGGATTTCGCCCGTTGTCGCTCCGTCCCGATCCTCGTATGTGACCCTGGCTGTGCCCTTGTTTAAATTTACCGTTGAAATTTTGCCGATTCTCAAAACCTGCATATCGGGCATTTTTCTCATCCTCCTATGCCATGTAAAGGTCCTCTGCCTTGACCGCCGCCGTCACCTCGCTGCCCTTGCCGATAACGATCCGGTCATTCGGCAGGTTCTTGCCGCCCACCTGGATAACCGTGTAAACCGTGGTGTAGACGAACGCTGCGAGGGACACGCCGTCGTATGTCTTGGCGCCCTTTGTAACTCTGACCTTGTCGCCCTTCTTGAATTGTTTGGCGGCTTCGGCTGTTTTCTGCTCCGGCGTCGTGCTGGAAATGGACGTCGAGGCACGGCCCAGAATATTGGTGCCGCTGGTGTTGGTTTTTCCGGTGAATTTGCCGTCCTTTGTGAACCGTCCCTCCACTCGTCGCAGCTCCAGCGACAGCTTCGTTCCGTCCGAGACGGACGTCTCCGCCTGTTCCACAAAATATTTTCCGTCCAGCTGTCCCAGCCCGGATATCTGCACACAGTTAGTCGCTATGATGCGCCGGGTCGCCTTGAGGGTGACCTTCATGGTAGTGGTGCCCTTGTTGGCGTTGTTCAGCTTGGCCAGGGCGATAAGGGTCGCCTCGGTCTGATTGTTGGCAGCATCGCTGCAAGTCAGGATGCGGTCGCCGCCGCCGATCTCCACGGTGAAGGTTCGGTCTTTTTCCGTGTGTTTGTATTGGTATTTTACCCCGGTGTATGTTCCGATCAGGGCCGTGTCCCATGACCATCCCGGGTCAAAATCTGCCTCGGTCAGTGTCGCCACGGGGTCCTTGGCCTCATAGTCTGCTTCGTTGAACACCACAAGGCGGTCATTGTAAATCTTCATGGCCAGTCCGTACTTGGTGACGAGTTCGCTGTAAAACGAACAGTCCGTCTGGTTGTCCTGGCTGACGTTCTCCACGCCCACCGTGTCGGCCTCGTAAAATAAACTTAGCCCGGCCCTCTTTGCGACCTCCATTCCGATTTCCTTGAGGGTGGTGTTTTCGTATGTGTTGGTTCTCTCAGTGGTCTTGAAGCCCGAGGTGGAAGGTAACGCCAGGCCGTCAATGGTGCAACGGATCGGGCCGCCCTTAAACGAGAAGTCATCTATGTCAAAACTGCCACAGTTGATTTCGATGTTCTCGCCGTCCGCCTCCCAGTCCTGAAGAACGATTACCGGCTGCAGCCGGTCCCCCTTTTGGGGGAACCAGCCGCCGATCCAGTGGCGGTCCCGGTCGTCGAGGTCCACGCTGATGCTGTCGCTGGACCCCGACGCCACGTCCGTATATTTGAAGCTGGTTATGTATTCGGCCATTTGTGCGGCGTCACGACCGTTGTATGTCATGTACACCCTGGCCCTTCTTGCCAGTGCCATCAATCTTTCCTCCAGTCCGGCAGGTCATCCTCGTATGACTGCGCCGCCGTGATTTCGGGAATGTGGATCACTATTCCGGAAGGGAAAACCTCAAAATCCAGGAGGGTTATGTTCTGGCGGTCCTGCATCAGCCGATCCGCCAGCAGCTCGTTGCCGTATGCCTTTTTTGCTATTATGTCCCAGGTGTCCCCGGAGACGGTTGTGTAGCTGTCCACAAACTTCCCCCCCTTAGAAATCTTTCCGGTTGTGGTCTTTGACCCAGGCGTCCATCATGTCGTTGAATTCGCTCTGGCTCATACGGGCCGCCCCGACCATGGCTTCCTGCGTCGGGGCCTCGCCGTAAAACTGATATGTGGGATTAAACGTTATAGTGTAAACTGGGCCGTTGCCGGGTTCGGGATAATCGTCATCGTCGGGGCCGTTGTCGAATTCGCCGAGTGCATCGCCCACCGATGTTTCCGACCGTCCTGCGCTCATGGCGTCCAGCCGGTCTATTATGGCGGTCATGCCTGAACCGTCAATCCCGTTTACTACGTCCCCCATGATCGACCGCATCCTTGTCCACAGGGTATCCAGGGGCAGGACCGCTTCCTGTCCGGCCTCGCCGCCGCCCAGCAGGGTATTTCCGGAAGCCCCGAAAATCTGAGCTCCTGAAAGAATGCCGCCCTGCTTATACCAGCTCACGGAGAAGTTCGGAGCGGATGGGGGTTCAAGGCTGAACGAGCCGGAGACCTTTATGTGCGGCACCTTCAGGTGCGGCAGCGACCAGCTGAAATTCATGGCCGCTTTCATGGCCGCCACGCCATTTTGTACGGCGGCCACCGCCTGGTTCATCTGTGTGGCGATGCTGTTTCTGATACTGTTGAACGCTGTTTGAACCGTTGCCTGTAACGATTTTACCGCCGTGCCCGTCTGAGTGGTGGCCGTGCTGAATGTTTTTAGTGATGTGGTCGCCGCAGACGAGGCCGCCGCTATTGCCGCCAGCGATGCCGCCAGCACGGTCAATGCAGCCACGCCGCTCAGCGCCCCGGCTGCAAATGCCGCTATTGCCGCCGCCGCAGCTGTCAAGGGTGCGACTATCGTTATTAGTGCCGCCGAAGCGGGGACTGCTGCGGCCCCCAGCTGGGTGAACGCCTCCGACGCTGTGCCCGCCGCCGAACCCAGCGTGGCCGCTTGCGCCTGGAACATTACCATGGCGGCGACTATCATTGTCAGTCCCGCCGCCGTTGCGGTCACCGCCACAAGCATGGCGGCGAGGGCAACGTCCGCCGCTGTCAGTGCCGCTGCGAATGCCGCCGTTGCCGCTGCTCCGGCTGCCACCGCCGCCGAGAACGGCACTATCGCCGCCGCCACGGGTGCAAACGCCAGGGCCAATTTCGCCATGGACGTCATCATGCCGGACGTCGATTTTTTCATAGATTTCAGGCCGCTGGCCGCTGTTTTGGCTGAAGACGATATTGTCTTTATCGCTGCGGCCACGGCTGTCATTTCAAGGGCCAGGGGTGCGAACGCCAAGTCCGCAGCCGCAGCCGCCAGCGCCAAGGCCCCGAAGCCTACGCCCGCAGCCGCAGCTCCGGCACCGGCTAACGCTGCCCCGGCTGCAAATGCTGTCATGGCGGCGCCCAGTTCTACGATGGCCACGGCTCCCGCCGCTCCGTACTGGGCCAGCGCCGGGAGTGCTGCCGAAATGATCAGCAATGCCGCCGAGCCGAGCACCGCCGCTGCGCTGACGATTGCGAGGGCCGCTCCGAATGCCGCCAGCGCCGCAGCTCCGGCCAGGAGTAGCGGGGCCAGCGCCCCGGCTGCCGCACCGAAGGCCAATATCCCGACCGCAAGGGCCGCCATCATTGCTATTGCGGGCGCTCCGGCTGCCGAAAGCTGTATTGCCGTATTAGCCAGTAATGCCATGCCCGCAGCGGCCACCAAAAGTCCGGCGCCGAGGAGAAGCATTCCGGCTCCCCCGGCGATCAGTGTCGGGCCAAGAGCGGCGGCCACGGCCATAAATGCCGCTATCGCCACGGCCATGCCAGCGAATACTGCTATGGCTGGCCCTCCGGCTGCTGCCAGTTGTATTGCCGCTGAAGACATGATGGCCATACCGGCCCCGGCGAGAATTATCGCCGCACCGAACGCCAGCAGTCCGGGCGTCGCCGTTGCGAGCTGTGTCCCCATCGCCCCGGCTATTGCCATCAGTCCGGCTATGCCGCCCACCATCAGAACGAGGGCCGCAAAGGCCAGCGGTCCGGCCTGCGCCAGCTGCGTGGCCGCAAAAGCCATTACTGCCATTCCAGCCGCCGCCATCAATACCCCGGCACCGAATGCGATAAGTCCCTGCTGGCAACTCTGTAGCTGTGGCCCCAGCTTCGAGGCCACCAGCATAAGCGCCGCTATGCCTCCGGCCATGGCCACAAGCGTTATCAATGCGCCGGGTCCTGCGTCTGCGATCTTTGTCGCCGCATCCGCCAGCAGCCACATTCCGGCAGCCGCCGCTCCTACGCCGACGCCGATGCCGAGAATATTTTTCGCAAGGCCGGACATGGCGCTTCCTGCTCCGCCCACGGATTTCTTCATGGTCTTGCTCGCCTTGTCCACGCCTTTGAAGGAATTTACAAGTCCCTTTATGCTCCCGCCGATGCCGTCCACCACGGCGAAGCCGCCGACCAGTAGTGGCACAAGGGCGAGTATTTTTTCAAACGGCGCCACCTGGTCGTCGCCCAGGAAGTTCACAAATCCCTTGAATGCGTCCTTGGCTGCCTGCATGAAGTATTTCACGGCTTCGACCGCTGCGTCCTTGAGCTGTGGCAAATTCTGAATTATGCCTTGGCCGAATGCCACCAGCAGCTTTCCGCCCGTTGCTATCATTTTGGGCATGATCCGGATGAACGCCGAAGCGAGGGATGTTCCTATTTTCCCGGCTGAATTGCCTATGGCGCCAGCGTTGCTGTCGATGCCGTCGATGAACGCTTCGACCATGTTTGCGCCCATGTCTATAAATTCAGGGGCACGTTCTGCCAAGCGAGAAAATCCGTCAGCGGCAATATTGCCCACTTCCGAAAACAGCTCCTTCATGCCACCGCTGTTAAATGCCGCCGATAGCTGTCCGATGTATTCTGTCCCCAGTTGCACTATCCCTCGGGAGCTTTCCTTTATGGCGCCATATATGCTTAATAATAGTCCGTCAGCCGCTGAAGAAAATAATGTCAAATCACCTTCGAGGTTGTCCAGCTGTGTTGCGGCTTGCTGGGCGGCTGCACCTATTCCGTCGCTTGCCCCGGCGAGCCCCTCTCTGAATTTGTCAACGGTCGAAGCGGAGCTTACCGTCATCTTATTGAATGCTTGCAAGCCTCGGGTGGTGAAAATCGTGGATTTTAATGCGTTGGCTTGTTCGTCGCTCATTCCGGATAGTGCGGCGCTGATTTCGTCTGCAACAACATTGAAATCTCTTGCTTTTCCTGCGCTGTCGTATGCGGAAACGCCGAGCGACTGTAGTGCCGCCGCTGCTTTTGTTGTTGGCGTGTAAACATCCGCCATCGCCCTGTTTAATGCGAATGCCGCTGTCTGTCCGGTCACATTTTGTTCCGCCAAACGAAGCAAAGAGAGCGTGACACTATCGGCAGATTGACTATATCCCGCAGCCGTCGATGATACAAAACTTAGTGCTTCGCCGAGGCCCGTAACGTCTGTATTTGCCAGGGTTGCGCCCTTGGCCATCAGGTCAGCGTAATACCTGGCATTATTCATGCTATCCGAAAAACCTTTTACGGTTCCGGTTATGTATGAAGCGGAGTCCTCCATGCTCATCGCCCCGGCACTGGCAAGGTTCAAAACGGTGCCGATGCCGGCGATCTGGTCTTGTGCGCTAAGTCCCGCCATTGCCAATATATTTAAACCTTGAGCAGCCTCGGTAGCGGTGAATTTGGTTGTTGCGCCCATTTCCTTGGCCTTGGCTTCCAAGTCTCCGATTTGATCGGTTGTCGTTCCCATGGTCGCCGCTAATTGGCTTATTGCGGTATCGAATTCTTTTCCAACTTTCAAACTTGCAGCTCCCACCGCTAAGGTGGCGGCTCCAGCGGCGGCCATGGCCGCCGCTGTCGCCTTTGCTGCTACGCCGACGCCCTTCATTGCGAGGGAGCCGACTTTTCCCGAAACGCCGAGGCCGCTAAGACCGGCTTTGGCGCCCATGATTGCAGCGTTGAAACTGCTATCTAATTGACCGGCGATTTTTACCGCCAGTTCGTATTCTTTGCTTGCCAATGATCTTTGCCGCCTCCTCTGCCGTTTCGATTAGTTCCCTTATGGGCAGGCGCAGAAAATAATCCACGCCTGTCCGAAGTGTCACGGAAAGCTGCAAGCATAGCTTGCGTATCTGCTTTCCCTCGCCGGGGTTTAATCCTCGCCGTAGAAAAAAACCGTAACACGGTTTTTAATTTTGATGGCGTCTTTGGGGGAGAGCGCCCTGAAAAACTCTATTGGCAAACCGGTGACGCTGCTGGCTATGAACAGGGTGTAAAGCATATTGGCCTCGGGCTGAACGGCCATCACGCTGTTGGCCACAAGGTACTTGTCGGCGGCGATCATGTTTTCCGCCGTTATATCCTCAAGGCCGGAAAGGTCCAGTTCTGTATACTCTTTGCCCTCGAATTTGTACGGCTTGGAAAATCTCACGGTAATGGACTTTCCGCCGTCCTGCGTCTGGTTTGCCTGTGCCGTGTTTTCGGCAACGGGTTTTTCATCGAAGTTTCCCATACTCATTGTTTGTTCCTCCTATCAGGTCAGTCTGTGGATTTTGGCGAGAAGGTCTTTTCCGTTTACCTTGCAAACGCCGTTGATTTTGTCTATCTCGAAACGCTTTTTGCCGTCCAGCTCAACGAGGGCGTATGTTACCTCGATGGTGATGCTGCCCTCCATTGGGCCGCCCTGCTTCACGGTGCCCAGGGAAATTTTCTTGCAGCGTCCACGGAAAACCACCCTCATGCCGATGTAGTTCACGGCGCCGGTAGATTTTATGGTCTGCTGTATGGCGCCACGGAGCGTCAGGGCAACGGGATCGTCGGGCGAGATGAGACTGAAATAGTCTTCGTCTATTACCCTGAACGGGATTTCCTGCTCCACGCTGCTGTAACGTCCGGCCACCGGCACCTCGTATTCGCCGAGGATTCCGGCCCCGCTGATTGTTTCGGTCATGTTTTCAAACTCGGCCATGGAAACCTCGCCGGAAACGCCGACCATCTTTTCGCCGGTATTGTAAATATTGAAATCGTTAACGACTTCGGGGATTGCTGCCATTCTTGCCATGATTATTCACCTCCGCCCAGGGCGCTCTGCAGAGCTGCCGGGTCAAATTCCAGTGTGTTGACGATATCCTCAGCCGGGGTCCAGGGGGCCAGGTGCTGATGGAATTTCAGCTGACCGTTCATCAGGTCAGTCACCGTGTTTTCCGTTTCGTTGAATTCGATGTAATCGGCGGCGCATTTTCCTGCGGAAACATAGGAATTCCCACGGATGTTTTCGCTGTCGACTATGTCTTCGATCAATCGGGGATTTGCGGGATCATCCACCTTTTCGGCGTATGTCAAAATGAAACTGTTTCCACGCCAGCTGAAATAGCGGCGGCAACAGAACCATCTGTCCTTGGGGTCCGTGGTGGACGGATATGCGGCGGAATTGTTACCCCAGCTGCGCCAGCCGTTGTTGTTTATGGCTGTGGTGACGCCGAAGCTGTTCACGGTGTTCGCCTGTACCTGGTCGAGAAGCACCTCCGTCCCGTCTGCCAGCACCGTTCCGGTTATCCCGAGCAGCTTGTTGGAAGGAGACAGGTAGGGCACGTCATCGTTGTTGGCGTCGGTATAGGCTGTTACCGCTGCCATGATTGCCGAGGCCCAGAATGTCTGGGTTCCCACCTGGAAGCAGGGCCACAAGGCCATGATGTGGGGACTGGAAATTCCGGCTTCCTCCTTGGCGTTTTTGACGTCGGTGTACTTTGTGCACTTTCCGGCGCTGCTGTCGATATCGACAAAGCCCTCGCAGGTGAAATAGCCGTTTATTTCCTCGCACTTGGCGGCGAGCACCACGCCGACGTCGGGGTCCTGAGACCAGCCGGGAGCAATTATCAAACCGGGGGTCAGTCCGAACCTGGGGTAAATCTGACGGATTACCTCAAGGCCCTTTTCTTCACCGCCGGAAGATGTGCCCACGATGTCGGTCGCCTCGATCCTTGAAGGGTCGATCGAGGTGGAGGCTACGTTCACCTTGCTTTGTCCCGCAGCCGATCCGCTGGCAAGAAGTGTTATTACCAAATAGCCGTTATCGTCGAAAGACAGAACGTAGTCGGTGCCCACCTGATAGGTTGAGCCCTCGCCGCCCTGTTCCTTTACCACGACGCTCTTGGGGAGGATGCCGGTTGTCTTCACGACGGCTTCCATGTTTACGACGTCAACGTCGGCGGCGGAGTTGTCCTTTGTGTGTGTCTTGGGGTCCAAAACATTCACAAAAATTACGGGGGCCACGTTGAACAGTTTGAAGCTGGCATACATGGACTGGCAAAGGGTGTAATTCTCGTAGTCGTCCGAATATCCCAGCTGGGATACAGCCTCGCTCCAGGTATAGGCGATGATGGGTTTATTCGTCACGCTGTACGGATCATCAGCGAGGTTTATGGGGGCGGTGCCGAAAACTACCTGAAGGCCAGCGGTCCCGTTTATGGGGGCGGTTACGCTGGTCGGCTGCTCAAGCACACGCACGCCATGGTTGTATGTTGCCATGTTTAATTCTCTCCTTTCGGTGTTACGCTGTAATTCAGCGCCTTTTTGTACAATGTGTAGATTGCGCCGTTTCCGTTCCTGATCTGGCGCATTGCCGCCGACAAACCGGATATCGGCAAACAAAGCCCGGCCAGGAAGGGGGCGTCTTTGATGGCCGTCTGCAATGCCTCGGGGATTTCATCGTAGACGGTGTTTCTTGCGGCCACGCCCACTATGGTCGGGCCGACGTAAACTGTTTTGTTCACACCAGATCACTCCAATTTCGCCGGGGCGCCGGAAGGTTAAAATTCATCTTGGCCGCCCCGAAAAAGTAAGGATAGCTTTCTTCGTCCTGAAGCGCCCACTCGAACGGGTCATTTATCGTGTAATACTTTGCAAGCAGCGGCGTTTCCTCAAACCGAAGCTGTATCAGTTCGAGCATTTCTAAAACCTGCCGGTGTCCCTGGTTGGCCAGGTCATCGTCAAAAATCCCGACGAGAAGTATCACGTTTATCTTGTGGGCCGCCGTCTGATTTTCGATGTCGCCCTCTGCGAGCCGAACGATTATATAAGGGAATGGGTCTTCGTCATCCTCCGATTTTCGTTTCGGCAAATTCTGAGCGAAAACCGAAACCGGGGCCGTTTCTCCACCGGGGGTTTTGTATAGGCGGTTTTTGAAAAGCTCCTTCATGTCTGCGACCAGTGCGTCTTGAAAAAGTCTTGCATTCATTTGTTTAAAAACCTCTCAATCTGTTGATCCACATATTTTTGATACAGCTTTTCGATTTCTTCCTTGAGCGGCGTGGACGTTAGCCCTTTGCCCTCGTACACCATTTCAAACTGCTTTGGCAGCGAGGGTCCGTGTGGCACTCGCAGGGGGAAACGCTCTTTGCCCACTCTCTGGGCGGGAAGTCCCGCCACATTGCCGCCTGTGGCGACAAAGGCCTTTATGCCTCTTGGCCCCACAAGGGCCTTGAGGCCTGAGCTTGTCAGGACCTGTGCCCTCAGCCCGCTTTTTGCTCTGCTTATGCGAAAAGCCGACAAAACCGGAGGCGCTCCCTTGACCTTGATCGTGGCCACCAGATTTCCGACCGTGGCCCTTTTGATGTTGGCGGACGCTTTGAAGCCACCGGCCTTGATGGTGTAGCGGCTTTGCGCTGCTTGCTGCAGTTGCATTCTGGCCGACACCGCAGTTTTGTTTACGGCGTCCCGGAGCGCCTTGCGGGCTTCCCCTTTCATCGTCCCGAGCTTTTTTTCGATTCTTGCGAGGTCGTTGTGGTTCCATTCGTATGTGATCATCTTGACCTGTTCGCCTCCAGGGTGATGGTGTAAACGCCGCCCTCGTCCGTGGCGTCAACAACGATGTATCTCCGTTTGTCCAAGGTGAGCAGCCGGTTTTGTGCGGGCAGCTCTCCGAATTCTTCGGCCTTGACGTAGATCAATATCTGACGGGCATACAATCCGTCCATATTGGACTTCATTTTCTTTTCCCGCTCGATATGTTCCATATCGTCGATCATGGCCGTCATCTCCACGCCGTCTATGACGTGGGTGTTGGCGAATTCGTCCAGGTTAAAAAACACGTCGTGTATATCCTGACGAAGGACTTCTTTAAAATTCAGGTTTTCGGGTTCCGTCTTGGCCGCCTCCTTTCCGGGGTGTCGGGCACTCGCCCGACCAGATCGTTTCCGGTCACTTCACCGCCCACGGCCCTCCCGGTCACTCCGGGCTGGGCCGTCGCCGGTATTGCGGTCACCCGCACGGGCGGGGCATCCCCGCACCATGCGGCGGCGCCGTTTTCCACCAGAGCGTCCGCTTTGCTGACATCGTCGGTCGGCAGTTCGTCGCCGGGGTGAAATTCACGGTTTCCGAGTACCAGATAAATCTGGGCGATCAGGCGGCTCATACCGCTTCGGAGGCGGCTGCCTTGGCTGCGTTGGTGTTGATTTTCACCAGAACGGTTTCATCCTCTGCGGCAGCTTCGGCGATTGCGATGCCGATGGGTGCCTCTGTGCCCTCTCCGGCCTTCTCCACGGCATCGTCCTTGAATACGACCACGCTGCCCATTTCGATTTTCTCGCTTTTCTTCTTCGGAAGCGAGAAAACGCCTTCGATGTGCAGCGATCCGACCCCGCGGGGCGGGATTTCGGTGCCGGTTACACCGGCCAGGGAGCCGACCACCACAAAAGCGTTGGCGGGGATGGTTTCGTCGGTGCTGTTTGTGTAGTCGATACTTTCGCCACGCTGATAATAGCTGGCCAGGGTTGTCTTTGCCATTGCTTAGTCCTCCTTTCAATTACTCGGCCTTGGGCAGCGCCACGCCGGTGTTTTTGGCTATGCCACGGAAGTCCCGGACGCTGATGCCCCAGTCGAGATAAATATCCCAAACGAAGCCGAGGGTGCCGGGGGTCTCCATGCGGCGGACGGTCGGGGTTTCCTGACCGTTGAGGTAATCGACCTGAATACCCCTTGCGCTGGTAGTGTCCGCAAACAGGAACCACGGGCACACGCCGTCTCCGGCCAGCGCATTCAGCACGGGCGACTGTACGACCTGAAGGGGATAGTTGAACAGGGGATTGATGTCGTTGTTGCTGCTGCCGGTCACCTGCGCAGAATGGAAAATCACGGCGAGGTCGAATTCATAACTCATGGGAACGACTAACGTCCGGGGGGTCATGTAAATTGCGTCGCCAAACTGGTCCTTCTGCTGCTGCATCTTCAGGATGATCTCCTGAATGGATTTCTGGCTGGGTGCGCTGCCTGTGCTGATCAGGTTGTTGTGCTTCTTGTCGAACAAGGGGGTGCCATCGAAGATTGCTTTGTTGTCGAACAGTAGCTTGTAGACCTGCTTGTCGATGGTCTTCTTGGCAGCCGCTGCATATAGGCCGGGCACCTCGGTCAAAAATCCGATGTCATCGTTGATGAACGCCTGGCGGGTCATACTAAACTGCTTGCCGTATGTGTCCAGTTTGCGCTGGGGCAGCGCCTCGGTCCTGGGCATATCGGGCTTGAGTTCGCCGTTTTCGGGAACAAGCAGGAAGTCGCCCACGCCGCCGATCACATACTCGTGATCCGCCGTGGTCTTGAAATCTTTCAAGCTGCCCTTGGTGGTGATCGCCTGGAATGTGGTGGGAACGGCGTTGTATAATTCCACGATGCTCTTGCGGATCGTCTGATCCATAATGGCGGGGAATGCCGCCGTGGGGTTATAAAACTGGCGGCAAAGTTCCCGATACAGGTCATCGGGGTTCATGCGCAGCAGTTCGTTGGTGCTGCGTCCCTCACGGCTCAGGCACTCGATGCCCAGGTCTCTGAGGCTCATGTTGCTAAACTGGCGAACGCCGGGTGCGGGGTTTTTAACGTGGATGCCGCTGCGGACCATAAGGGCGTCGGCAGCGTCCCGTCTGAAATCATCCTCGCCGTTGCCGGTAACCTGGACGCCGGTGGCAATGGGAGCGTGATCGCTCCTGAGCTGGGTCAGGATGGCCTCCCGGACATTGTCCAGACTGGCGCCGTTGGCGATGTACTGATCGGGATTGATGTCGAAGTCACGGCACATGGCGGTGATTTCGGCGATGCGGCTGCGCTCTGCTTCGATGGCCCTCTGCGTGGCGTTATCGTTGGCGTCGGATTCATCGTTGCCGGAGCCGGTGTTTCCGGCAGGTGCCGGATTGTTCTGCTGGCGTTCCTCTGCGGCGATGGCGGCGTTCAGGCGGTCAATTTCCCGCTGCAAGTTGTCAAACTCGGTCTGCTCGTCATCACTCAGGGAACGGTTGGCGTTTCTCGCAGTGTCAAGCAGCGTCTGCTGGCGCTGTATGTTCTGAGCGAGTAACTGTCTCATGTTCATGCTTTTAAACCTCCGTATATATTTTTGTTTATTTGAAGCTGTGCCTCGAAAATTTCCATTGACGGGGCGCCGGGACCCTCGGCCTCTCGACCCACGCCCACCGTACCGTCAGCCGGGACGCTGACGATGCTGATCTCGTAAGGCCACCACTTCCTTGCGATTTCGGCGGGGCCGCTAAACCGGCCATCGGCGGAAACTTTTCCGGCCATTACTTCTTCGATTGAGTCTATTCGGTATCCGACCGAAACGCCCTTGAGCGTCCCGCCCAGTACCTTCTGAAAAATCAACTCCGACTGTTCGTCGGTATCGAATTCAACCTCTGCGTATCCACGGTTGTTTTCGATCCACGCCCTGATGACCTTGCCGATCACTATGTCCCGATCGTGGTTGAAAAGAAGGACGCCGATATCGTTTAACCGGCTGAGGTCTACGGCGCCGGGGCCGTGGTCCAGTATCTCCCGGCCCCACCAACGGTCATAGGGCTCTTCTGAGGAAAAGGAAAGTATGAATTTTCTTTCGTTGCCCTCGCCCTCCATCCTGGTGACGCCCAGGGCCGTGAACATCCTTTCAGTTGTTCCCGGTTTCGGCTTCTTCCCCGTTGCCGGTGTCTTCAGGCTCCGTTGTGCCGTCATCCCCGTTATCGGGGTTGTCAGGAGCGTCGGGGTCTTGCTCCCCGTCCGGCTGAACAGCCACGCCAGTATCCGAGATATCCTCGGGCGCTTGTTCTTCTTCGTCTTCGTATAGACCGTCTGATTTTTTCTGTCCAAGAATTACACCTCCCAGGTCGATCCCGTGTTTATCACGGGCATATTTTAATACTTCACAAATATCGTCTATTTGCTGTTTCCAATCGGCGCCGTTTTCGGCGGCGATTTGTTTGAATGTTTTCTGGCCGCTGGTCAGGGCGATCTTTGTGGCCGATGTTTCCTTGCTGGGTTCGATCCACGGCTTGGGCGGCTTCACAAATGAATGCGCAAAATACTTGTCTTTATCTTCCCAGAACCTGGGGATGTTCAGCGCCCCGGCCAGCACAGCGGAAATAATAAACGTCTCGTATATCTCCGACATTACCTCGGCCAGCAGTTCGTCTTCCTCGGCGTATGTGATAGCGTCCTCGATCAGGCCCTGCCGGGCGCTGGAGTAGTTTGCTTCGCTCATGTCCCGGCTGGTGGCCTCGTATGACAGCCCTTGCCCGGCGCCGATCATGCGTTGCTGCAGCTTGATGTATGCGGCGGCATCCGCTGCCTGGCCTTGCGGGTTTACGACCTGGACCTCATCCCCGGCGTTCAGTTCTCTGATCATGCCGGGGGCGAGGGTCTTGCCGTCATAGGTCTGTCTTGGCCCCGTTGCACCGGCGCCGCCCCTGCCAAGACCGGACGTCGGTATCTGCTTTTTGATGAACACCGACAAACAGGCTTCTATGCGCTGCTTTACGCTCACGGCCACCATGAATTCGTTTGCGTCCCGAATGCGTGTTATGGTCGGGCTCATGTCGGACATTTCCCTCAGCTGGGACGGGCGGCGCTTGCTGAAATAAAATATCACGTCCTTGGCTTCCAGGTAGATGGGCTTCGTCGTGGCCAAGCCGTCAATCTCGTACTGTTTGATCCAATAGCCGACCGGGGCGTTGTATGAATTATACTCTATGCCGCCCACGACCCGGTTGCCCTTCTTCTTTGGCGTCACCTGCGAGGCGTCCAGTTCGTCAACCTCGAACATCTGTAATTTGAAGGGGAGTATGCCTCCACGGGTGAAACGCTTCACGAATATGCAGCCGCCGTCCACTTTTTTTCTGCGGACGGCCATCCGCAGCATCTGATTTAGGCTCTGGGTGCCGGTCACGTCGCAGTTGCGTTTTTTGCACCAGATTTTCCACAGCGCCTCGATGTCACCGTTTAATTTGGTGCTTGGCGTTCCCGCCCGTAAAACCAGTCCCTGGCCGACTACGTTCCGAACAAACGGGCCGATAACGGAATTCATCATGTCGCTGTTGCGTTCCAGGTCTCTTGCCCTTGCCCGCACAGCGTCACGGTCATAGCGGTCTGTATATTCGGCGCTTTGGTTGTCGGTGCGCCAGTTAAAATTTAATCGGCCATTGCTCCCGGCGTCATAATGCCGTTGTTCCTCCAGCACCTGGCGCCACGCTTCACGCCGGGCAGCTCTTTCGGGACTGATCCAGCCGATGAAGTTGTCAAGCCAGTTTCCCATGTTCTCACCTTCCCTCGAAAACCGCCACGTATGTATCATCCATCAGGTGTGACGGTTCCTCCCCGGCGACCTGTGCCTGAAGGTCGTTTTTCATATCCCGCAGCAGGGCCAGGTCCGCACGGGTCAGGGAGCGGGAACCGATTTTGTATGATTGCCCGCCGACTAAAATGCTCCGGATCGCCTTGTCGACCTCTGTGAGCATTTGTGCGGGTGTGTAGTTGCTTTCACTCATTTTCTATCATCCTTTCATATCCACTGGCCGCCGCCTGGGTTCAGCCAGTTTTGTTCCGGCTCCGTGGCTGCTGGCTGCTGCTTGACCTCCGTCCGGGGAGTGATTTCCGTTTCCTGCAGGTGCAGGCTGCGGGCGCCGAGTATATCGGCGGCGCACATGGCATAAACCTCGCAGTCTAAATAATGGTTGTCGGCGTGGGAAGTTTTCTTTTCCCATTTTTGGACAGAACGACCATTACTTTTAACGTTGATTTTGTGCTCGGACGTAATTTGTTGCGCATAATTCATATCGCAGCCGTTATACACCATCCAGCTTCCAGAGCCATTCTTTTTCATCATTCGTCCGGCAATCATGTCTTTATATTTGCCAGTGTCCACTAAAACCAAATTCATTCCGTGGGCCCGGCTGCCAACCCTATTGACTGTGGACAATTTAAAATGTGATGCCATAACGTGCGATGCGCCTTTGCTGGGTAGCGCCCAGTCCGAATTGGACGCGCAAAAATCATACACAATGTCGGTCTGATCGCCACTGTCAATGAGTGCAAGCTGCACCACCATCTTGTCGCCGTTTTCCATAAAATAATCTTCGTTCATTATTTGCTCGACTTCGAAGAAGGAGTCTGCGCAACCGTGGGCGATGTTTTGCGAGGTGAGGTAATTGCCCCACGCCCGTATTGTCCAATACAGGCAACTTTCTTGAACGTCTATGCCTGCCGTCAACAATTTTGTCCATGAAGGAGCTATGCGTTCCGGCAGTTCTGTTTGACGGTCAAGCACCAATTCGGCACTAATCTTCATTTTTGTGTCCTCCCAAGGCTCTGCCAACCACGAGTTGACGAAGTTCTGAAGGGTGTCCGGGTTGTCCTTGCTGTCCAAAAATTCTTTCACTATTTGCGAAAATCGGACGAAGGGGCTGTATAAGGTGTTTATCCAAAAACCGATTTTTCTGGCAATTTGAGTGGTCTGCTTTACGGTCCGCCATTCGCCACGGCGCAGCATCCGGGGCTTGTCCTGGTCGGTGATTATACATCCGCACTCCTGGCAAACGTAAACGGCCAGCTCCGCCCGATCCATGGGGGACATACCGTCTTCGCTCGGGAATTTGACTTGCGCCCACTTTAGTTCGATGTATTTTTCACAGTGAGGGCACGGCACAAAATAGTGCTTTTCCACGTCGGCTTCCTCTAACGCTTGCCAAATATGGCCGCTCTTTAGTGTTGGCGTCGAAGTCATGAAGATTTTTTTATTGTGGAATGTCTTTGTTCTTTCCCTTGCCAGCTTTATGGGGTCGGCCTCTTTTTTTGATGCGCCTGGGTACTTGTCCACCTCGTCCAAGAACAGGAAGCGCACCGGTCGGCTCGCAAGGCTGGCCGGGGAGTTCGATCCGGAAATCGTCAAATACATTCCGTCAAACTGTAGCTCCAATTTTGAAGATGCAAATTCCCGCCAGCGTTCTTTTAGTGGCGGCGACAGTCGAAGCATGGGTTGAAGCCGGTTCAGCGAGACGCTTTCGCCGAGGTTTTCCGCTGGGTAAACCAGCATTGCCGGTGATGGGTCTTGTTGTATGATCCAGCCGAGTATGTTGAACAATGCTTCGGTGCCGCCGAGCTGCGTCGCCTTGGCGAATATAATTTCCTCCGTGTCAAAATTGCAGAATTCGTCCATTACACCGGCGAGGTATGGCGTCATGTCATTTCGCCACGGCCCCGGCACGGCTGAGGATTTGCTGTCAAGTACACGGTATTTCTCCGCCCATTCCGAAACGCTGATATTTTCGGGCGGGCGCAGGTATTGAAGGGCTTCTTTTTGGTATCCGGAAATAGTGTATTTACGAAATCGGGGCTTGCTCGGTTTTCTCATTGCCGCCCTCGCTTTCTGCCGGTCGGACCTCTGGCGCCGCTGCTTTCCTTTTTGCCTTTTCCGGCTCGGTCACGCCCGCAACGACGAAGGCTTCAAGCAGCTTTTGAACCTCGCCGGTCAGGTCCTTTTCGATGTGCCTCGCCTCCAGCGGTTCTACGTATCCGCTGACCCGTCCGGTCAGTCTCGCTGGCAGCGACATGGCAAATTTCTTGAATGTTACAAAAAAACGGGAATAATCCAGGGTTACTTCCTCGACGCTGATGTAGTCTCCGGCTGCTATCGCTGTTTTCAATCGGTGCAGCTCTCCCTGGCTTTCTTTCAGGGCGACCTCAGCCGCCAGTTTTTGCTCCCGGAGCTCTGCCTCTTTTTCAGATCGGCTTTTTCCGTATGCTTTGTCTGATAAATACTGCACGTATTTTTGAATTGTGGGTACTAAGTCATAACGCCGTCCCTCGTTGGTTTCTGTCGTGGGGAGAACGCCCTCTTGGGTCAGCTGCTGGATGCGGCGTACCGTTACGCCGAAAAGCTGGGCGACTATCTCGACCCGGTAAAGGCCGCCGCCCGCCACTTTGCCGTTGTTATCCAAATATAGTACCCCCCCGAATAAAATTTCGCTGTTTAACTGCTCGTATGTCATAACTTCAAGGCCCTTTGTCCCGTGTATTGCTCCCACCGTTGAACGATGACGTCGACGTTGCGTTCGTCCAGCTCCATAACGTATGCCGTCCGGCCCAGCTGCTCCGCCGCCATCAGCGTTGAACCAGAGCCGCCGAAGAAGTCGCCGACAATCCAGCCCGCCTTGCTGGAATTGTTCATCAGCCGACCGATAAGCGGGATCGGCTTCATGGTGGGGTGCAGGGAATTGCGGGACGGTTTGTTTTCAAAATGCACCGTGGTCAGGCCCTTGTAGTCTTTGAAAATTTTGTCTATAAACGCCAGAAGCTCTTGTTTCTTCATGGCCTTAAAGTCTGGCGCATCTTCCAAAAGGACCGTGTCCTGGGTGCGGTCTTTTACAAAATAGTGCCCGGCGCCCTCTTTCCAGCCGTACATGATCGGCTCATGGCGCCATTGGTAGTCTTGGCGGCCAAGGACAAAAGTGTTTTTCTCCCAGATCAGGCATTGCGCCATTTTCAGTCCGGCGTCCGCATACGCTTGGCGGAATTGGAGGCCGGTGCTTTCGGCGTGAAAAACATATATGGCGGCGCCGGGGCGCATGGCGTGTTCTATGTTTTGGAACGCCGAAAGCAAAAATTGATAAAAACTTGCGGCGCTCATGGCGTCTTGAATTATATAATCATTGTCGCCCCGGTCACTGTTTTTGAAATATCCGGGGGAGGAATTGACTTTGCTGCCATAGTCCACGTTATATGGTGGGTCGGTGATCATCAGGTCCAGCTTTTCACCCCTCATCAGGGCCGAAACGTCATCCGGGTCCGTGGCGTCGCCGCACATCAGACGGTGGCGGCCAAGCTGCCAAATGTCGCCGAGGTGAGTTTTCGGTTCGGTTATGTTTTCGGCAGCGGCGTCCGGGTCAAAGTTGTCATCCGTGGCCTCTGCCGGAACGTCCAGCAACTGGATCAGGTCTTCCAGCTCGTCCCGCTGAAAACCTGTTGCCGAAAAATCATAACCTTCGAGGTCGAGCTCAAGCAATAGGTCTTTCAGGATGGCGTTGTCCCACTTGCCGGTTATCTTGTTCAGGGCAATGTTCAGCGCCTTTTCTTTTGTCTTATCCGGAATGTCTAAAACGATGACTTCAGCTTCGACGAAGCCCATATCCATCATGACGGTCCGGCGCTGGTGCCCCTTGATTATGGTGCCATCTGAATTTATTACAATAGGGTCGGAATATCCGAATTCCTCAATGGACCTTTTTATGCTTTGATATTCGGGATCGGCGGGGGTCAGCGGCACCCTGGGGTTATAATCCGCAGGGCGAAGTTCGCTTAAAAGTCGGGCTTCAAACCTCATTTCGGGTCACATCCGTATCTAATTTGTGGAAAATCAGGGGTCTGGCGTAACGAAACGCTAAAAAAATTTTTGATTTCATCCAATCATGCATCGGGCCTTCCTTCCCCGAGCCGCACGGGGGTCGGCCCGTTGTAGTACCTACGGCAAAAAAAGGGGTGCCGGATCTGAGTACGGAAAAGGCCGCACCCGGATCATCGTGTGCGGCCTCCCAGCAATGAGAAGGATGTAACGCTCGTGTGGGGTCGTCCCTGCCTGACTGTTCCACGTTACCATTATATCACTTGAATAGTCCTGCAGCGTCCTGACTTTATATTTTATACACGGCCCCGCCCCCGGCCCATGGCTGCTATGGCCTTGGCCTCTGTGGTCCTTGCCCTTGCGCTGCTGACTGTTGCTGTTGCTTGGCTCTGTGCCTTGCTGTTGTCTCTCGTGCTATGCTATGCTGTACCCTTGTATATATGCGCCCCTCTATATATTGCCCCTGTATATAGGGTATATATAGGGGCCTGTATATAGGGCCTATTATACCCCGTATATTTACCCCCTTATTTTAGGGGGTATTTTCCGGGCCTTATATGGGGGGTGCTAAAATGGGGGCCTGTTTTTGGGGGCCTTATATGGGGGGTGCCGTTTTGTACCCCCTGATTTTTTCCCGAAAAAAGCCTTGCAAAAAGCCGCCCCTTTGCCGTCGATTTTTCGGCCTTGCCTTAAAATTAAAAGCCGGCCTTGTTTTCCGAAAACTCATTCCCGGCTCAGGGGCCGGGCTTCGATTTTCAAAATTCAAAAAATTTTCTCCGTCTTTTTTTCGGGGCTTCGTCCCCGGAGCCTTACCCCGGAGCCCTGTATAAAAAAATTCCGGGAGCCTTTCCGAAAATCAGACCCCCGGTGCCGGTTTTTAAATGGCCGTGTTAGCCTCACAGCGCCTCACACGGCCCTCGTATTTTTGGGCCGCCTTGTTTATTGGCGGCCCCTTAAAAAAGCCCTTTTTTTCCGGTGGAAAAAACGCTTTATTTCTTTTGCTGCTCCGATAGTTTTGCCTTGAAAATTTCAAGGGTGCATTTGACCCTGTCTATGGCCAGCAGCTGATCGAGCCCTTTGTTGTAGTACTCGAAGCACGGCGACCGTGTGAGGTGGACTATCCGCTGAATTTGTGTCCATGATTTGCAGTCTATATGCCGAAGTTCCAGGACCTCTTTTTCCGTGCTGTCGGGGGGCAGCAGGTCTAAAATGTCCATTATATCGCCGACGCTTTGAACCTCCGTCCAGAGTTGATCCCTGATCCGGTTTTCTATCTCGCTTATTTTCAGGGCCAGGGCAGCGGCCCCATCGCTGGGCCGACCCTTTTTCCGTCGCTGCACGGTGAACGTGGAGGCGGAAATTCCGGGATTGCGAAGCTCGGCTTGCAGGTCGGCCAGTCTGCGCTTCAGCGTCCCTTGTTTTTCCGTCGCCCGGTAATACTGCGAGAGGTATCGCTTCAAAAGTCGGCGATTTTCGTCGATTTGCAGTGTTGCCCCCATTTTTGGTCCCTCCTACTGAAAATATCGGCTCATTTCTTTCCAGAGCCGTCGCTTGAATACCTTTTCCCACTTTTTTCTTACTCTTGGTCGCCCGTTCATATAGATGTGATATTGTCTGCCTGTTGCGACCGCCCTGTATGAAATTGTTTCCTGGCAGTCGCCGTATTTGCCGTGAAGCGTCTCCCAGAATTTTGCCCACGTCTCGGCGAGGCTGCTCACGGCCCGGCTTAAGGTGATCAAGCTCTCGCCGACTTCAATTTATAGCGGTATCCGGAAATAACATTTTCTATCACCTCTTTGGCCTGGTAGTCAAAGGAAATCACGGCGGCGGTTCCCCCGGCCTTGTTTATGTTTGCAATGGTCAGTTCCTGCAGCTTTGAAAGTTTTCCGATGAATGGCCGCTTGATCTCGAAAGCGAAGAAGTGACCGTCTATTATTGCGCAAACGTCCGGAATGCCTTGTCTGCAATACGGCCCCGCCGCAGCCTTCCAGACGAAGCCGTCCGGGTAATTCGTGGCTATAAAGCACATGACCTCGGCCTGATATTGGCTTTCTTTTGGTAGGTGCTGGCGCATGATCTCGTTGAATTCGGCGGCGGTGATTTTTGCCTTTCCCGTGGCATCCTGCAGCCATTTCGTCATGTGTTCCCGGTCCAGCGTTCGGGCTGCAATTCTCAAGGCCTTTAAACTAATTTGCGGCATCGGTGAGCGCCTCCCCTCCTATGGCCGGGGCGTCGGCCCACTCGCCGCCGCTCTCGCCGTCGTCGATCCCGGGCGCTTCCGGCTCCGTGTACTGAAATTCCCTCTTGTTGTCGGTCTTGTCTTCCATGAAATGGGAGGCCATCATGTCGGCGCTGTGCAGCGCCCAGACCAGCGGGTACTTGTCTATTGCCCCGCTGAGGGCCAACGTGTCCGCTGCGTCCGTGAAGCCCATGTGCCACCATATTGCATACAATTCCGGCGAGGTCAGCGGTATGTACTGTTTTATGATCATGGCGCTTTTCGGCCCGTGGCCCAGCGGCATCTTGTCTTCCACGGTGTAATATGGCACGTCGCCCCATTCGTTGGTTCCCGGCTTTCTTGCCCGGCGATAGCTGATAGTATAAAAATATGTTTTGCATATATCGTGAAGGAGAGCCGTTATTGTGACGCTGTCCGATGGGATTACACAGTGGCTGCGGCCGGCAACATTGTAAAAATATTTGTTGTCTGCCGCAAAATATAATATATTCTGCAAAGCGTCCAGCACGTTGAGGCTGTGCTGCAAAAGCCCGCCCTCGCAGCTGAGGTGATACTTTGTACTTGCCGGGGCGGTGTAAAAATCGCTTTTCCGTATGAACTCCATCAGTTTGTCCATGCCGGGCCGCTGAACGGTTGCCATTTCCGCCTCGAACCGGGCGATGTTGTTTTGAATGTTCATATTGCTTCCTCCTTGACCCCTTTCATAACTTTTTCCGCTTAAACCGTTCCGATTGCGGGCAGGTCGCCCAGTGAGGGACAAATCCTGTGCCGGTGGCCTTGCTCGGGTTGTCTGTGTATTCGCAGGATATAACTTCTCCGTTGGGTGTTACGATTTTCTTTTTCCCTGTGCGTGGTTTTTCAATGTAGTATACGGGGGTCTCATTGCATGGCATTGATTTTCCTGTGCCGGTTTGTATCCATACAATGGACGTTCCGCAGCCCTTGCAGTTTGATGTTCTCATTTTTCATATTCTCCTTCCACCATCCTTCTTGTATCCTCGTATAATTTTATTATATCCGGTATGGCTTCTTTTGCTGCTTTCTCTGTCGGAAAGCAGTTCCCCATGGCGATAAGGCATAAATCTAACCCGCTCCTGACGTATTTGGTTTCCGCAGGCTTGCGGCACCAGTCGTCACCGACTTTTCTGGCGCTGACGTACCAGTACGCTTGGCCCAACTTCGGCCTCCATGGCCGACGAACGATTTCTTTTTCGCCGGTGAGCAGTTTCACGAGAGTGTGATCGTCCTCTTCTACGAAGCCGATATTGTTATTATATTTTTTTAGTCCATCGTGCTCGAGAAAATAATATACCGGACCCAGGTCTCCAATTATTTGAAAATCTTCGCCCCGCTCCACGCCGAGCATTTTGGCAACGTCGTCAATGTCAATATGGTTTTTAGTCATTGTTACTTACCTCGCTTTTTTGTTGTTTATCTCCCTCCGGGTCCGGTCCTATGTTCGGCGGGTATCCGCTGCGGACGTGGTTGTGTTCCCGGTCTATCCACCAGCCGCCGTCCTTGCACTCTGGCCGTGGGAGCCAGAAGGCGCCCCACAAGCTGTTATAAATCCAACGGTTGCCGGGCTTGCCCACCCATTTGTTATAACGCTGTTGGTACGGGTCCCACACCTCCCGGCGCAGCCGGTTGTACAGCTCCATGACCTTGGCCTCGTAGAGCTGCCGGTCCAGGCTGTCGATCAGGGCGGCCCGTGCCTGGTCGTAAAGTCCGCCCGGCTGCTTTTCCTCCTGCCTGATCCCGGCCTCCCTGTCGGCCCGCCACTTGTTCCCGGCTTCATCCTTCGGGTGCAGTGGCATCGACGGCCCGGTGAAGAATAGGTCCATGAACCATTCCACGAATTCGCCTATGTCGCCGGTCAGTGCGTTGTAGGACTTGGCGTACTGTGTCCGCAGCAGCTCCAACGGTACTTTTGCACGGTTGGCTTTCAGCTTGCCGAAATCCTTTTCAAACTGTTGCATTCGCCGGTTTACTTCTTCCATGCGCTTCTCCATCCTTTCCTTGCTGGTTTTTCATTACCTTACAACTATTTTTATATTTAGGTGTAAGGTGAATTTTCCCGTATTGCTGGGCTTTCAGCCTATTATTTTTTTCCTTACACCTAATTTTTAAATACATACCAATTTTTTATAAATATGCACCTTATGTCAAAAAATCTTGCAATCTTGCAAAAAATTTTATTTTGGTATATATTTTTTGTGTAATAGGTGTAAGGTAGTGTAATAGGTTGTTAAAAAAGCCCTGTGCTTTGCGGTTTTTTCGCCTTACACCTAACCTTACACCTAACCTTACACCTATTTTTTAGGTGTAAGGTTTTCGGGGTTAAAATGGCAGGTCATCGTCCCCGCTGTAATTTGTGTATTCGCCCATTGTGGCCTGGTCATATTCCGGGCCGGTCTGTGGCCGCTGCGGTTCTTCGTCCATGCTGTCGATGGGGTCTTGCGCTGCGGAAAGCTGACCGATGAAGAATTCTACAAACCGGCAGCTTCTGTTCTCGAACCATTTTATGATTGAGTAAACCTTTTTCCCGCCCTTGGCGGTGGTGGCCGTGATCAGTCCCTGGTCGGCCATGTATTTCATGGTCTTTCGTGGGGAAAAGCCGGCTTTCGTTAGCGCCTGGTTCAGTACCGAGGGGAAAATATAAACGATGTTCCCTTCCTCCGAAAACGTTCCGAAGCACGTCCCGATTGAATTTGCCTTGAAAAATGCCTTGTTCGACAGCACCCAGTCCACTATAAACTGTACTGCGTTTTCGTTTACGTCGGTGCTGTTGCTCTCCACCTGTTCGATCAGTATCCGCTGGGCCATGCCTCTGGCCCTGATCCAGCTGCCATGCTCCACGCCCAACTGTTCCAAAAACGTCGGGGGCTGTGCGTGCAGCTCGGGGGGCGGAGCTGCGTCGGGGCTGCCGCCGAAGAACCAGCTGTCGATCATGGCGTCGGCCAGGGCCACCGCCGCTATGCCGGAAATGTGCGAGCCGTTTTTTCCCTCGCTGAAATCCCGGACGTGAAGCTGCATATCGTCGTAGGCGTCGCAGATTGCCCGTTCGTCCAGGCCTATTATTTTTTCGATGAATGCGGGTCCGGCCCAGCCGCAGTCGCTCGCCGCCTGTTGGTGCATTAGCCCGGCGTCCTGTTCGTCGTCAAAAGGAGCGCCGTATATTTCCAGCACACGGGTGCTGACGCCCGTCTGCGTTGTGTCCGTGCTTAGTGGTTCCTCGCCGGTGGCGATGGCCACGGTGCGCCACTGTTGGATGGCCTGAATGCCGCCGCCCTTGGCGCCACGTATTTTTCCGGTGCCGGATGCTATCATATAAACGATTTTTTCCAGCGTTCCCTGGTTGTTGCCCGCCAGCTGGCGTTCGTCTATGCCCAGCGGCAGGTCGCAGTAAAATCCCGCTGTCCGCTCAAGGCCCACCTGGGTGGCGTTGAAATTTACCATCAGCCGCTCCGGGTCGCCCCAGGCGGAGAGGGCCGCTTTCAGCGCTGCGGTCTTTCCGCCCTTGGAGCCGCCCCAGTTGTATACAAAAAATATTCTTTGCTTCACGATTCTTAGCAGCGGGGCGGCGAAGCTGGCCGCCAATATAAACCTGAATTTGTCCCTTGCCCGGTGTGCCGCCATGTGGTCGATCCAGTTTTCCATGGTCCCGTTTTGGCAGTACGCCGCTGCCATTCCCCGCTGTGATGGGTCGATGTCCAGGACTATGTCCTTATCGTGTCCGGGTATGAAACGCTTTCCCGGCTGCCATCCGAAGGTTGAGGCTGCGTCGGCCTTGGGTATTACATCTATGTTTTCAGCTTCCAGCGCCCCCAGGAAGCCCACCACCTTTTTGGCGTTTTCGCTGGTGATGGTGCAGCCCAGGTCTGCCAATACGGTTATACTCCTATTTGAAAAAATCGTTGACCGAGGGTATATGGCAGTGTGCCACTGATCGTCCCGCTTAAAGGCCACTTCGATTTTCTCCTCGCCGGTCTCAATGCTTTTCAGCCGCTGTGTCAGTATTATCGGCGTTCGGCAGATGTTTGTCGGCGTGAATTTCTTTTCGTCGATTTGGCTGATGCCCTTTTCCGAATAGACCCAGCCCTCCGGCTGGCGGAGGTTTATCGGTGCCCCGGTTATTGATTCCGGTATTTGTTCCTTGTTCAGGTCCACGGGTTCGGCGCCCTTGAGGGCCTCGGTTATCATTCGGGCCGCCTCGGTCTTGCCGTGTTTCATGTACAGCTCGGACGGGTCCTTCACGCCCATCCGTCCACAGGTCCAACGGTGCGCCGTGCCGATGAAGCCGCCGTCCCGGAGGCCCTTCGTTACCTTGTTGAAAAACGTCTCGCCGCCCCGATCCGGTTCCTGATGTATGTACACCTTCATGTCTTGCAGGGCCGCCGCCTGTTCCGGTTTGAACATGGACGCCCCGGCCACGCCAAGAGCGGGGATGTCCATCAGCCACAGACTTTGCGTGTCGCTTTCACCTTCGACCATTACCACCCAGCCGCCCCGGCGGAACTCCGGCAGCCGCCAAGCCCCGTATAGACAAATCTTTCCGGTAGAATTTTTCCGCCAGCGGAACTCCTTGTTGCCGAAACGCTTCCTAAACGTAGCTTCCTGCCCGTCTTCGTCCAAATAGGGGATGCGCAGGTATGTCGTGCCGTCCCGCTCTTTGGCCGTGGTCACATGACAGACCTGTTCAATGAAATCCGGGGGCAGGTGTTTTTCCCAACAATATTGTTTAACGGTATAGGGTGCGAGGGCGGTTTTCGTCTTTGGCTTTTCCACCGCCCCGCTGTCCCAGACGCCGTATTTCTCAAGTATCGCCTTGTAGGCGTCCTTGGTGTCCATGTTGTATAGCCGGGCCCAGAAGGAAACGAAGTTGCCGCCCTCGTCCTCGGCGAAGCAGTGCCACTGTCCCGTTTTCAGATCCACCGAGAAGCTGTCCTTGTTGTCCTCGTGGAACGGGCACAGGCCGATCAGGTTGTCCCCGGTGATTTTGTGTTTCTGTATGACCGATGTGTATTCTTCACGGTAATTCACCAGCCGGTCAAGGTTGACTTGTTCTCTCGCCGCCACGTTTCACCACCACCTTTATTTTGTGTGGGGCGCCATGTTTCAGGCGCCCCACGCCGTTTTATTTATAGCGGGAGATCGCTGTCGCTCATCGGCACGGCCTCCACGAATTCGGGCGCTTCGGGCGCTGCGTCGGGGGAAGGTGTCTGCTGGTGGACGGCTGCTTCCTGCGCCGGTGCGGATGTGTAATCGTCAAGGGTGATCGCCATGTCCTTGTACTGCTCCTTTATCTGGCGGCGCATGATCAGCGCCTTGGCCGCTGCCTCGGGGGGCAGCAGTCCCTTTTGTTCGATCACCACTTTGCTGTATGGCAGGCCGCCCTGGTTGGCGGTTTTCTCCAGGCGAAGCGTAACGATCAGGCTGGTGTATGGATTCCCGGCGCTGATTATCTTTTTCAGCTGCTTGTTCACGTCCCTGATGGACGTGGGCGGTATGGACAGCAGATAAAAGTTGGGGTCGCCGTCCTGCATTAAGTATAGGCGGCGCATATTTTTACAGGCTTTGCCCCGGCCCAAGTCGCCCCGGTTGTCGATGGCTGTGCCGTATTCATTAAAGGGGCAGTTCTCGCAAGACCGCACCTCGCCGGTCTCTCTGCATACGCCGGTCTTGCCGTCCATGCTGGAACAGGCCGGTATTTTGTCTTCGCCGTCGCCGTCGCCGAGGCTTTTCGGCCAATATCCGTTCAGCCGGTGGGTGAAAATTATTACAGCGTCTATGGTCTTGGCCGGATCGGTGTCGTCGCCGTTGCCGTTCTGTACTTCAAAACTTGTGCCGCCTCCGGCAGGGATTTTTATTGTCCGGCAGTCAATGCTGCCGTCATCGTCCAGATCGTCCAGCTGGTCCTTCAGCTCGTCCAGCAGTTCGGGGTCCATGCCCTCATAGCGGTTGGCGATTGCGAAGCTGTCCACCGGGGCGAGGGCTGTTTCGTTCTTCTTAGTCATTGTTATATCCTCCTGTTTTTATTCTTCTTCTTCGTTGGCGGGCGCTTCGTCGAAGCTATCGTCAAGGCTGGCCTGTTCGTATTCTGCCGGTTCCTCGTGGCCCTGTTCTTCCACCTCGTAGAGGTCGGACAGGGTGCGCCGGAATTGTGCCGCTGCTTCTATTGCCGCATCAGCCAGGGCCATAACCCCGTTTACTACCGAGGACATGGCTTCCACCGCCGAATACTTGGGGCGGGGGAGTGTGCTCAGCAGCCCATCAAGGTCTTTGCCGATGCTTTTGGTCACGGCCAGCATTTTGGAGTAGTGCTCCGCCGCCACGCCGTAAGCCTCATGGCGGTTATGTATGCTTGACGGTTCCGGCTCCGAGGATGTGATCGCATCCATGGCCTGTGTGATTGCGTCCGAGGTTATTTCCTGAATTTCTCTTGCCAGCTCGCCGTTGGCGCTGGCTGTCAGTTGCGTGTACTGTTTCTTACTCATGCTTTTTTGCCTCCTGTTTTCTTGGTTTCTTTTCTGCGGTTGATGTCGGTGTACTCGTAGGACTTGATCACTTCCTCCAGTCCTTCGGTCAGTTCGCCGTGTTCTTCAACGTATGCGGTCATCGCTGATTGCAGCGTTCGGGGATTGACCGTCTCCACGATCAGGTCGCCGAGCCCTTCCTCCCGCAACCGGTCAAGAAAGTTCACCCCGGCTTCGGCGAGGTCGGCCTCCGACCGTTTGCTGTATGCCGTCTTCTGCGTCAGGCTGAAGCTGTAACCGCCGTGGGATATCCTCTGGCAGTCATCGTCCACCATCTGCTGGGACAGCTTTTCTTTTGCCGCTTCTATGGCGGCGCTGTTTTCCTTGGCGAGCTCGGCCAGCCGGTCTTTCTCGACGAGGAGCTCCTGGTAATTTTCTACCATGTCAAGCAGGGTCATTGTGCGTCATCCTTTCTTTAAGATTTTTATCTGAAAAGCCCCGGAGGGCGGTTCAGCTATTCGGTGAAAAATTGCCGCCAGTCATCCACGACGGCTTTGGCTAAGTCTTCTTTTTTGGACAGTGATTTTAGGATATCGGTGTCCACTGATTTTTCCACTACCAGGTGGATATATGTGCAGGGGTGCCGCTGTCCGATTCTGTGAATGCGGCTCAGGCTTTGACTGTATGCCGCATAGTTGAAGTTTACGCTGTAATAAACGCAGGTGTCGGCCGCCGTCAGGGTTATGCCGGTTCCAGCCGTGTCTATCTGTCCGATGAACACCGTTGTTTTCGGGTCGGTCTGAAACTGCTGTACTATGGCGCCCCGGTCTTCCTTTTTGATCTCGCCGTATATGGCCACGGCTTTCATGCCGTGCTTGTTCAGCATTTTTCCGCACAGGGCCTCTATGGCGTGGACCTCTGCCAGGAAGCGGGCGAAGATGACCAGCTTTTTTTTGCTCTCAATCACGTAGTCCTGCAGTATATCCGCCAGGGCGTCCAGCTTGCCGGTGCTGACCTGCTTTGGCTGGGCGGCTTCGTCTTCTACTAAAAATCCCCCGGTGAATTGCTGCAGCCGGAGCAGCTTCGTCAAGACTGTTGTCGCCGTTATGGTCCCGCTGTCCGTCAGTTCGGTGAAGCCGTCCCGCTTCAGGTGGTTGTAAATGTTTCGCTCTTTGGGTGACAGCGTTATATATCTATTCTCGAAGGTTTGTTCCGGCAGGTCCAGCGCCTCTTCCTTCGTCACCCTGTATGCGATGGAGTGTTCTTTCTGTATCAGTTGGTCGAGGTCTCTATACTTCACGATCTGTTTTCTGTTGAAGCCCCCCATCACCGCATAGCGGTTCCGGAAAGCGTAAAAATTGTATCCGTAAATCGTAGGGTCTAAAAACCGGTACTGGCTGAAAATGTCCACCGCCTCGTTTTGCACCGGCGTCCCCGACAGTATCATTTTGTAGCGGGCCTTGTCGCCCAGCTGGTGCATGGCCTTGCTTTGCTCGCTGTCGTGGGTTTTGATCCTCTGGCTTTCGTCGGCGATTATCATGTCGGCGTTAAAATCGACCAGGGCCTCGAAGATGCCGTCCCGCCAGGTGGATTCGTAGTTTATCACGGCCACCTTGAGGTGCGGGTATGGGAAATTTACCAGGTCGCCCAGGTCCTTCAGGCGCTTGCCCTTTTCCCCCAGCAGGGTTCTTATTGTATAGGGGAATGCTGCGTAATCCTGGAATTCTTTCGGCCATACTGCGCAGACCGATGTCGGCGCCACTATCAGCAGCCGCCTGACCTTGCCCATCTTATAGGCGGCCCCGGCCACGGCGATGGCCGTCAGGGTTTTGCCGCAGCCCATTTCAAACAGCAAGCCGAAGCCTTTGTTTTGGTCCGTCATTCGTCGGCGCCTCCCTCCACCGGGGCCGTCGCCTCGTCGAGTAGCTGCTCCAGGTTGTCCCGGCATTCCTGCAGCAGCGGCCAGAGCTGCCGCCCCGCTCCTCCCTGCATTGCGTGGCGGAGCGTCGGTTCCAATGCGTTATTTATAAATTCACGGATGCGGTCGTGGCTGCGCAGCTCCACGGTCTTGCCGTGGAGGTTTCGGATCAGTGCCCGCTTGGCCGCCACATATACCGACCTGTCGTCCCAGTATTCGTCGGCGCCGACCTTTCGGGGGTCGGTGCCCCACTGATCTATGAAATATTTTGGGTTTTCGTTTATGGCGTCAAATTCCAGGCCCCAGCCCCGACAGGCTTCCACCGCCTCTTTCAGGCTGTCGCCCTCCCTGCAGGTCCACAATATCAGGCAGGCCCCCGCCTCCCGGCGAGCCTTTGCCTCCCTGATCACGGTCCAGTTTGGCGGGCCGATTTCCGGCCAGGCGTTCTCACAGATGCAGCCGTCAAAATCAATGGCTATTCTGTGGGTGCGCCATGTAAAACTTCTTTCGCTCATGTTTCATCCTTCCCGTCTGTTTTATTTTTCGGTGCCGGCTTGCACCTTTGGCGGCACATACTTGGCGATCAGATCTATCCGGCCCCGCTGTCTTAGCCGTTCCATGCTCTTGGCGTGATCCGCTTCAAACTTTTCTTTCGTTTTGAAGAAGGGGCAGGTGTGGTTGAAGTGGCTGTCCGAAAGTACCCCGCACGATCCGAGGCCTGTATTCCCGAAGCAGCTGCACAATTCGCAGCGGTTTGCGTCCGTCGCCCTGGGGTCCCGGTTATCGCTGGAAAGCTGCAACACCTTGGCCCGGCGCCGGGCGTAACTGGCGGCGCTGCGTTCCCTGGCCATTACAGCCCGGCAGGGTCCGCAGTATGAGGCGTTATATCCTGTAGACTGGAATTCCCCGCCGCATCGCTGGCATTTGTATGTGTGCATTTTTTCGTGGTATCCCATAATATCACTTCCTATGCAGCCCCAGCTGCTCGCCGTCGCCATAGCTCACGCCATGCTCCCGGTCTATCCGCTGGCATTCCGCTATGCTCAATTTTTCGCTGTGCTCGGTGAGGGGCGCCGTCAGGTCTTCGATCTGCTTGGCCTCGGTGGCGGCCTCTATTGCTTTCTTTTTTCTGTATTCCCGCTGCTGGTTTCTTTTGCCCTCTTTTGTACACTCGGGCGAACAGTATTTTTGTTTGCCCTGTTTTAAAAACTCTTTTCCGCAAACGGGGCAGGTGCCGGTCGCCTTTTTGGCTTCGGGGGGGTCGACCTTTTCGGGCTTGTTGGCGGCGTCGGTGTCCTCGTTTTGTGCTGCGAGTTGTGCCGTGAGGCTTTCTGCGAGCGGCGGCATTTCGTTTGCCTCTTCCGGTTTCAACTCTTCCGGCTCGCCGAGCACCATATATACTGTTTCACGGCTGAGCTGCACCATGCCCATAAGCAGGTCGATTGCGTCTATGGCCATTTCGGTCAGTTTTAATTGGTTTGACAAAATCGTTACCTGTTTCAGCTGGTCCGACAAAGTCGTTTTCCGGGGTTTCTTGTCAGTTTTCATCGTCTTCGTCCTCCAGGGGGCCGATGCCCCTCGCTACGTATAAAATCATTTTCAGGGCGTATGCCATGCAAAGCCCCGCCCCGAAGTATCCGCTGGCGGCGGCTGCCTCGAAGCCCCGCAGCCCAATTGTCATTACAATGATCATTACTATGGCCTTGAGCAGGTTCACGCTTTCCTCGTCTTTTAGGGCCCTATGTAATTTTTTCAGCATTTTTACCATCCTCCCAATTTCTTGCCGCACCAGTGGCAGAAGCCGTGGTTTGGCGTTATTCTGTGGCCGCATTCCGGACAGACCCAGATGTCGCCCTTTCTCGTTGGCTTGGCGGCCTTGGTGAATTTTCTTTGCAGCTCCCGGAGCTGGTCGGCCTGTTGCCGGTAATCTTCGAGAACGTCCTTCAGGTCGTCGGCGGTCCCGATCTTGGCGTCCCGAAGGACCGTCAGTATTTCGGTTGAACCGTTCAGGGCGTCAATGTCCGCCGCCCACAGTTCATCCTCCGGGTCCGCATCGGCGAACGCCTCGCTGCTCCGCTTGAGGCTGCCCAGCTGGTCGATTATGTCTGTCAGGTTCATTGCTGCGCCTCCCTCGCCGGTTCAATCATCCCGAACGTCAGCAGGGCCATGTTTGCGCCCCTGATCTGGTGTCGGTATAACGGCAGCTTCACGGGGTATTGGTACATCGGCGCCGGTTCGGGGTTGACCCGCTCACGGTCCACCGCATCCTGTACTCGGTGCAGCTCTGCCCGGCGTTCCTCTATTGCCGGGGGCAGCCGCACTATTCCGGCCAGCTTGTCCAGCAGTTCCATGTCGGCTGTCCCCTCGAGCTGTTTCTGTGAACGGTTCCACCGCATCTTGCCCCAGCTTTTGATCACCGCAAACTGGACGTTGTCGGCCTCGATGATCTTCAGGGCGCTGCCCTGTAATGCCATCTTCATTCCGCTGTCGCCCCCTCACCGGGAAGCCGTTCGAGACTGAATGTATACACCCCGTTGGCGTGCGCTATGTCGTGTTCACGCCATGTGTCGTTATTGTCTTCGGCGTTTCTAACCAGCAGCCTTGCGACCGTTGTGGCGTTGTTTTTCACTGCGATCTTGTCGATGTTGTTGTAGACGTGGATGTTGGATGTTCCGAGGCAGCCGTTGATATCAATGCCCAGAATTTCCGTGTCGTCCGGGTATGTCTGTATAACGTCTTTGATGTGCTCGATTTTTTCGAGTAGTTGCTCTTTGGTCATTGTGCGTTACTCCTTCCTTTTTTCACATTTTGACTACGATGACCCGTTCATACTGGCCATCGAGGTATATGACGCAGGTGTTGTGCCCCTCGCAGTCGGTCATAATTGTCCCGGCGTCACGCAAGGCCCGCATGGCTGTTACTTTGCCGATGCCCCGCTTTGCGAAGGCCCTGTATGCGGGCTCCTTGCGTATGGCAACGCCGCCCGGCCTTTCCATGTATGGCTGGGTCTCGGCCATCTTATAAACTATGTCTTTCAATTCCTGGATTTCCTTTTCCTGAAGGACTTGTCTCTGCGCCGTTTTTCTTGTTTTGCGCTCCTGATTTCCGAGGCGGTTTTCTATTTCCTCGAACCGTGCGCCCATGTCCTCGAAGCCCTTTGTCATTGATGCCGACAGGTTGGCCAGTGCCTCAAGGATTTTTTCCTGATCGCTCACGTTGTTGTCACCCCACTTTCCATTTGCTGCTGGGCCTGTTCCGCTTTCCAGCGCCGGAAGTCCGCCTGTACCTTCGGGTCATTGTAGACCCTCCGGATCGATTCATAGACGGCCTGGGCGAAGTTTTCCGCCACGTAGTCCGGTATCTGGCTGACGTCCAGGCGGGGCATTTGCTCCGGTGGCGTCAGCAGCACCGTGGTCATTTTTTTTGCCATGTCTCCATCGCTCCTTTTTAGGCTGTTGCACCGCTGTCGGCGCTGAAGCCCTTTTCCGCCAACTGAGCGCCGATCAGCATGGCGTCTACCATTAGGGCGAAAGTAGCGCGCTTGGTGTCAGCGATTCCAGTCAAGGCTTCGGCCATTTTTTTGGCGTCTTGCATCTGCTCAGGCGTGTAAGTTTTTTCTTTGCTTTCTGTCATATTAACACCTCCGTTTGTGTTTCTGTTACTATTATACGTCACAAAAACACATTTGTCAATACCTTTTTTGTGATTTTGTTGCAAATTTTTCTTGACAAAAGAAAAATCTGATGGTATAATATAGTTACAAGAGGTGATTTACGTGGATGAAAGAATAAAACATCTGAGGGAAATTTTGCACTTAACCCAAGACAAATTTGCCTCAAGACTTGGAATTAAACGAGGTGCCGTCGCAAATTATGAGGTCGGGAGGAACATCCCTGCTGATTCTGTGGTGGCGTTGATGTGTCGCGAATTTCATGTCCGTGAAGAATGGTTGCGCACCGGCAACGGGGAAATATTCGCCCCCGACGCAACATCAGCGCTGGAAGCCTTGGCTGCCGAAAAAAAGCTGACCCATGGCGAATATATTCTCATCGAAAAGTTCGTCAATCTTCCACCCGCTGTCCGTCAGGAAATATTAAACTATGTAACCGAAGTATCCGCTGCGTTGGCTGCAGACGATGTGCCAGCGACCGCTCCGGCATGGCCGAATATGTCGCCGGAAGAGCTGCACGCCGAGTTGGATCGCCAAATCGGTATTGAAAAAGACACGGAGGACAAGTCCGGAGTCTCCTAATTTGGAAGATCAGGCACCACAAACGAATATAAATGGCGGAGGGTTCCCCTGTGATGTCGAAATCAAAACAGCGGGAGCCCGTCCGAATTGGACAGGCTCCCGCTGTTATTATGAAGGGTCTGATTTAATTGTACATATTAATTATTCTGGTGATTATCTTTGTCGAGATTGTTTTTTTCGTGCGATATTTTCGGCGCAACAAATCAGGCGTTTCTTTGGATGCCGCAGCGCGGCAGGCCGCTGTGACGTCTTGGTCCACGTGGGACGATTCGGTTCATATGTCAACCGATCAGGCGTGGCGTATGAACCGCGCTATGGCACCAAATATCCGGGTTCTATCATTTAAAGATGGCGTGTTTGATGTTCTTGGAACATCGGGGCAGGTATACAAAACTACTTTCTCGGATTGCACCTGCGAAGATTTTTGTCGGCGCGGTCTGCCCTGCAAGCATATGTATAGGATTGCCATTGATAACCATCTGATCGACCCCAAGCCGTTTTTGAAAAAAATCAATCGGAACCCCGAGCCGGCGGACAAGCCCCTTGTGAAGCCGGAAGTTATACGTGCGAAAAAGAATGAAATAACCTGCGAATTCTATTCGGTAACGGGCAAAAATCCCGAAACAAATCATATGAAGACTGTCAAGGTTGTTGCCGCTGCCGGCTCACCGGCAGAAAAGGTTCAAAAAAAGAGCGGATTGCTGCCGCCATACGAAATTAATGCCGAACCGATTTACCCTCCAACCGAAAACCAGATTTCCTATGCTCAAAAGGTAGGTATTATCTTTCCTGATGACGCCTCGAAAAGTGACGCTTCTCTTTTCCTTGACCGTTTTGAAAAGGGGAAGCCCTTAGCCCCATCGTCGGCCCCAAAGAAATATATTACATACCTTATAGATAAAAATATCTATGTCCCGGCGTATGCCTGTATGGAAGACGTGAGCGAACTTTATTATATTTATATTTCTGATTTTGAACGGACGGCCTTTTTCTGTATGCGCGTATGGTGCGACATATATAATCAACGTTGTCTTTTTCTGGAAGACGCCGCGCAGAGCGAAAGAAATATGTTCTATACTTTCGCCGAACACCATTCGGAAGACAAAGTTTTCTTGCGTTCGCTGTCCCATTATTCGGCTGAATTGTTACCGCTGAATAAATGTCTACCATTGAAAAAATTGAAAGCGTATGAGATTGCCGAAGAATATCTTAGGGCGAATTGCATTGAAGAATGACGAGGTGATTAAATTGAAAAATAATCCCGACCAAATGCAGGATTGCGTTGTATATGCCCGTTACTCCTCCCATGCCCAGCGGGACGTGTCGATTGAACAGCAGGTCGCCGATATAGAGGCATATTGCAAATTAAATAATTTACGTATCGTCAAGGTCTATGCCGACCGGCACCTGTCCGGCACCAACGACAAGCGTCCCCAGTTTCAGCAAATGCTGAAGGACGCCGCTCGGGGGCGCTGGAAATATGTTGTTACCTGGAAGGTCGACCGTTTCGCCCGTAATCGTTATGACAGCGCCACATACAAATATCAGCTGCGTAAATACGGGGTCACGGTCAAATATGCCAAGGAAAATATCTCCGAGGGGCCGGAGGGCATTTTGCTGGAGTCTATCCTGGAAGGGTCGGCGGAATATTACAGCGCCAACCTGTCACAAAACGTGAAGCGGGGTATGCGTTATAACGCCATGCAGTGCAAGGTGAACGGCGGCCAGCATATTCCCTATGGGTACAAAAAGGGCGAGGACGGTCGCTTCGCCGTCAGCGATGCCGAGGCCGACATTGCCCGTGAAATATTCCGCAAAGTAGCGCAGGGCGTCCCGTTTCAAGATATATGCCGGGACCTGAACGGGCGGAATATCCCGACGAAAACCGGGGGCAAATGGGGCCGCAGTTCCTTTCAGCGTATGCTGCGCAACGAGGCATATATCGGCGTTTATACCTATGCCGATATTCGCATCGAGGGCGGCGTCCCTGCGATCATCGACAAGACCCTGTTCCTTCAGGTGCAAAAACGGTTGAAATCGAAAAAAAATCCCCAGGGCCGCCACCGTGAAAACGGGGATTACCTGTTGACCGGGAAGCTGTTTTGCGGTCCCTGCAGCTGTCCGATGGTGGGTATGTCCGGGACCGGACGTCACGGCGAAAAATATTATTACTATGTTTGCCAAAAAAAGCGCCGGGACGATGGCTGCACGAAGCAGTCCGTGGCCCGGGACTGGATTGAACGGCTGGTGGTAAAAACTACTCTGGATTACATTTTGCAGGACGATGTTATCCAGTGGGTCGCTGATCGGGTTATCGACTATCAAAACCGGGCGGCCAATTCCGCCCAGCTGCTGGCCCTGCGTGAACGCCTATCTGAAAACAAAAAGGCCACCGACAATATCATCAAGGCTATTGAGGCCGGTATCGTTACCATATCCACGAAACAGGCCCTTGAACGCTTGGAAGCCGAGGCCTCCGAGCTGCGGGACGCCGTCACCCTGGAAGAAGCGTCCTTGACGAAAATCGACCGGGCCTTCATTCCGTTCTGGATGAAGCAGTTCCGGGACGGCGATCCCGATGATCCGGAATTCCGCCGCAAGGTGATTGAAACCTATGTGTCGGCGGTTCACCTGTGGGATGACCGCATCCGTATCGTGTTTAATTATTCCGGCAAATACAACAACGTCGAGCGGGGCATAGTTATGGACGCCGCTGCCTTGGCCGGGGCGGAGGGTTCGCTTATGCTCCCCGTGGGGTCACCACAGCGTCGGAACAAGCGTTGCATCGCTTGTTCCGATTTTCTTTTGAAAATCGGAACAATGGCTCGCGCCGCTGTTCCTCCTTTTCCCCACAAAGCCTGCGGCTTTGCGGGGACCCCGGGGGTGCGTTGCATCGCTCGCTCTGCTGCTCCTCCTTTTCCCCACAAAGCCTGCGGCTTTGCGGGGACCCCGGGGGTGCGTTGCATCGCTCGCTCTGCTGCTCCTC
>CANPZO010000004.1 GCA_947589005.1 uncultured Clostridia bacterium | reverse complement strand
ACATAGTATTTCTCCTCTCTTGTTTTCTATTTTAACATATTTCCTTTTTCTTGTCTACTTTTTTAGTATACATCCAAGGCAGAGGGGGTTGGCATGCAACCGACTGGCATAATACGCTGCATAGACGACCAGGGACGACTTGTCATTCCAAAGAATATAAGAAACGACCTCGGCATTGAAGATAATGACCCCCTGGAAATTTTCGCTGATAAATCAAAAGGTCTTGTCATTCTTACAAAATACAGAATGGAAGATGAAATGTGCTGACATGAACAAGTGTGATTGGTGTACTCATGAGCGGAATTTAGAGAATAAGATCCTCACCGCAAAAATCCCTTTGCCGTCGGAAATAAACGCGCACAATTTATTTCATGCGGAAAAAATATAATGCAGGAAGGAGGCAGTATGGTGACTATCAAGTACATAAACGTGAACGGCCACATCGAGGTTTACGGCGATGGGGTCTTTTTGTTTTCTGCCGATACAATGACGGAGGCGGTCGAGGAAGTAAAGATGGTAGCCATGGACGATTGTAATGTTTAAGTTGATACCTATGAACGAAAGGGGAATTTGCAGGGCGTGGAAAAGGACGCAATCCGCAGAGCAAAAGAAAAGGGGGCATAAGAAAAATGGGCCGACGAAAGTACGAATTGACAGACGAAACGATTAGGCTCTACGGTCGAACCCTGCACCGTATTAGGGCCGTAAGAGATTTTGGTCGCGTAGACAAGGGCGACCTGGGCGGCTTTATCGAAAAGGAAAAAAATTTATCGCATCATGGCCTCGCTTGGGTTTACGATAGCGCAAGGGTGCTTGGCAATGCGCGGGTGCGTGATAACGCTATAGTTTGTGATTGTGCTGAGGTGTGCGACAACGCCAAAGTTTTTGCTACTGCGTGTGTCAGCGAAAACGCGCGCGTATATGATAGCGCCCAGGTTTTTGGTCGCGCAGAGGTGTGTAATCAAGCGCAGGTTTTTGGGAGCGCATGGGTGCACGGCAATGCGAGGGTACATAGTGACGCATGGGTCTACGGTAATGCGAACGTGTACGGCAATGCGGAGGTATATAGTGACGCACGGCTTTTAAGGAGGTATTTATAATGAGCACAAGAGGATTGTATGGACTCAGAAAAAACGGGGTGGATAAGACGTGCTATAATCATTGCGACAGCTACCCCCGATGCTTAGGGAAAAGCATAGTGGAATTTTGCGCCACGACCTCGATTGAGGATATGTCCAAATTGTATGACCAGATATTGCTCGTAAATGAAGGGGCACTTCCGACCCAGGAGCAGGTGTTGCTGTGTCTCAACGCAGGACTGTATGATGGTAGCGTCGGCGAGCAGGGCACGCACGATTGGTATTGCCTTCTGCGCAAACTCCAAGGAGATTTGCTTCTAACCAAGGAGGTGGCGGACGGGCACGGGGTGGTTTACATGATTGACGACCACCTTTTTATCGAAGATTCGCTTTTCTGCGAGTATGCTTATATAATCAACCTCGACACTAATAATTTGGAATTTTGGCTCGGCTGGCAACACGACCCACAGCCTGGCAATCGTTATGGCGAGCAGGCAGACGACGGGTATTATCCGTGCAAACTGGTCTTGGAAATACCGCTTGATAGCCTTGACAGTACCGCAGCCGTAAACGCCGCTGTAGATATGATGATAAAGAAGGAGAAGGACGAAGAAGAAGCCGCAAGTATAGATTATGACCCGACATTCTAACAATGCAGAGGAGGTCTGATTATGACTAAGATAGTTGATTTCAAGACCCATAAGATTTTACGTCAAATTCCAAATGAGCGACGTATTGGTGGCGGATTGATTGAGAACGCTGAACCGGTAGACGAAAATGAGCTTGCCGAGGACCACACCTCCGAGCCAATCAAAAGTGCTCGTGTAATCGAATTGATATCGCAGTATTTAATTAGCATGGAGCGATATAGAGATAATATGCTGTTCATTGTTGGCATTAACTTCGGTCTGCGAATCAGCGACCTGTTGGCGCTGCGCTTTTCCGATTTGATAAGCAGTAGCGGGCCGGACCGTAGCTACATGGAGTTTAAGGACTCGTTCCCAGTTTGGGAGAAAAAGACGCGGAACACCCGTAAACGCAAGAAAAACCGCTATATTACCATCAACGACTCTGTAATATGGGCCGTGGTTCTATATCTTGAGAACACGCCTGGCGTCAAACTTTCGGATTATATGTTCACGAGCGAAAGTAACAACAAAAAGTATAAAGAGGGCAGCAATTGGTATCAGGGCAGTCACCTGACCCGTCAGTCGGTATGCCGTATACTTAAGAAAATCAACGATGATTTAGGGCTGGGGATAAAGATGTCCACTCACACTCTGCGCAAGACATTTGCTTATCATCAAATGCTTGCCTCCCACAACGACCCGCGCAAACTGCTTCTGCTCCAAAAGATACTCGGGCACTCGTCCGTGGAGCAGACCTTAGACTACATCGGTATCACGCAGGATGAGATAGAGAACGCCTATAGGACTTTGAACTTAGGTGGTAAAGCGACACGCTTCGTCGGTGAAATGTACGAGGAGGACGCCTCTGCGCAAAAATGTGAGAAACTATCTTGAAATCTGCGGAAAAATGTGGTACAATACACATAAGGGCGTAGAAAATTTTATGCCAAGAATTTAGGAGGTGCATTTAAATGGGAAACGAGGATGAAATCATGCGGAGGCTTGCGGACATGATTGAGGAGCTGGAGCATGGGGTTCGACCCGTGACGGTGAACAGAGCGGCCGTACACGTGTTTTGCTCCTTGGCCGGCAGACTCGTCGAATGTTGTGACGGCGTAAGCAGTATGGAGGTTGTGAACGACAAAGACAAAATATGGGGAGGCGCATCCATCACGATTGTCTGCGACTCCATGGAGTCTGAGGACATCGGTCTGTTATTCACAGAAGCGGCCCACCAGCAGGTTATGTTGGCCGTGGCTCCCGCATACGAGGAAGGCAAAGTGAATATAATGCTGACTGTGCCCCACTTATTCGAAATGGCAAAGGTGTGATGACCGATGAATGAATTTGCAAGTGATAAGTACATTAAGGACTTGGCCGCCAAAATCGAGGCTTGGGAGAAAGCCGAACACGTATCGGTCGTCGACCCGGACAAGTACGAGTTCTATCTTCAGGCGGTCGAGTCTGTTCTTGAGTGCTGCGAGGGAGTTTCAAGGGTAGACCCGCCTACGGGTAACAAGGCTCAAGAGGACGGGGCCATGTGGAGCCGCTGTGAGCTACACGTGTGGTGCGATGGTTTCAAGGCGGACCCCGTGACGCACCTGCTTGCGGGGCTGGACGGTCAATATCAACACGACGCCCGCCTTACGGTAGAGCCCGCATACGACCCTGGCCAAATAGTGGTCAGTCTTGTCGTATCTGATGTGTTTAAAATCCTGCGGTAAAGGAGGGTAAGGCATGAACGACGACGAACTGGTTAGGCGTTTTGCGGAACTGCTCAACGCATACGAGGAAAAACTGCAATCCGCTGTCATGGTAACTGACGAGCGTCGCACCCAGCTTTTTAACGACATGGCCAACTATATGCGCCACATGGTGGCCCAGGTTGGCGGCGAGTGCGAGGTGGAGACCATGGGGGAGAACGGCGGAATAACCGTCAAGGTTCCAGTATTCGACCCCGCAACTCCCGAGGAGCTGGCTGCCTTTAAGGTATTGATGCTTCACGCTTCAGCCATAACTATAGACTCCAGAGCTGACGGCAGCGTTTGCATTTCAATCACAATCCCCGATATTCGTTGCGCCGTGGAGCCCGGTGGCGGCCAGTAATAATTACTACCCATAGAGACGGTATTGAGCCGTCTCTTTTTTTGTGAACTCAAAGCGCGAAAGGCGGTACAAAAATGAAATTTAAAGTAGGCGATAGGGTTTATGTTGCGAACAAAGACACGATAGTCACCGATGCGGAGTACCATCTCATCAAAGACCGCGATGTTGGTACGGTTATAGAGACCATAGACACAGGTCCCGACTTCGCGGGGGCATACCTTGTTGCTTTCGACACGCCACGTCCATGGCTACACACCATGCGGGGGCTGGGAAAAGAGTATGACAACCGCTGCTTGTTTTTCGTCGCGGCTTGGTGTCCCTTAGAGCCGGCCATCGACGAGGGCACAGGGAAGGACGCGCTTGACGTCGAAGTCGCAAAATCAGATGTAAGGGAGGAAACGGTATGACAATCAGAGAAGCTGCGGAAAAATGGGTTGGCGAGTGGAACGCCATCCCGCGGGCGGTTGTTGCCCGCCTAATAAGGGATGGCGTTGGCACATGGGAGGAGCTTACGCCCGCTGTTGTTGGCGACAGGGTGTATGTGTACAGCGAGGCTCAAGGCGGTGTTATTGTCAACGCGATTGACGAGGGCGGTACGGACACGCTTTACACCATTGAGCTGGACGGGGGCGACGAGATGCAATTCACCGAGGAAAATTTCGAGGTAATCCGTGATGACGATTTGCCCATGTGGGGCACCATGTGGACCTTCGGCGACAGTGTCGATGATTGGTGGCTGGAGAGCGGAGGTCTTGCGATAATGGCGACCCACGGGCTCCGTATTTATGATATCGAGGACTTGGGTTACTGCTTCGGTGTTGACGGGGCAGGCTTTTCGTTCTATAACGAGATATGGGAGTCGCTCTACAAAGAGCGTGGACTACAATGGCATGACGAGCGAGAGGAGGCTACCATAAGTGAAAGCGCCTAAAGAAACGGTAACCAGCAAAGAAACTTTCTATGACCGCCTCGTTGCAGAAGGCTATCCCGTGGCTGATATTTACCATCACGAGTCTGATATGTATATCTTCGTCACGCCAAAAACAAAGGCGCTTGTACGTAGAAGCCTTGACGACGGAGTGCTCCTCGTTCGACCTGCGATATTCCGCGACCAAGTGACAGGCCGTCCCATGTACGACTTGGCATTTCAGTATTTGCCCTGGTGGTGTGAGAAAGTGCGCGATGAGTGACTGTTGATATGCTTGGGCGAGCTGAGAAAGGGGGTGATAATTGTGGGCATAATTGGAGAGTTTCTGTGGATTTTCGCCGGTATCGCATATATAATTTGGGCGTTTATCGACGACATAATCCATCCAAAGCCTCGTGGAATGAGGTAAAATGCTCAATTGTAGCAGATGCTCGGCTCTCCCCGCGTCACATTGGTGCGGGGAGGGTCTATGCCCAATCCTGATGTTTTATGTAACGAATATTTCGAGTTAAATGTACAAGAAAATTTTCACAAAAACATGTTGACTTTTGCCTTACAGGGTGCTATAATAAACACATAATACGAACAAATGTTTGCTGTGGGGGCCAAGAATGAGAGACGTTTTATTAAAAATCGCAAAACTGAATAGTGTTATGCTTGAGTGCGATGGAATAGTATACAGCGGAGCTTATATTCACCCGGACTATCCTCCGGCCATTGAGCTTGAAAGTGCCAATGGCTCGCGCATTATGCCGCGAGTTAAGTCGATAAGCCGTCAAAATCAGCAACTCGTGGTAGAAGACCGTTTCGGCAGACATGTTTTTAATATTCTACCGCGAAGCGCACCGCACAATGACAGAATGTACTAACCTCCCAGTAAGGGCCGAACATTTTTTTGTTCACGCACTTGACAACCCCGCCCCATATGCGTTATAATGTGGACAGACGAATGGGGGTGTGTTTGAAATGGACATGTACGTGGCCTATCAAAGCAGATGGCGGCGACGGCAGTATCTTAATGACGTCGCCCCGCACAATCCGGATGTACAAAAATGTTTTTTATCCTTGTTCTTTTTTGAGGAAAAGATTGACAAGCCTTTGCCTGAATTTACGCCGTCCGACCTTGACGCATGGCGAGACGGTCTGCCGACTGATAAAAGACAGGCGTACACAGAACTGCTATCACATTTTGTTCATTGGACACAAAGGAAGAAGACTAAGACATTTAATCAGGAGGCTTTTGAGCGCCGTCTTGTGGAGAACTCTAATAGCTATGTCGCCAGTCCATATGACCTTTCTAAAAGGATGGGGAAAGTCTTTGGTCCTGTTGAGACCGGTTCTAAGTTTGTGCTATTTCGTTGTTACTTGTGGCTTCTATATATGGGCGTGAGGATGCGTGATGCGCTACTCTTAGAAGAGGGCGCTGTTAATCTTGATAAGATGGAGATACAATATCAAGGCTGGCCCGTGAAAATCCCCGATGACGCATACCCTGACTTTTCAACCCTAATGTCAACGGACTGGATGTACAACCGCTATGGACACCCTCAAAAGAAGCCTGACGGCCAAATCCTTTTGCGATGGTATAATGACGCTAATACCGGTGAATTTAATGTTCGCCTGCTTAGAAATCAGTACGACAGTCCTTATGCGCTCCGGCCAAGAGACGTGTACCAATCGGGAGTTTTCTACCGCACGTTTTTACGCGAGCTTGATGGTATTCCGGCAGACTTGGACGCATATACAGATAGCGACAACGGCGTACAGGCCATCGCGCCTCTTGATGTTGACTATATGGTATGGAAATATCTATACATACGTCCGTTGACATCCGATGTTCCCGCACCCTCCGTGATGCCTCGGATAATGTAATTTATCAATACGAAATGATTAAACTCCGGCCCCGTCAAGGGGTCGCTTTTTTTATTGCAAAAAATAAAGCTTTGCGTAAGAATGTCAATAAATGACAAAACATGACAGAGGCTGCGGAGGCATCAAAAACGGCTGCCGGAATTTAGAAAATTTGTTTGAGCCCCCAAAAACACCGTTCTTGTCGGGAAAAATCGGGACGTTTTTTCTTTATGCGGAAAAACTATAATGCCAGGAAAGGAGCATTTTTCTTTTCTGAGTATTGAGTAACGGAGGTAATAAAAAATGTTGACCGGCAAAGAGCGTTTTTGGGAAATTTGTAAGAGCCAAATAACCCGTCCGGGCATAGACGCCTTCTACAAATGGTTGGACGAGAGTGACTTTTTCGCAGCTCCCGCCAGCAGTCGGTTCCACTCTTGCTATGAGGGCGGCTTGGTCGAACACTCCTTAAACGTGTACGACAGTCTTGTGAGGCTTAACGCGGCCAGTCATCCGTATTCGGACGAGACGGTGGCCATTGTCGCACTGTTCCATGACATCTGCAAGTGCAATTTTTATAAAAAGGACACTCGCAACGTCAAAAACAATGAGACCGGACAGTGGGAGAAAAAGGAAGTGTGGAGCATTGACGAAAAGTTCCCTTTTGGTCATGGTGAAAAAAGCTGTATTATCCTAATGGGCTACGTCAAACTGACTACGGATGAGCTACTCGCCATCCGCCACCACATGGGCGGCTTTGACAGCGCCGTTAAGGGCGGCGATTACAGCCTAACCAGAGCGTTCGAGAAGTGTCCGCTGGCTGTCATGCTACACATGGCAGACCTTGAAGCGACTTATCTAAAGGAGGCAGTCAAAGTATGAGCAACGTCGATATTGCGTCAATGAATTTGGCACAAAAATTGGCAAAAATTCGAGAAAAGGTTGAAATTTTGCACAAAAACAAGAAAGGCTACGGGTATACCTATGTAAGTGAGGATGAGATTCTCGCAGGCATTACGGCAGGTTTGAGGCAATATCGGGTCGACGTGTATCCCAGTATAATCCCCGACACTGTCAAGGTCGAACCTATTCACTTGGTCAAGACCAAGACCACCAAGGGTGGGGACACCTTTGACCAGCACACAAACGAGGTCGTCGTTTCCGCCGAGATGCAGTATACCTGGGTAAATCTCGACAACACTCGCGACAACCTCATCGTTCCGTGGGTGTTGGTGGGCCAGCAGGAGGATGCGAGTCAAGCGTTCGGCTCGGGACTGACCTACTGTAACCGATATTTCCTGCTCAAGTTCTTCAAGGTTTCTACGTCCGACGAAGACCCCGACAACTGGCGGGCTAAGCAGAAGGCCGCCGCCGAAATGGAACAGGCCGCCGTCGCCAAGGAGATAATCTCCCAGGTCGATAAAATAGGCCGCGAGCACATAACCGATGCCAACCGCGCCGATGTCACAAAGCTCATCCGTTCCGTTGTGCGTGTCAACGGCAAGCCTTCGGCAGATTTCTTTAGCGTCACCGACGTTGAGACCGCCACCGCTCTGCTCTCCAAAATGCAGGCGTTCTTCGGTCTTGACGGCGACAATAAAACCCAAACACAGAATAACGAATAGAAAGGAGGTATAATCATGGGTTTTCGTGCGGGAGCATGCGCCACTGTTTGGGAGGTGTTACCCGGCAGCAGCGGCCGCTCTAACAAGGGGCGCATCTCCATCAGCAAAAAGAACATCCTCACCGACCAGTGGGAAGATGACTTCAAGGGCTATGTTCTCTTTGCGGGCGACGCTTTCCAACAGTCTCAAAGTCTTAAGCCCAAGGACCGTATTTGGATAGAATACTGCGACGTGACCAACCGCTGGGACAAAGAGAAGCAGAGGGAGTATACTAACTTTACCATATTCTCCTTCACCACCACCCCTCCCGTCCGTAATGGTGGCGGACAGGGGCAGTCTCGGCCCTCGCAGCCACAGCAGCAACGCCCCACCCGTCCGTCGCAGCAGTCGGCACCGCAAACCGAACTCAGCGCCGCCGACCTTGCAATGGCACCCGACGGCACAGACCTGCCGTGGTAAGCGGCAAAGAACAGTCAAAAAAATAAATGAGAGAAAGAAAGGATAGCTATGGTGAACAAATTTGAAGTCCCCAACACAATAATGATAGCGACAGAAATACTCAAGCCCCACCCCCGTAGTAAAGAGTTTTTCTCGGATTTGGAAGGGGAAAGCTATGAGATATTAAAATTGTCGATTGAAAAGTACGGTATTTTGCGGCCAATCGTGGTCGCGCCGGATTTAACAATCGTCGCCGGTCATCAGAGGTGGCGCACAGCAAAAGAGCTTGGCCTCGAAACTGTGCCCGTAGTCATAGATGCGGACCTGAACGATGAGACCGCGAAAATACGGGCCTTGTTTGATAATAATTGGAGGCGGGAGGATACTCCCGAAAATCAGCGCAAGGCTCTTGCGGCTTACGCCGAAATGTTTGGTCTCAAACACGGAGGCGACAGACGCTCAAAAAACTGGCGTTCCAACCCAAAAAATAAAAGAAAGGATGAGCCCCGTGCATGAACAGCAAATACCCGCCACAGTAATGATGCCGATAGATATGCTTAAGCCCTACCCCCGGAACAAAGAGTTTTTCCGTGACCTTGAAGGAGAAAATTATGAGAGACTGAAACAGTCAATAGCGGAGAAAGGCGGGCTTTATCATCCAATTCTGGTCGCCCCGGACATGACCATCGTGAGCGGCCATCAGCGGTGGAGAGCAGCCAAAGAACTCGGGTTCAAAATGGTGCGAGTCGAGGTAGACCCGGAGCTGGTTGACGATGACTCGAAACTGAAGGCATTATTCGAGTGTAATTGGGGGCGAGAGGCCAGTCCCGAGGAGAAGCGCAGGAACCTTGTCGCTTACGTGAAAAAGTTCGGGGTGAAACAGGGCCGTCCCCAGAAAAGTGGTCACCGTGACCACTTTTCTGGGATGTATTTAGACGACATTGCGAAGCAAAGCGGCGTTAGCAACAAGACGCTTCGGCGGCAGATGAGGGCGCAGAACGAGCTTATTCCGGAGTTGCGGAAAATGATGGATGACGGAAGGGTGGGCTTTACGGTCGCCGCCGACACCATCGCCTCCTATCCCGAGGACATACAGGAAAGTATCGCATCTCTTCTCACCGAGGAGCGCCATTACAGCGACCGCGAAATAAAGACCGCCATCGCACAAATCGAGCGGGAAAAGAACGGCCTCTCCGCCCAGCTTGAACAGGCGACCGCCGACCGTGACATGTTGGCGCAAGACCTCGAGAGCACACGTGCCGATGTCGAAGCGTTGCGCAGAGAATTGGAGACCCGCCCCGTCAGGGAGGAGCGCATCGAGGTTGTGCCCGACGACTACAACGACATCAAGTCTCAGGTAGCGGAGCTGAAAGAAAAGAACGCAAAACTCTCGTGGAAAGCGAGAGAGCGAGACACCGAGGCCACATATTTGAAACAGCGCCTCAAGGAAAAAGAGGCTGAACGTACAGACCCGCAGGCGCAAAAGGCCGACAGGATTTTTACCGATGTGTGCCGCTTAGAGTCTGCCGTCCGCAAATTCTTGAGCGAGCAGAGCGGACGCACCTGGTTTTTGGACTACTATGACGAACTCGACGTTTCGGATAGAAACCGTTGTCTCAAAACAGTCATGGCACTCAACGATTGGGTGCAGGATTGCATACGTAAACTCGGGGTCGTTCAGTCTGAATGGTCATCTACCGACGACGGTCGCATAGTACGCGCGGCATTAAGTCCCGTTGCGGATACAGAAATTGTGAATGAATGAAGAAAGTGAGGAAGAAACATGAATGAGGAAGTAACAAGAGCTGCGGAGCAAAGCGGCGAGAACACCGCCCCACAGGGTGTGGAGCAATTGGCAAGGGCGGCTCTTATGAGCGCCGAGCAAACACGTCAGATGGCCGAGGCAATTCTCGACCTGAACGAGCGTACCGAGCATATGGTTGAGCAGGTAAACGACATTGCAGACCGCATGGACCAGTTGGAATACCGCGACGAGATAACTTGCGAGCAGAGGACAACAATTACCACCGCCGCTCATCGGCGTGTCTATGAATTGCTTGGCCGCTCCGAATATGACCGCCAGCGGTACTACTCCTCTTTTGTGTCGCGGTGCTACAGCGAACAGCGGCCCAACGGTTTGCTTCGTCCCATAGGCTCTACCCGCAGAGAAAATTATCAGCGCATTCTTGAGTCTATTGGAACATGGGTTCCTGCGGGTGGCCCCAGAGCACTCAAGGCTGAAATTGATGAGAAGGCCGCTGCGCGTCGCAGGGCCAGGGAATTTGGATACGCAGTATAAAAGGAGGTTATCGTGTTGAACATTCACAATGATTTTATCCCGCCGTATAGAGTTACGGACGAGACTGATTGGAACGACCCTCGGCTTCAAAAGGCCATCCGAGACCTGGTCGTGTCCATAAGTGACCACTACGATGATGTTGTCGAGGAGAATATCCGCCTTGCCAGCGCAGGGTCCCCGTTTGATATGCTTGGAATGGACTTGGCGGAGTTGGAGTCGGCCCTTGGCATTGACCGTCTTGGCCTTGACAAGCCGGAGGACATTCCCGAAAGTTGAGGCCGACCCCGATGTCCCTCAACTATTCCTACGTCATCCAAGATATGACGTGGAGTTATTCCCGTCTAACTCAGTTTGAAAGCTGCCGTTATGGGTGGCTTTTGAAATATGTCCATAAGGAGAAGAGCGGGCCTCTGTTCTTTGCCTCCTATGGCTCTTTCATGCACGAGGTGATGGCCAAGTACCTGCTCGGCCAGCTTGGACACGGCGATTTAGTGGGCTACTTCGTGGCTCGTTATCACACCCGAGTGGAGGGGAGGCCCCCAAACCCCAACCTCCACACTGAGTACCTTTGCGACGGGGTGCGCTACCTGGCATACCCGGGCCTCGACCCCGCTAAAGCTCTCGATGTGGAACATTACGACCAATTCACGGTCGCAGGGTTCCCATTTCAGGGGTACATTGACCTAATCATGGCAGAGGACAACGGCAAACTTAGTATTGTCGACCACAAGTCTCGTGCTCTTAAGCCTCGTTCTAACCGTAAAAACTCCCGCTCCAATGCGGAATTGGACAAATATCTCCGCCAGCTCTACCTCTATTCCATTCCCTTCAAAAACCAATACGGACGCTGGCCAGATAACCTTTGTTTCAATTGCTTCAGAGAGGGCGTTTTTATAGCCGAGCCCTTTGACGAGGCGGCCTTTGAGAGCGCGGTAGAGTGGGCACAGTCCCTTATATGCGCTATCACCGACAACGAGGACTGGGCCCCGAGCATCGAGCCGTTCAAGTGCCGCTATCTCTGCGACGTGCATGAGCAGTGCGAATACTATCAACTTATAAAGTCAGGTGAGATTACATGACAGCCAGTGATATTTCAGACGTAACGAGCGAGGCGGGGGTCGTCGCCTCCGTCATCGCCCACCCCGAGTACACGTTCTACAGCGAACAGCTTCTGCCCAACCACTTCACGGACAATGACAACGCGTATATCTATTACGCCGTGAGGGAGCTGGCCAAGAAGAATGTTGCCACCATCGACTCCTATAGCATCAGCAATATGCTCGGCTCCAACGCCGCCACAAAAGCGTTTTCCGAGACCGTGCGCCTCACCCCCGAGCAAATCAGCGAGCTCATAGACCTGGGCCGTCAGCAGGGCCGCCACTCTGTGGACGAGTACAAGATACTCGTGGACAACGTGGTGCGGGCCGCTTTCAGGCGCAAGCTCTATGATCGGCTTGAGGAGTGCCAGCGTCTGTGTATTGCGCCGGGCACCGTCGATTTGGAGCAGGCCGTTCAGCGCAAGCTGGACGACACCATGATGGAGTTTAACGCCGCCTCGGAGGCCCCCGAGTACAAGGACGTGGTGGACAAGGTCTGGGGCGAGATAAAGGCCCGTCAGGGCAACGACCTTATCGGCATACCCTTTAAGTTTGACCGTCTCAACCAGTACGCCACCATCGAAAGGGGAGAGCTATTTTTGTTCGGCGCGGGAGCCAAAGAGGGCAAGAGTATGATGCTCCTTAACTGCGCGGTGGATTTACTTCGTCGGGGCCTCGCCGTTCTGTATCTGGACAGCGAGCTCAACACAAGGATGTTTACCTGCCGCCTGATAGCACACCTGGCCGGTATCGAGTTCAGCCGCATCAAGTCGGGCCGCTACTCAGACGAGGAGGCCGCCCGTATCGACCAGAGCATAGCCTGGCTCAAGACCCGCAAATTTACCCACCTGTATATGCCCATCTTCGACGAGCACACTATCTACACCGTGACCAAAAAGGTCAAGCATACACAGGGGCTTGACGTGCTCATAGTGGATTATTTAAAGGACGGGTCAAGTAAGGACGCCTTAACAATAGGGCCCGTATACAGTAATGTGTATGAAAAAATAACCTATCGAATTGCTGGGAACCCCTAAAGCCAATCTTACCACAGCGTAGTCATGAAATAAAGGCAAGCGCGACGGTGACGAAAGTAGAAAGAAAAGATTGGATAGCGCAAGGTTAAATCCTAAACGCTTTGAAATGGGCAATCAGCAGCCAAGGCCCGAACAGGGCAAGGTTCAACGACTATCCCGCGAGGGAGTAGGGGCAAGCGCCCCGAAGTGGTAGGCACCCATAAGGGTGAAGATATAGTCTGCGCCTCCGCGAAAGCGGAGGGAGTGCGAAAGCACCTACACGGCTTAGCGAGCCGAGAACTTTAACGATATAAACAGCGGGACAGGGAGTAGCTACCTTTCCGAGTTGCTGTCACAACAGAGATTACCGCTGCTTATATACAACTACTTCTGACAGGGAGGAGGTGCAACGAAATGATTAAGTCTTACAAAATAAGGATATACCCAACCAAAGCCCAGGAACAACTGATACGGAAGCACATCGGGTGCTGTCGGTTTATATGGAACTATATGCTTGCCGAGCAGGAGGCCCGCTATAAGCGGGGCGAGAAGCACATGACGGCGTTTGACATGAATTACCTGATAAAGCCGCTGAAAAAGCAAGAGGAATATGCGTGGCTGAATGAAGTCTCGACCACCTCTTTGATGAGGGCTTGTGCCGACTTGAGCAGGGCATACGACAGCTTTTTCAAAAAGATAAGCCGCCACCCGAAATTCAAAAGCCGCAAGCGTAGCAAGGCGAGCTATCCTGTCCGTGAAGGCCCTGGCTTCTATATTGCGTCCGACAAGTATGTTCATATTGAAAAACTGGGCAGGGTTAAGTACAAGACTGACTTTGAGCTGCCAATCGGGAGAGGCGCGGTCAAATTCAGTAATCCACGCATTGTTAATTCAAACGGCAAGTGGATGATAGGCTTCGGCATGGAGTGCGAGAACCAAGCGCCTGTGCTGAGCGACAAAACAATGGGTATAGATTTAGGAGTAAAAGACTTAGCGACGGTGGCGTTCGGAGACGAGCAGTTAGTCTTTCATAATACAAACAAGTCCAAGCGTATGAGGGCCCTCAACAAGAAGCTCGTGCATTTGCAAAGAAGTATTTCTCGCAAGTACGAGGCAAACAAACAGGGCAACGCATACGTCAAGACCAACAACATTATGAGGGACGAGGCCAAACTCCGTAGAATGTACGCCAAAATCGCAAACATACGACATAACTACATACACCAAACCACGCACACACTTGTAGCCAGGCTACCCCATCGGGTAGTGATGGAGGATTTGAACGTGACAGGCATGATGAAGAATAGGCACCTGAGCCGAGCCATAAGCGAGCAGTGCTTCGCCGAGTTCATCCGCCAAATGCAATACAAGTGTGAGTGGAACGGTATTGAGTTTATCCGGGCCGACAGGTTCTATCCCAGCAGCAAGACGTGTTCCGAGTGCGGGGCCATCAAGCGGGATTTGAAGCTGTCGGAACGCAAGTATGTTTGCGGCGAGTGCGGAGCGGTGATAGACCGCGACTACAATGCCGCCGTCAATCTAAGCAGGTATGCAGCCTGACGAGAGAGGCTACAGCCTTGAGGTGTCGTTGCACCTTTAAACTGTGGAGCACCATACAAACCAGAGTAGCTTTGGCCAAATGGGGTGCTAAGAAGCAGTGAGTTCTATGTAGAACACAACGGACGATACCTATCAGGAATTGGGCCGTCTTACTGACCTGATTAAAAACAAGATAGCAGGCCAGATGGACATAGCGGGCTTGGGCGCGGCTCAGACCACCGATACCGGCCGTCTTGCGGGCAGTGCCAAGATCGTCCGCAACGCATCCACCATTGCTATTCTCCAAAGCAAAACCCCCGAGGAGATAGAGGCCGACGGACCTCGCTGCGGCAACAAAAAGCTGCGGGTCGTGTACAATCGTAACGGGGCACAGATGGTGGCCCCCGATGAGTATATCGACCTGCGTTTCAACGGCAATCTTGTCAGATATGAGGAGGCGGAAGCTCATGCAGTCGTCGCTCCATTCTGAGCATGACGTTGACGTCACGGAGCTCGTTGAGGCCGTGGACATCGTGGAGTTTATCGCCCAATACTGCGACCTTGAAGAGCGGCGTGACGGCGAGTTTTGGGGGCTCTCGCCTCTTAAGGACGAAAAGACACCATCCTTTTCCGTCAACCGCGACCTCCAGTGCTTTTACGATTTCAGCTCGGGCAAGGGCGGCAATGTGATTTCCTTTATCAGGGCGTACCATAAGTGCGGCTTTACCGCCGCCCTCAATATCCTGCGGGACTATCTCGGTCCCGACGGCGGGGGCACTCACAAGAGCCGACGGAAACTTAACGCCGTCAAGGTGCTGCGCCGTTTTTGCCCCAAACAGCGGGCAGAAAAGCACTCCGCCGCCACGGTATTGCCGTCAGATTACATGGCATTATATGACATCCGCCCCGACAAGCTGAAGCTCTGGCAGGACTAGGGCATTGCCCCCTCCGTCCTGCTCAGGCATCAGGTCCGCTACGACCCGTTTTCCAATCGTTTGGTTTTTCCGATTTTTCGTGAAAACGGCGAGATGATAAACGTCTGCGGGCGAACCCTCGACCCCGATTTCAAGGCGAAAAAGCTGCGCAAATACTGCTATTACAAGCCTCTCGGCATCCTCGATACCATGTACGGTCTGTACGAGAACAAGGCGAGTATTCTGCAAAAGCGCGAGGTCATCATCTTCGAGGGGGCAAAGTCCGTCATGCTGGCCGAGACTTGGGGGGTCGACAACACCGTTGCCGTCCTTACATCTCACCTCAACGTCCACCAGCTCCGCATCCTCATCTCCCTTGGGGCGCGCACGGTCTTTGCCCTCGACGAGGACGCCGACCCTCGCGGCGACGCGAACATCCAAAAGCTCAGGCATTTTTGCCCTGTTGAAATCGTCTCCGACACCGCCGGTCTCCTCGGGCCCAAGATGGCCCCTGTGGACGCGGGGCGGGAGGTTTGGCAAAAGTTATATGAAGAAAGGAGGAGACTTGCCTGATACACTTGCACGTTCATTCCATGTATTCTTTGCGCGACAGCATAATCAAGCCCGCCGAGCTTGTGGCCCGGCTCAAAGAGCTTGGGCACGAGGGGGTAGCCATAACTGACCACGGTACCCTCATCGGCGCGGTCAGTCTCTACCAGACCCTTACCAAGGCGGGGCTCAAGTACATACACGGAATTGAGTTCTATGTCTGCGACGACGTGAGTGTCAAAGACAAGGATAACAAGTATTATCATTTGATAGCTCTTGCCAAGGACGAAACAGGCCGTCTCAATCTCAACTGGCTGGTCAGTCAGTCCGAGCGGCCCGAGCACAAATACTACAAGCCCCGTATTGATTTTGGTATGTTGTCCTCTCACGGCGACGGCCTTGTCATTATGAGTGCTTGCATGGCGGGCGAGTTGAGCCGCGCTCTTGAGAGCGGTAACACAGACCTCGCTATCGCTGTGGCGCGGCGTTACCACGAGCGTTTCGGTGATGACTATTTTCTTGAGATACAAGCCCACGACGGGCCTCGGCAAATCGCCCTGAATAAACAGATAGCCAACCTCTCCGAAACCCTCTCAATTCCTTTGGTAGTCACCACCGACGCTCACTATACATATGCAGAAGACAAGAAGTATCAAAACAAGTATGCGTTTAATGGCGCGTACAAAGAGGACGGGGAGACCTATGTAGACTGCTATTTGCAGTCCGAGGACGAGGTGCGTAAAAAGCTCTCGTACCTTCCACTGCCAACGGTGGACGCAGCCATCGACAACACTCACTTGATAGCGGGCCGCTGCAACGTGGAGCTCCCATTGTCAGCCCCAATTATGCCTAAGATAAAGACTCCGCCAGAGTATCCCGACAACCAGTCATGGCTTGAGGACCTCTGTCGCCAAGGCTTTCGCGATAAGCTAAACATTGACCTCGATGCCGCGAGGGTCTACGACCCTTCTCGGGACCTATGTTATACCACGGAGGAGGTCAAGACATACATTGATCGTTATCGCTACGAGTTCGACAGTCTTGACCGCATGGGATTTGTCGATTATATCCTATTGGTGTACTCTTATGCAAATGTAGCCAAGAGACGGGGCATTGCGAGAGGGTCGGGCGGCGGCTCTTTAATCTGTTACGTAACCAATATAACTAACATCGACCCAATAGAGCACGGGCTTTATTTTGAACGGTTCATTGACGTGGGCGCCCTCGCTCAGCTCGAGTCGGGCGAAATCACAGCTAAACAGCTCAAAATTCCAGATTGATTGCACAGGGCGCAAAAGCGCGCATGTGCCGCAGTCGTCCTCATGGGTAACCATGGGGAGTATCAGGCGGTGAATTGCTGGGACATCCTAAAGCTTCGCGCAGCACAACGCAGCCATGAAATAAGGGCAAACGTGACCAAGGGCAGACGTGCCCTGCTTTGAAAAGCGAGAAGATGAATATAGATGGATAATCAGCAGCCAAGCCTCGAACAGAGGAAGGTTCAACGACCATCTCACAAGAGAGTAGGTGAGCTTTTCGGCCCACCGAAGCGCCGCCCAACCCGAGTAAACCTTCTTGTTTCCCCCACCCCTTTTTCGTACCAAGTACAAGAGGCTTTCTTATTGCTTAACTATCGGGTTGAAGATATGGTCTATTCCCTTATTAAATATCGGGAAACCGAGGGTATCAAAGATAGATTTAGATTTTGCCCCTGACTCTTGCGATGAGGTCATGCGTTTTCTTCATGACCGTTACGGCGAAGATAAGGTGGCGTCCATAGGTAGATTTGGCACCAACAAAACAAAGGGTACCATTCGGGATATGTGCAAAGTTTTGGACATTGACCTTGACGAAGCCGACCACATTGCCAAGTCGTTCGGCGAGTACGAAATAGGGGAGATAGACGCTATGATAGCGGGCGACACCCCTGCCGCCTCTGACGCTGTTGAAGCTATCGGCTATGTCAGGCGCTACGGCGAGCTTTTCGATTATGTACGCAAACTCAGCGGTCTGCCTAAATCATTCGGGCTACACCCATGCTTCACCGGAGACATGATGGTTCAGACCAAAGATGGGAACAAGCCCATCAAAGACGTTAAAGTCGGCGACGAGGTCCTGACTCACAAGGGGCGGTACAGGCGGGTGTTCGCCACCAGCCAAACCGTGTCCGACAGCCTCATGCGGATAAAAGCACTGGGGGTCAAGGTCGTCGAGTGCACCCCCAATCATCAAATACTTGCGCGGAAAAAGCTGCCGACGGAATATAACAGCTTTTCCGAGCCGTCGTGGGTCCAAGCAAAGGACTTGACAAGGGGCGACCTTGTCGCGACGGTCTCGAACAAGGGCTGCCTCTGGACGTACATCAAGGCTGTGACCGGGCCCTTCCCGTCCGTCGAGCCCGTCTACGATTTGACGGTCGAGGACGACTCCTCCTATACTGTTCAAAATGTCATCGTCCATAACTGCGGTAAAGTCATAGCCACCCGTGAGCTCGACTATTATATGCCCTCCTGCTACGACAAGGACGGCATCCGTTTCCTCCAGGGCGATATGCACGACGTTGAGGACCTCGGCCTCGTCAAGATTGACGTGCTGGGTCTGCGCACCCTCGACCAGGAGTTTGACACTCTTGAGATGTCGGGGGAGTCCCCGGACTTCATCAGCCCCAAGCAGGACTTCGGCGATGAAAAGGTGCTCGACATTTTCCGCAAGGGCGATACTGTGGGTATATTCCAGATGGCGTCATACGGCATGAAGGACACCCTGAAAAAGATGGACGTCTCGGGCATCAACGATCTGGCCATTGCCAACGCCCTCTACCGCCCCGGATCCATGGCGTACATTGATAACTTTTGCCGTCGGCGTATGGGTAAGGAGGCGGTGGAGTACATCCACCCCGACCTGGAGCCGATACTCAATTACACCTACGGCATCATCGTGTTTCAGGAGCAGCTCATCGAAATCGGCCGCATGGCGGGCATGACCAACAGTGACGACATCCGCCGTGCCACCGCCAAAAAGAAGCCTGAGCTTCTGGCCAAGGTCAAGCCCGAGCTGCAGACCAAGCTCATGGCCCGAGGCTGGAGCGAGGAGCAGTTCGACAGGCTTTGGGGCGAGATGCTGGACTTCGCAAAGTACAGCTTCAACAAGTGCGTGACAGGTGACACAAGGCTGCTGTTCAACGGTTACAGTTTGTCCGTCGAAGAGCTGTACCGATGGGCGTCAGAGGGCATTTCCCTGGCGGACCACCGCGCATGGTCTGCGACCGAGGGCGGCCTTGTAGTGCCAAATGTAATACAAAACATATCAGAAGCAGGCGTCCGCCAAGTCTACAAGCTCACGGCCACGGATGGCGCATCCATTGAGTGTACGCTCAACCATAAGTTTCCCACCCCGTCAGGGGAAAAGAAGCTGTCTGAGCTACATATCGGAGATGAATTATATGCCGTTCGCCGCGTCATCGAAGACTGCCCGGCCTGGCTTGAGAGATACGTAGTACACGTGCGGTCAATTCGTCCTACGCGGACAGTCATGATCTACGACGTCACAATGGCGGGCCCCAACCACAACTTTGTCACCGACACGGGGTTGGTTGTGTCCAATTCGCACGCCAGTGCTTACGCCATCATAGCCTATATGACAGCCAAGCAAAAGGCGTATTACCCGAACGAGTTTTTTGCGGGGCTCTGCAATTCTTATATTGGCGAAAGCTCCTTCGTTAAGGACACGGCGGGGGAGATAATGGCCGACGCTTTTCGTCACGGCGTGATGTTAGCGCCTTTCGATTTTCGTCAAGACCACCGCCGCTGCACCGTGTCTGGGGGCAAGATGTTTTACGGCGTACCTCTCATAAAGGACTGCGGCATTGACACCGCTGACGCCCTCTACGCTCTCAGGGATATGCCCAAGGGCCGATTTTGGCCCATAGCCCTTAAAGCTGTGGGCTTGGGTATCAACAAGACCGTGCTCCGCACTCTTATTAAGCTGGGTTTCTTTGGCGAGTTTGGCAATGCCCGTATGCTCTTACGTATGACCGATTTTCTTGAGCGCATGAAGTTCGGGGCAACCAAAGGTATCTCTAAGAGTAAGCTTGAAGGCGATGAGATGCTCCGAGAGATAGTTGCTCTCCACGGTTCTGATGTGGGCAAGAACGGCAAGACCCTTCAAAAGTACGCTATCGCCGACCCCGCCCCAATATTTGACGACGTTGAGGCACGTCTCCACGCTACGGTCACCGAAGATTTCGATTTGAAAGCCCGTTTCCATACCCAACAGGAGTACCTCGGCTTCATCGGTATCGCTACTGGCAGGGAGGAGGACCGCCCCAAACTCTACGTCAAGGCTGTATTTCCGGCAGTTCGGCATCGTGACAATAAGATATTCGGCTACAATGTAAAGGCCACCTCGGTTGGCAGTGGCAAGGAAAACACATGGACCGTTTTCCTCCGTCAGTTCCAAAGGGACCCCATCCGAGAGGGCGATATTATTTTTTGCGACCGATATACGAAAAATGGGAAATATTTTAATTTAGATATGTATCATCGGATTTTATAATTAAAAAGGAGAAGATAGAAGTGAAATGTACAAAGTGCGGAGCAGAAATTGAAGAAAGATATCTGCTTGTACCCGGCGGAGACATCGGCGTGTTTCAGGGTGATGTGTCCGTTCAAGGCATTCCTCGATTGGAGGGGCGCCAAATGAAGTTTGTTCTGTGCAAAAAATGTTTTACCAACATGGCCGTCAAGTACCTCGGCGTAAATACCGGGCCTCATACAAATGATGTTCTACTTGTTATAAACACCTATGGGCGCTATCTACGCAATCCCAAATCGCGGACGGTGTTTGGCCGCATTGTCGAGCAGGTGGAAGAGTTCGACGGGCATATTATCATTTCCTCACCAGAGGATTGTGTCTATATTCCCGCTCTTGCCCGGGCGACTCACGGCACGGCTTCCAATCACGTCATCCATGTTATGGAGGATGGGAACCCTGACCGACGGTCACGGGCTTTGAGCGACGCCATTCATTTTGCGTCCAACGATGGGAGAATCATATTATGCGGCGTATATACCGACGTCGGAGTCGAGAATACCGCTTTGGCGGCCTTGGACAAGGCTCGCGCCCAAGGGAGCGAAGTAATTGTCGCCAGCAATCTTTGTCTCGGCACCAATGCGGCAGAGCATAACCGCGCTATTAACCACATGGCCGATGCTGGAATTACAATATGGGGGAATAAGCATTATGCGGACGAAGCCTCGTAAAAATTTTATTCTTCTTTGCGGTCGCAGTGGGGCGGGAAAGACCACGCTCACTCAGCGACTTGAACGAGATTATGGCTACAAGTCTGTACGTTCTTATACCACTCGTCCGCGACGCAATGCTCTGGAGGACGGACATATCTTCGTCACAGACAGCGTTTTCAATTCCATACCCGAGGTCGAGCGTGTTGCCTATACGATGTACAACGGTTATCAATATTGTGCCACCAAGGACCAAGTAGAAGCGGCTGATGTGTATGTTATCGACCCCAAGGGTATTGAATATTTTAAGAAACACTATGATGGCGAGAAAAATGTCGTCACGGTATTGCTGGATATCTCCGCATCCGTATCTATGCAACGCATGACTGGCCGCGGGCATGACAGTACAGAAATATACGCTCGCATGGCCGAGGATGCCGAGCAATTCGGTCACGTGAATTATGACTATCTGCTCTATGGGACCGACCCCTTGGCTGACCTTACGTTTCGGATGCACGAAATCTTACGAGGAGGCGAGATGGAATGGTAGAATTTTTTTTGGCGGCTGTAGGATTTGCCGTAGGCGTAATATGCGGTGTTTTCATCGTCGGGTTGGCAACCGCCGCGAAAGATGGTATGGACGAAAGCGAGGGCGTTTCCCGTGCAAAGTAACTGTGATTTTGGGCGGCGCCTGGCCACCGTACTGAACGAACGCGATATGCCGCAGTCGGACTTGGCCGCCCTTTCCGGCGTAGACTCTCCGGCCATATCCCGATACATCTCCGGAGCGTATAAGCCGCGAGTGGACGCCCTTGTCAAAATTGCAAGGGCCCTCGGCGTTTCAACCGATTACCTTTGCGGTTTAGTTCCGGCGCCACATACGCCACAGAGAGATGACCTTAACTTTTCCCTTATTCTCTGCTGTGCTGTTCGCTATGCTCTCGGACGCCGCACTTATATTGTCGGCGTGGTTGTCGACTATGTACTTGCACACCTTGAGCTTTTAGATAGCAAGACTCTATCCGTCATGATACGCGATATAAAAGAGTGTAAGAACTACGGCCAAGACATTGATGCGAATGATTGGATGCGACTTCTTGCCGCCTTGGAGGAAGTATATGACGGCAAGAAGTAACGTCCCAAATGTACCGCGCCCTCCCCGAGGCCAAATTCTATGGGAGACCCATCTCAGGGATGGCGCGGCCATAGCCGTAGTCACCAGCGACGGTTCAAGACAGCACTACTATCTTTACCGGGTTGCGCCCGACAACTCTCTCGAAAAGGTTGCCACGGCCAAATTCCCCGTGTTTAAATAAGCCGCCAAGGAGGTTGATATATTGAAGTGCAGTGAAGGATTAGAAAATTTCCTTAATTTCATTCGGGATTGCTCGCAAGATTACAACATTGCGGTTGATGCCGAGAATGATGCCAATAACGCTACGCAGGACCTGCTACATGCGTTTGAACTGGGTACGTGGGACGAGCCGCAAATAATTAAAATGTCTCATACGCTTACTAAGGTTCGCAGTGAACGCCGGCAGGCTAAAGATGTTCGGAGTGTCTACGAGCTGGTGGTCAACTGGGCAGCCGCCAACGACGAATTTATTAAAAGCCTTACCCGTCTTTTGGGGGATGTGCGCAAAGCTGAACGCGGCACCGAGGGCAGGCTGTATCACAACAAGACCGACGTCATGTCTGAAATTACCCCCGATGCCGCCTTTACGCCAATCCCCGAAACCGCGTTTGAGAAACCCTCTACTTCTTGTTGGGGTTTGGTACCCGCAGAACATTTGCCGCCCGACAATGCGACTGATGCTACCAAGGAGGCCGTCACAGAAAAAAAGACGGACTCCCGGGCCTTTGTCGTATGTCCTCACTGTGGACATCAGGTTGCCGCCGGACGGCGGGTTGCGGCGGGCTACAGGTCTCAAACCTGCAACTATTGCAAACAGCATTTTTACGCCAAAGTGATGACGGGACAGGCGTCGTCCTCGGTCCCCGTAGAGCCCGAGGAAGGAGAGAGCACCCCGTGAAGTTTGAATACAACGGATTTTCCGCCGACATTCCATCGACCAACGTCGAATACGTCCGGAGATATGAGGCCGCCATTGATAGGTTCTATAAAGATATAGCTTGCGTCGACATGACGGCTCGCGCCAGCGTAATTTACGACTGTATCTGTACAGCGGCCTACACATTTCTCGACACCGTTCTTGGCGACGGTGCCTCGGCTCGCATGTTCGGCGACGAGCGGGACGCGGGCGAGAGCCTTGCCGCCGTCTCCAGCTTAGTCGCGGCGATATGCGACGTCGACCCGATTGCCGCCGCTCTCAGGCGCCTTGGCGTATAATCCAACACTCCGCAACAAATGATTAGTATACTAAACAATATATTGCTGAAATATGTAGCGCAATCAGAAAGGACGAGTATATATGAAGAAAATACTATCGGTCGTTGCTGCCGCTTTGCTCGCATTTACGTTGGTCGGTTGCAACAGACAGGTGATTGACACCACATATAAATACACATACGCCTACGTCGAACTGCCTGACGGTACGTGCGTCAAGGGCGAGGTCAAGAAGTGGAAGGATTTTGAAGACGGCGATCAATTGCAAGTCACCATCGGAGACAAGACCTATTTGTCCAATAGCAGTCGCATTGTACTGGTGGCCGAATGAACAGACTCATCGGATTGGTAGACGTGGACGGACACAACTTCCCTAATCTGTGTCTGATGAAGTTGTCGGCTTACCACAAGCAGAGCGGCGACACTGTTGAGTGGTGGCGCGACGGCAGGGACCGTACATACGACGTTGTGTATATGTCCAAGGTGTTCAGCGACGCCTATTCTCCCGACGTACCCGTGCCTTCCAACGCGGGGGCCGTCGTCAGGGGCGGCACCGGATATGCCATCAAGCTCGAGGGGGGCCGTGAGGTCTACCATCCCGAGCTTGACCCGCCTCTGCCCGCCGAAGTTGAGAATATATATCCCGACTACAGCCTGTACCCCAAATACACGGGCTTTGGCCAGCCGCTTAAAAAGCAAACGGCCTACGGGTTTCTCACTCGGGGTTGTCCACGGGGCTGCGACTTCTGTCACGTGGGTCCCAAGGAGGGCCGCCGGTGTCACAAGGTTGCGGACCTGTCGCAGTTTTGGCGGGGTCAGGGTAGCATCTGCCTGAACGACCCCAACATTTTGGCCTGCCCGCAGGCCGACGCTCTCCTCTCGTCCCTGGCCGACACGGGTGCCATCATAGATTTCAACCAGGGTCTCGACGCTCGCCTCGTCACGCCCGAGAGGGGCGAGCTGCTGGCCCGTATGCGCCTCAAGACGCCGCACTTCGCCATGGACTCCATGGACGTTGTCGAGACGGTAAGCAAGGGCATCAAAAACTATGTCAACGCCTACAAGCGGCTCCACGGCAAGTGGAGCTGGCGGTACGCCAAGGTGTTTTGCCTTGTCAACTTCGACACCACCTGTGAACAGGATATGCTCCGCATCAAGGCCATACAGGACTGCGAGTGTCAGCCCTACGTTATGGTCTATAACAAGCCCTCCGCCCCAGCCATTCTGCGCCGGTTGCAGCGGTGGACCAACGGCACCATATTCTACGCCCAGACCAAAGATTTTTACGCGTATCAAAGGCACAACTACAAGACCGTCCTGTACCCCTACGACTCCGAGGAGCGGCCACAAACTACAGACAAATCAATCACCAAGCAAGGAGGTTGAACTCAATTATGTCAATGTGGAAAGAAATACTGTTTAGGATGCGAAACCTGTCGCCAGAAATTGAGGTGACGGAGCATCCCGAGCTGTGCTCCATGTCTGTCGGATGGGGCGACGCCTTCGACGGGGTAACCATAACCGCTGAGGAAGTGACCAGGGCACTGGACACGTGGGCCAAGGCTGTCGGTCTGGACCCGTCTTTCACAACGGACAAGCTCATGGGTTGGCCCACCAACCCGGCCGACCGTTACGCCCCTGTTATTCGGGTAGGCCGCAATGTCTCGGGTCCGACATATTTTGACGACATAGGGGTCACAGACGACGTCCGTCCCGCCATCGACGAAAAGGCTTGGGAGGCTTTGGTGGTGGGAGACGAAGCCCACCAAGATGGTGGGATTAGAAGGAGGAAGCACTGATGAATGTATACATGATACGCGGAAAAGTCCTCGCTTGTGGAGAGTGGGGATATTGGCAACCCGCTACAGATGAGGTTGAATCGGAGAGTATAGGACTGTGGACCGGACTGACTGATAAAAATGGCAAGTTGGTTTTCGAAGGCGACATCATCCGGTACGACGACATCGGCAATATCAGCACCAATGTTGCGATAGGCGTAGTGAAGTTCGGTCGGCACAAAACGGCGGACAACCATAAGCACATAGGGTTCTACATTGATTGGATCGTCAGCCCAGATGCGACGCGTCTTTGTCATGCGGACTTTGCCGACTGGTTCGGTAAGACGGGGGCGATTGTGGTTGGCAATATAACCGACAATCCCGAAATGTTAGAGGTGAAGGACAATGGCTAAAAATTATATGTCCGAGGTCGCCAAAATGCTGGGCGTGAAGTTGGGCGAGGAGTTTGAAGTGACCGGCTGGAATGGAAAATTTATGTTTGACAAGTCGGGGCTGCGTATAAAGTACCTTGGTTGCATTGAAGAAGAGGCGGAGAAGACGCTTTATCAACTGCTCAACGGCACAGAGCAAATCGTCCGCCGACCGTGGAGGCCGAAGCACGGTGCTGATTATTGGTTTGTAAACGTATTTTGTGTTGGGTTGTATACCGTCGAGGACAGTTATTGCAACGGCAGTATGGCTGATATCGACCGCATTTTAATGGGTAACTGCTTTCCCACACGAGAGGCTGCCGAGGCCGCCGCGCCGGATATAGTGAAATTTTACGAGGATGTAAGAAAGATGGTGGAAGAATGACCAAACAAGAAGTAATCGCCGCCCGTCACGAAATGTGGACCTGGATTGCGGATGAAATTAAGACGCGGCAGGAATGCGTGTCCGATGGCGAGTATTGGTATAAATACTGTCGCAAGAATGGCATCCCAACAAAGAACAGTTTTGCAGCGTACACTGATTTCTGTGGGCGTTGCGCGGCCCTTTCTGCGGACTTTAAGAGGTTGAACTCAAATTTTATATGGGCGTGTTATAACGACGATGTTGCAGACGCTGAGCTAACAGCTCGCCAAATCGCTCAACTGCCGGAAAGGGAGGATGTTGTATGACTAAGCAAGATGCAATAGCTGCCCATCGCAAAATGTGGCGGTGGATAGCGGATGAGACGGAGCGACGGAAAATCGCGGTAGGAAAAGCAATGTACTTTGACGCCATGGGTATTCCCAGAAATGAAAGGCCGCTCGTCTACTGCTACTGCTGTCAGTATGCTGGCTACAACAAAAACATTTGCTGCATTTCATGTCCTATAAAATGGCCAACTGGTCGCTGCAATAACGGTGGCGGTCTATATCTCAAATGGACATGCGTTCTTGACCACGAGTGCTATAATTGGCGCAAGGCCGCCGACATAGCCCGCCAGATTGCAGATCTGCCGGAGAGGGAGGATGTGCGATGAGTGATACATATCACAGCCGGGTATATACAGACCGCCCACCGTATGCGGACTTTGACGCCCCGGCGAAATTTCAGGCTATTATGGGCATAATTGCCACCCGGCTGCGTCAGCATCCCAAGGCGATATGCTCCTACTCGGGCGGGTCGGACAGTGATATAATGATTGATTTGGTCGAACGGACAAGGGCGATGTTTGACGGTCAGCTCCCGCCTGTTAAATACGTATTTTTCAACACTGGGTTAGAGATGAAGGCAATTAAAGATCACGTGAAGGAAACGGCGGCAAAGTACTGCACAACCAAGGACTATGAGGACAATATTTATCACGGGAACAATGGTGATATCTTGGCCGAGGCAAATGGCGCATGGCAAGCAATAGACGTTTGGAACAGGAGGGCTAACAGCAATGGATGACATAGTTACCAGCGCGGAGCTGATGGGCAAGGTGGTAGTGGTGACGAAATGGGACGATATGCCCACGAGCTGTCGCATGTGCGCCTACAGTTATCTTATCAAGCGATTTTGCAGGTTGACATTGCTCGAGTTTGAGGATGAAAGCTGGAAAGAAAGGCGTCAAGATTTTTGCCCGCTGCGGGTAGTCGGGAGGTAGATCATGACCCTTGGCAGCTTATTTGACGGCATAGGGGGCTTCCCCTTGGCCGCGTCAAGGCACGGCATAACGCCGGTATGGGCGTCGGAAATCGAGCCGTTCTGCGTGGCGGTCACGCGGAGGCGGTTCCCGGACATGATACACCTTGGCGACATAACGAAAATCGACGGCGGAAAGATACCGCCGGTGGACATTATAACCTTCGGCAGCCCGTGTTTTCCTGCCGGAACACTTGTTTTAACAGACAGAGGGTATATAGAAATAGAGTCTGTCAAGACGGGTATGCGGGTTTTGACTCACAAAGGACGATGGCGCACAGTCACTGCCACAGGTTCAAAAGTGGCCGAAACGGTCGTGCTGCGCGGAAATCACTACGGTTTGGAGTGTACGCCCAATCACCCAATCTATTCGACATCCGAAAAAACGGTATATCCTCATCTCCCGAACGGCAAGCGGACAAGCCGAGTTGTTATTACCGACGAGAAAAAATGGGTGCCTGCCGGAGAGATGACAAAACGTCTTTGGGCTGTGCCGCGAAGCGTGGCCCCGCTACCTATCGGCGAACCGCAACACGCAGACAACGGGCGGAAGCCAATGCCAACAATGGATGCCGACTTCTTTTATTTTGTCGGACGGTGGCTTGGCGACGGGTGGGTGCGTAACAAGCAGTGTAGCGGTCGCCCGGCGGGGCAGAAATGGGGCCAAATCATCCTTTGTGACGGCGTATCCCAAGAAGAAACGCTCCGAAGGGTCGTCTCCAAGGTCTCGGAGAGATACAATGTAGAACATTGTCGCACAGCAGTAAAAGTCAAATTTGTCAGTCAGGTACTGTGTTCATGGCTGGTGGAGAATTTTGGGCAATACTCCTGCGGAAAATATATTCCCTCATGGGTCTATTCCATGGACCCACAAAATAGAGCAGCCCTGCTTCGCGGAATATTTGACACAGATGGCAGCCCTGTCAAGGGCAAGGAGAATGTTTGGAGGGTGTCGACGGTGAGCAAGAAGCTCGCCGAAGGTTTGCGTATTCTGGGTGAATTGGAAGGCTTTTCTACAACTGTCCACCGCCACACACCGAGCCCAACAAAGATATTAGAGGGGCGTACTGTGCGTCAACGCCCGATCTATATCGTGGTGTTTTGTGGAGATTCGCCGTTGCGCATCAAGTCCCATTGGACCGACGACAATCATTCCTGGTATAGGGTAAAATCCGTAACACCGACGGGAGAACGCAAAACGGTTTACAACCTCAGCGTCGATGAGGACAACAGTTACGTCGCAGACGGGATAGTCGTGCATAATTGCCAGGACCTGAGTGTTGCTGGCTCACGTGCCGGCCTTGTCGGTGAAAGGAGCGGCCTTTTTCACGAGGCCGTCAGAATAATTTACGAAATGAGGGAAGCGACAAATGGAGCAGCTCCGACTTACATTGTCTGGGAAAACGTCCCCGGAGCCTTCAGCAGTAATCACGGGCGCGACTTTCAGACCGTGCTCGCGGAAATCACAAAGACCGATATTCCAATACCTCGAAGCGGACGGTGGGCAAACGCCGGAGTGGTTCGAGGGCGCGGAATTACTTTCGCTTGGCGGGTGCTCGACGCCCAATATTGGGGAGTGCCCCAACGTAGAAAACGTATCTACGCTGTCGGAAGTTTTGGAAGCAGACGCGCCGAGGAAATATTATTTAAGCCCGACGGCCTGCCGGGGAATACTCCGCAGGGCCGAGAGGCGAGGAAAGGAGCTGCCGAAGATTTTACGCGAGGCGTTGGCGGCTGTCATTGCTTCGACGCCAGAGGAAACGGCGGAGGAGACGTAACGGCCACCATAACCGGCGACCACGCAAACCGCGTAAACGATTATATGCCGCTGGTTCTACTTAACGACCAAGGCGGAGATAGTATATCGGTTGAGAAAAACGACATAGCTCCCACCCTGCGAGCACAAAGTCACGGCAATCAACCGATAATTGCGTACTCTTTCGGCAACGGACAGGCCGACCAGATTGGATTGTCGGATGTAGCCCGAACGCTCAACTGTATGCACGACCAACAGGCGGTCATGTATCAGTCTCCGTGCTATGGCGTCGATTGCAGAAACATGGTCAATCAAGAACTGTATCCGACCTTACAGGCGCACAACGGCGGCGGAACATCTTTGAATTTTTACGGAGCGGCAATGCTGCCCAAAGCCGCGGAATATATAGTGCGCCGCCTAACGCCGTTAGAGTGCGAGCGTTTGCAGGGTTTCCCTGACGGATGGACGGACATTGGCCCATGGACGGACGACAGCGGGAAGCTGCATAAGGAAAGCTCCGACACTGCAAAGTACAGGGCTATCGGCAACAGTCTTGCAATTCCCTGTGCCGAAAAAATCATGAGAGGAATTAAGATGGTATCAAATAAACATTTACCAAGCAAGGAGGCGACGTCCTTATGAAACACGAAGACTGGAGTGGCGACAGAGTATCGGTATACTCCACTCTCGCCGCCCGCAACTTTGCCAAAAATGAGCGCGAGGCCAACGACTACTACGCCACCGAGCCCAAGGCCGCGCGACTCCTGATGGGAGTGGAGAACTTCGCTCCTAACATTTGGGAGTGTGCCTGCGGCGAGGGGCATCTGTCCAAGGAATTTGAGGCGGCGGGCTACAACGTTTACTCCTCAGATCTGATTGACAGGGGCTACGGAGAGGTCCGGGACTTTTTTACCGCAGACATGCCCTGCTCCGACTGTGACATAATCACCAACCCGCCCTATTCCAAGGCAACCGAGTTCGTGGGCCGAGCCATGGAAATTATACAGCCCGGCCACAAGGTCGCCATGTTTCTCAAGATACAGTTTTTGGAGACGCAAAAGCGGCGGAGCCTGTTTAACAAGTGGCCGCCCAAAACGGTTTACGTGGCGACCCACCGTCTCCGCTGCGCCCTCAATGGCGACTTTGCGTCGATAGGGTCCAGCGCCGTGTGCTACGCGTGGTTCGTGTGGCAAAAGGGCTGGCGGGGCGACACGGTGGTCAAGTGGATAAATTAAGACATATAAGATAAGCACTGAAACGGAGATGATATTTTGACAAGCAGAGAGATTTTTGCGGCGAAAAATGTACCGGTCATTCCGGGCAACCCATGGACGCTTGACGGGGGCGGCCACATTGTCCCGACGGGCATATCCCGTCGCCAAAGACGCTATGACGCCGCCGCGAAAACCGAGCCGCTCCCTCTTCGCCTTGGAGCGACGGTACATATTGGCAATTTACCGGTACAGGAGGATATAACATGAGCAAAGCAACACTGACAAATAATGCGGGTCTGGTAGTAGGGTGCCTTTTGGTGGCGGTTCTTGTAATTACAATAATATACGAACTTTGCGGTTTCGTCCTGATGTGGCGTGAGGCCCATCAGCACCGCTGCACGGTCAAGGCCAAGCGTTTTTGCAAACAGGCACGCACCCCGACTCGGGCCCATCCCGGTGACGCGGGCCTCGACCTGTACGCCTGCATCCCGTTCGGCGACGGCAAAGTGACCGTCCGTCCCGGCGAGACCGTTATGATACCCACGGGCTGGGGCTTTGAGCTGCCCTTGGGTTTCTTCGGCGGCATCTTTGCCCGCAGCGGTCTTGCCTCACGCTACGGCCTGCGTCCCGCCAACTGCGTGGCCGTGTGCGACTCGGGCTACAGAGGGGAGTACATCGTCCCCCTCCACAACGACAGCTCCGAGGAGCGCACCGTATCCCACGGCGACCGCATTGCCCAGCTCGTCGTTCTACCCTATCTCTCCGTCGCCCTTAAGGAGGTTGACGCTCTGTCGGCCACCGAGCGGGGAGAAGGCGGCTTTGGGAGCAGCGGAAGATGAAAACCGAACAGGCCATTGGCAAAAGACTTTTGACTGTCAAGGACTATTGTGAATACATGAGCATCGGCGAGACAGTTGGTCGCCGTCTTCTCAAGGCGCCCAACTGTCCTTACGCCTGCCGAGTGGGAGGGCGTATGTTTGCCGACAAGGTCAAGCTCGACAAGTGGATTGACCAAAACACGGGCATATGACCATTTAAAACACAAAAAATCGTTCTTGTGAATCGGGCCATGGCGTGCTATAATAAAAGCAGACGCCATGGCTTATTTACGTTATTATACAGGAGGTAAGCACATGGGCAAAGACTTAAAGGGCAAAGAGCTCGGCGAGGGCCTCTGCCAAATTAAAGACGGCCGCTATGTGGGCCGCTACACTGACAGATATGGGAACAGAAAATCAATCTACGGTCACAAACTGAAAGAGGTGAAGGAAAGATACAATAAAGCGATATATATGAGAGACATGTATGCCGGCGATCTACCAACTAAACAAATTACTGTAAACGAACTGTACCAGTTGTGGTTTGAGGAAAGAGTAACGGCGCTCAAGCCATCAACGCAGAATGGGTACGAGCTTACTATGCACAAATATGTTTTGCCAGTGATAGGAGAGCAGTTGGCCAAGAGCGTTAGACGAGAAACTATACAGTTACTGGCCGATAATATAAGGGAAAATTGTATGGCGGCTACGACAAGAGACCACTTGAACAAGATACACAATATGTTCGAGTATGGGGTCCGAAGGTATTTTGTCGCAACCAATCCGTGTGTGGGCATAGAAATTAGACAGACCTCCGCCGAAAAAGCGCAAGCAGTGCAAAAAAGAAACAGCCACTATTTTAGTGGCGAACAAATCCGACGGCTCATTTCTTATGCTCAAGACTGCAATTATATACACTTGGCCCTTATGAAGTTCCTCTTGAGTACGGGATTAAGAATAGGCGAGGGTCTGGCCTTGACTTGGCAAGACATCGACTACGACAACAATATCATCCATGTTACAAAAACATTTGTGCGCGTCTCCGGCATGTCTACTAAACTCGTTTCATATACGCAACCGCCAAAAACGCAGTCGTCTATACGGGCCGTACCATTGTGCGACGCCGCAAAACGAGCACTTGATGAGCAAAGGAACACCGGCTACACAAGCAAGACTTTTATATTCACTAAAAAAAATTCACAACCTTATCGGACGGCTTCGCCCAGTTCAAGCCTTCGAAAATTGATTGAGCATTACAACGAGGATGAGGTGCGGCTTTCGGAACGCGAGAAACGGCAACCGCAATTATTGCCGACAAATAGAATGCACGCATTGCGCCATACGTTTGCAACGCAATGCTTTGAAAGCGACATCAGCCCCAAGGTGGTACAAGGTTGTATGGGGCATGCGACTATTACTATGACCATGGACCGGTACACGCACCTCAACCAAAATAAATTGCAGGATGAAATCAAAAAGCTCAACAATATGTTTTAGTGAATATTGGTGTCAAATTGGTGTCAAGACTTTTTGCATAGCACGAGAAAGGCGATAACAGCGCGGTTTTCTAAGGTTGCTATTTATTCTGATACATCTTTTACAAAAATCAACACCGGCGGGGAGAATTTATTGCCTTCAGCATTTTTTTCCGTCACCTCTTGACAAGGGGAAAAATTTGTGGTATCATCAATCGTGCAAAGTAGGACCGCGCGCGTAAAGTGAGAGAGGAACGGGAAGTTGTCCTTTCTACGAAGAGAGCCCCGAGCTTTCGCGGTGCGCGGCCCGCATTCCGTTGCTACGAAAAGAATAAGGGCCGCTTTGCCGCGACTCGCTTTAACGAGGAGCTTGAGCGGGCCCGTGCCGGACATCCTTTTTGTAGTAATCGCTTACAGAAAGGATGTTTTTGTTTATGAAAAAAAACCTCACCCACATCATCGTACTGGTGGCCGCGATGTCGGCCCTGAGCGTGGTTCTCAGGCTGATGGGCTATCCGCAGACGGGTAACACACGCTACGATTTGGGCTTTCTGCCCGTGTGCGCCGCGGGTATGCTCATGGGCCCCATATGGGGCGGGGCCACCTATGTGGTGGCCGACCTGATCGGCACATTGGCCGCCGGGCAGGCCCCTTTTCCGCCGATAACGGTGTGCAAGTTCATCTTCGGCATGATTTTCGGCCTGTATTTCTATAAAAAAACGGTGACGCTGCCAAGGATAATAATTTGCGTCCTCACCATAACCGTGGCGGTGGATTTGGTCGCCATGCCGCTGGCGCTGGTGCCGATATATCATAACGGCGTTTGGGCGGTGCTGGCTGACCGCTTGGTGCAGGCGGCGGTGATGCTGCCCGTGCGGGTCGTCACGATATGGCTCATGCAACGCTACCTTGGGTCGCAAATCGAAAAATACAGGATAAATTGAAAAACGGACGTGACATCATATGAGTGAATTTACCTCTTACGCCAACAGCTTTCAGACCGTTATAAACCTGAGCCTGGGGAGAATATCCGCCCTTCTGGATATGTCCGGCAACCCCCAGGACCGCTGCCGCTGCGTCCATGTTGGCGGCACCAACGGCAAGGGCTCGGTATGCGCCTTTCTGGAGGCGATGCTCAGGGCGGCGGGGTACAGGGTGGGGAAATATACCTCGCCCAATTTGATAAGGGTCAACGAGCGCATAGCCGTTGACGGCGAGCCAATATCCGACGCGGAGCTGGCCCCTCTCCTCGAAAAAATAGGGGAGCGATGCCTCAAAGTGCGGGAGACCCTGGGCGAAATGCCATCACAGTTCGAGGTGTGGACGGCGGCGGCCTTCGAGTACTTCGCGGCGAAAGCCTGCGACGTTGTGTTGCTCGAGGTCGGCATGGGCGGCGAGTTCGACGCCACAAATGTGATAAAGTCCAATCTGGCGGCGGTGCTGACCCGTATAGACCTCGACCACTGCGCTTATCTTGGCAATACGGTGGAGGAGATAGCCCGCACCAAATCCGGCATAATAAAGCCCGGCTGTCCGGTGGTGACCGTCCGTCAGGCCCCGGGCGTCAACCGTGTCATAGCGGAAACGGCCGCCGAAAAGGGCGGCGCGCTTACCGTGGCGGAGATACCGGAGCCGACGGAATTTGAGGGAATATACGAGTTTATGCGCTGCAAGGGACGGCGGCTGCGGCTGGGACTTGGCGGCCCTCACCAGCTTGAAAACGCGGCCCTCGCCGTCAAAACGGCGGAGGCGCTTGGACTGGACTCCGCGGACATATGCCGCGGTATAGAAACCGCCCGCCATCCGGCCCGGCTTGAGATGCTTGCCCCCGGGCTTATCTTTGACGGCGCACACAATCCCAACGGCGTCGGGGCGCTGGTCAGGGCCCTCGACCGCTATTTCCCCGAGGGAGAGCAGACGGTCGTCTTTGCCTGCATGGGCGACAAGGAAATACTGCCCTCCCTTAAGATGCTCGGCTCTCCCCGGCGGAGCTTTATCTTCACTCAGGTGAACGGCAATCCGCGCGCCATGGCCGCCGAGACACTTCGGGCCAAGGCTCGGGAGGCGGGGATAGAGGGAGCGGTGGCCCCGGACCTGACCGCCGCCGTAAAAATGGCCCGGGATATCGGAAATTTGACCGTCATCTGCGGGTCGCTGTATTTGTATGAAACGGTGCCGGAGGCGGTGGGGCGCTGACGCGGGGACGCTGCGACATTTCGTTTGAAATGTGCATATTGCGAAAAAACACCCTCTTTTCCCCTTGACAAATATGTGCAATTAGTATATAATGAAAATAACTATTAAAAAAGGAGAGAGATACATGAAAAAAATTCTATCATTGGCTGTCGCGTTGGCAATGATAGTTTCCGTTGTGCCCATGTTCGGCCTTACGGCTGCTGCGGCGACGGAAACGACCGTTTTGTTTGACGCGGCGGACATAGACACCTCGACCCACGGCGACATCCAGCTGACCGATTACGGCTGGACCGGCAACGAGGGCGGCGCGGTGTTCAGCTCCCAGTGGAGCGACACCGGCACTTGGAACGCCCAGCCTTGGGGCGACGCGGGCCTTATGTTCTTCCGTTCCGGAGCAAGATCGAACGGTACGGACGAGACTAAGGTCGCTACCTTTGACGACTACGGCATGACCGTGGGCGCTGAAAAGGTCACCATTGACTATATCTATGCCACCCAGGAAGAAAGCGACAACTACCAGAGATGGCATTTCCTCGACGTTGACGACAACGAGCTTGCCACCGTCTATACCGACGCCGGAAGCGCCCAGACAAACAATGTTGACAACGCCGTTGTAGAAATCGGCGGCCTTAACGGTGCGGCCGTCACTTCCCTTGTAAGTCACAACCGTGCGGAGGTGCTGGCCCTTCGCGGCGTTCCCTTCCGCATTGAGATTACAAAGGCCGGCGAGGGCGCCACCGTCGTTTACAGCTACGACGAGGACAAGGACGGCACCTATGAAGAGATAGCCACCGAGACGGCTCCCAAGTTCAACGGCTTTAAGAGCATAACCGCCAACATTCCCCAGTGGAATAAGCAGTACGCGGCCATGGCTCTTCAGGGCCTTAAGATAACCGCCGACGTTGACGCCTCCAGCATCGCCGAGGTTACCGTCAGGACGGTGCTCTCCGACGGTAAGGACTCCGGCGTTGAGGACATAACGGTTCTCGCTTCCGCCGGTCAGGAGTACACCTACACTCCCAAGTCCACCGCCCCCATCGTTGTGGACGGCACCTACTACGTTTACAAGGCGGACAAATCCACCCTTACTATTACACCCAAAGCCGAAGGTGAGAATGTGATCGAGCTTTATTACGAAAAATTCGACGGTGACGGCATCACCGGCAGCGTTATCGCCGACGGCGCCACCTGCTGGTTCGCCGACCCCCGCACCCTTACCGTTAAGGGTGAGGACGGCGAAAACTTCACCTATATCGGCTACATAGACAACAGCGGTAACGTGCGTGCCACTCAGTACGACAACGAGACCGGCGACTATGAGGAGGTTCTCGTCCGCAGCAATCTTCAGCCGGACGACCACAACAATCCGGCCTTCCTTGAGCTGCCCGACCATCACATCATGATAATCTACAGCCGTCATACCGACGAGCGCGGCTTCTACTACAGAGTTTCCAAGGAACCCTACGACATTACAACACTGGCTGAGGAAAAGGCTATCGCCACAAACGACGCCACCACCTATCCCAACCCCTTTATTCTTAAGGGCGACCCCGACCACATCTATATGGGTTGGAGAGGCATCGACTGGCATCCCACCCTTGCCAAGCTTGATATGCCCACCGAAGCAAACGACTACACCCTCAGCTTTGTATGGGGACCTCAGCAGATTGTAAGGTCGAATATACAGAGCAGCGGCTGCCGTCCTTATGCCAAGTACGCCTCCGACGGCGAGAATAAGATATGGCTTACCTATACCGGCACCCATCCCGACAACGTGCCCACCAATCCCATTTACTGCAATTACATTGACATAAGCGACCTTACTCTCCATGACGCCGCCGGCAAACTGCTTCAGGATCTTACCAAAGACAGATATGTTGTCAGCGGAAGCGAGACCGAGAGCGAAACGCAGGTAGTTTACCGTGAGGACAACGTCCGCGGCTGGGTTTGGGAAATAGCCCTTGCCGATGACGGCAATCCCGTCATCGCCATGGTTAAGATCGATTCCAGCAAGACGAAGCACGACTACTGGCTGGCCCACTTTGACGGTACGGAGTGGAAAAAGACCGACCTTCCCGACCCCGAATTCAACACCACCTTCCATGAAAACGCGAATAACGGTGTTGAAAGATGCTACAGCGGCGGTATGTCCATCGACAAGGCCGATCCCCATGTGATTTACGCCTCCGTTCCCGTGGACGGCGTATTCGGCCGGGTATTTGAGATAGTCAAGTACACCGTAAGCGACGACTACGGCAATGTAACCACCGAGGCCGTTACCGAAAATTCTCTCAAGGACAACGCCCGTCCCTATGTTGCCAACGGCAGCGAGGAGGGCGACCTGCGCCTGACCTGGTTTAACGGCGATTACTATTACTGGATACACAGCAGTCAGAACGGCGGCAAGGGTTATCCCGTTCAGATGATGACCGACACCGAGCTCAAGCCCCTTGACGTGACGAACAATCTGGGCGATGTAAATTCGAAGGTATACGCCGCCGACGCGGACAATACCGTTGATGTGACCTCCGGCGAGGAGTTCACCGTTTCCATGAACCTGCTCCAGGACGACATTTCCAAGGGCGGAGTACTCTTTGAGAGCGGCGATCTTAAGGTCGAGCTTGAAAAGATAACGAATGACCTTGCTACCGGCAAATATGATAAGTATGATTACGCGGCTGTCGCTCCGAAGATAACCGCCGCCGGTAAGACCGAAAAGAGCCAAAACCTGTTCAGCGACGCCGACTGGTACCTGTCTCTCAGCGGCACCAATGGTGATAAGGGCGTTTCGCCCATGGGCTGGATAAACTACACCGTCACCTATGATGGCAGCGAGGTCGTTACATATGTGAACGGTCTCATCGACGCCACCATTCAGGGCGTTGACGGCCTGACCCTTGACGCCACCGCAAAGATAGGCGGCATCGACGGTATCATTACCAATTTCCGCAGCACTGACAAGGCCCTCACTCAGGCCGAGGTGCGCGCGGCGATGGAAGAGTTCGACCCCGACAGCGTGAACACTCTTGAATCCATAGAGATACCCACCGAGACGGCTGCCGACCTTGTTCTTCCCAAGACAACCGCCGACGGAAAGACCATCACTTGGACCAGCGATGATGCCAACGTCATCATTGACGACGGCATTGTTACCCGTGACGGCGAGGAGCATCAGGTAGTTCTCACCGCCGCCGCCGGCGACCAGACTAAGGACTTCACCGTTACCGTGCCCGCCAAGGTGGACGTAACGAAAGAGAACATGGTTCTCCACTATGACTTCAACGACGTGACCGGCGATGTTGTTCCCGACCTGTCCGCCAACGGCTATGACGCCGAGGTTAAGGGCACGGCCGCCAAGTTCGACAACGGCAAGCTGGACCTCACCGCGAACACTGCGAGCGGTTGGGATACTAACGGCTATCTGAACGTACCCTATGACTTCATGAAGGACGTCCGCAGCTACTCCGTTGTGGAGCAGATTTCCGGCGGTACCGACAGAAATGATCCCAGACTTTACGACTTCGGCAAGAATACCGGTAACAGCGTATTCACCAGACTGAACACGGTTGGCGGCGCCAATCAGTATCAGGCCGGTCTTAAGTACAACAACGAAAGCACCCAGATGGTTGCCGGCAAGCCCTTTGCCACCGGCGAGTACTGGCTGGTGACGACCTACAGCGCAAAGACTAAGGAGACCAAGGTTTACACCGTCACCGCCGACGGCATCGCGACCGTCGCTCAGGGCAATAATGTTGTTCACGAGCCCTATGAGATTTCCGGCTCCACCGACCGCAACTACATCGGCCGCACCCAGTGGTCCGCCGACAGCGGCCAGAGGGGTAACAATCAGGACTTCAACGGCACCATCGACAACTTCATGTTCTTTAACACCGCCCTCACCGAGGACGAGATAAAGGCCATCACCACCGCCAAGGTCAGCGCCGAGGCCGCTCTGCGCATCACCAAGGGCGAGGACGGCACCGTTGGTCTGGGCATAACCTTCACCGCCAACGTTACCGGCACCCTTGACTCCGTAAGCGAGGTAGGCTTTGTATACGCCGCGAACGCCAAGGCGGACGACGGCACCTACACCAAGGCCGGCGCGACCGCCGAGGTTAAGCTCGACAAGGTGGCCGACACCTTCGCCCTGTCGATAACCGGCATCTCCAATGCCAACAGCGCCCGCACCTACACCGCTCAGCCCTATATCGTTGTGAACGGCCAGAAGATTTACGGCGAGACCGTTAAGGCCAGCCTGTACGACGTGCTCATCGACAGCATCGTGAACGCCAAGGGCGCAAGCATCCTGCCCGAGCGTCTGGCCGCCGCCAACAGCGTCATCGCCTTTGTAAAGAAGAACCGCAAGGACGACTCCGAGGCCAAATTCCCCGGCCTTAAGGAAGCCTCCGCCAAGCTCTATGACGCCGACGGCAAGATGATAAAGAAGGCAGCCGACCTCGGAATATCCGATGCCGAGTCCGCCATTATCGAGCTCGCCGCGCCGCTGTCTCTGGACGCGGTAGAGATAGAGTTTGCGGATACCGAGATTACGGACGGCGGAGTTACCGGCGATATAACCGCCGATATGGGCTTTGTTCCCGAACTCTGATAAAAGGAGGAAATAACGATGAAAAAGTTTTTCGAGCCTGAAATAGACGTCCGCGACCTTTCTCCCGTTAATTCGGTCATGGACGACATCACCGCCAGCGGGGAGATACCCGGCATAGACAATGAAAAGGTCGTGACCGATCCCGCCGCCAGTGATGAGGCCGTTTGGTAAAACAGGGGCCGTAAAAAAATGGCGCAGACCTGCGTCGCCACAAGCTCGGTATCGCAAGTTTCGATTTAAAATCGAAACTCGGCTTACCTCGCTGTGACTCCTTTTCCCCACAAAATCGGCTTCGCCGTTTTGCGGGGGCCCCCATTTTAGCATAAAGGCTTTATTTAAGCCAAATTTATGTAATGAAAACCCTGTGATATAATCAAAACTATGAATTAATGTGGAAAAACCGCCTTTTTACAAAAAAGACGGTTTTTCTTTTTATCTTATGCCCTTGAACTACGAACGAAAATCACCCTCGGCGTACCTGTGTACGCCGTCGGGAGGGCCTGCTCGGCGGCTTGGGCCGCCTGCGCGGGCTGATTTTCGTCCGTTCTGCACGATTTTTTCGACCGGCCCCAGTGCCTCCAGATTACGTAGTGAGTTTTTTTACGGTTCATTTACTGTCGAAAAAAATTTCAGGTGATAAACGCAATTTCGTGGGTTCACAAAATGTTCACAGTAAGTTTTTATAAAAAGTGATTATCCTTCACATTGGGGTAATAATCGTCTTGTATTATATAACCGTAATCCCCCTCCTCCTTTGCCCTGCGGACGACACCCGGTCGTCTGTGGGGCATATTTATTTCCGTCGGAGGGGTTTAAGCTACCGTTCCAGCTCCAGCCGGGCCTCGTCCAGGGCCCTTTCCACCGTCCGGCGGCGCACGGCGTCCCTGTCGCCGGATAAGTTCAGCTTTACCGTGCGGACGCCCCTTTCGGACGCGACGCCCACATATACCAGTCCCACGGGCTTTTCCGGCGTTCCGCCGCCGGGACCGGCTATTCCGGTCACCGCCACGGCGATGTCGGCTCCGCCGGCCTTGCGCGCCCCGGCCGCCATCTCAGCGGCGGTTTCGGGACTGACGGCCCCGTGGGCGGCCAGGGTTTCGTGCCTGACGCCCAAAATCCGCTCCTTGGCTTCGTTGGCATAGGTTATAAAGCCGAAGCCGTAGACCTCGCTGGCCCCCGGCACGGAGGTTATCGCTCCGCCTATCAGACCGCCGGTACAGCTTTCCGCCGTGGCCAGGGTCTTATTTTTTTTGCGCAGAAGTTCGACTAAAATCCGAGCCTCATTCATTTTCTATCACTACCCATTCGGTTTCTTCGACGGCCTTGGCGACCCAGTATTCCATATCTATTTTGCTTTGGCTTTTGAGTATTTTGTCCATGGTGGGCTTGGTGGTGGGGTGCTTGGGCACGAACACCGTACAGCAGTCCTCATACGGCAGGATAGAGGTCTCAAAGGTGCCTATCCTTCGCGCCACGGTCACTATCTCGTCCTTGTCCATGCCTATCAGGGGACGGAACACCGGCACGTCCCCGGCGGCCTCGTCGGTCACGGCCAGGGCGTGGGTGGTCTGGCTTGCCACCTGCCCCAGACTTTCGCCGGTTATCAGGGCAAGGCTGCCGCTCCTTTTGGCAAGGCGGGCGGCTATCATCATCATCATGCGGCGCATGATAAGGGTGAGATGCTCCTCGGGACAGTTGTCGCGGATGGCAAGCTGCTGCTCGGTAAAGGGCACGACGTACAGGCTGTATTTTCCGGTGTAGCCGGCCAATATCTTCGCCAAATCTATCACCTTTTCCTTGGCTCGCTCGCTGGTGTAGGGGGGAGAGGCGAAGTGTACGGCGTTGATTTCCACCCCGCGCTTGGCCATCATATAGCCCGCCACAGGGCTGTCTATGCCGCCGCTGAGCAGCAGGGTAGCGCGGCCGTTGCTGCCGGTGGGCATACCGCCAGGGCCGCTGACCCTCGCCACGTCGGCATAGACATAGGCTTCTTTGTCGCGTATCTCCACTCGCACAACCGTGTCCGGGGCGGTGACGTTCACCTTCAGGTGACGGCACCGGCGCAGCACCGCGCCGCCCATTTCACGGCTGATGGCGGGGGAGTCAAAGGGGAACTTTTTGTCGCTGCGCTTGGCCTCTACTTTGAAGGTCGCCACCCTTTCCATGGAGGGGACAAGGTACTCGGCCCCCTCCCTTAAGATGACGTCCATGTCCTTGGGGAAAACTCCGGCCCGGGCGATGAACACTATGCCGAAAACTTTTTTCAGGCGCTCCACCATTCCGTCCACGTCCGCGCCCTCGGCCGGCTCCACATAGGTTATGGCCTGAGAGGTGCGGACGTCGGCGTAGCTGTCCGGCGGCAGGGCCTTTTTTATGTTGCTTATGAGCAGCTCCTCAAAGCGGCGGCGGTTGAGGCCCTTAAGTATTATTTCTCCGTATTTTACAAGTAAAATTTCCTTCATGATTATCTCCTGAGTTCGGTTACCGTCTCCTTCACCGCTTCCACCGTTTTGTCTATCTCGGTCTTGTCGGTGTAGCGGCTGAGGCTGAAGCGGACGGCGTTGTCCGCCAAAGGCGCGCCCATGGCTTTCAGTACGTGGCTGCCCGCGCCTCTGGCGCAGGCGCTGCCGCTGGAAACGTAAATTCTCCGCAGACTCAGGGCGTTCAGCATTACCTCGCTCCTGATGCCTGGGAAGGATATGTTAAGTATGTGGGGCGAGCCCTCGCCGCCGTTCTGCACGGCTCCGGGAATGGACAAAAGTCCGTCTCTCAGACGGCTCCGCAGCCCCGCCATCAGCTCAAAGTCCTCGGGCTTGAGCAGCTCGAGAGCCGTGGTCATTCCGGCGATGCAGGGCAGGTTTTCGGTGCCGCTGCGCAGGCCCCTTTCCTGACCGCCGCCGAGGGACGGGGTGTGTATAGTAACGCCGCTTTTTACATAGAGAGCGCCGATGCCGCGGGGACCGTGTATTTTGTGGCCGCTGAAGCTGGCCATGTCCACGTCCCACTTTTTCAGGGACATGGGTATATGTCCGAGGGCCTGGACCGCGTCGGTGTGGAGCAGGGCCCGGGGAGCGGTTTTTTCGAGTATGGGCTTGATTTTGTCAACGGGCATAACGGCGCCGGTCTCGTTGTTGACCGCCATTATTGACACAAGGCAGGTGTCGGGGGTAATGGCCTCCCGAATGGCGTCGATGGTAACGCCGCCGTCCTTTTCCGGAGGAAGGTATATCACCTCGAAGCCCAGCTCCTCAAGACGCTTCATGGACTCCATTACGGCGGGGTGCTCGACGGCGGTGGTTACCACCCGCCGGCCCTTTTTTATGTTTGCGCCGCCGAGAATGGCGATGTTGTCGCTTTCGGTGCCGCCGGAGGTAAAGTATACCTCCTTGGACTCGACCCCGAGGACCTTCGCCGCCCTTTTGCGGCAGCTTTCCAGCTCTTTTTCCGCCTCAAGCCCCAGCGTGTGGCGGCTGGAGGGGTTGCCGGGGAATTTTATCATGGCGTCCGCCGCCGAACGTATCACCTCCGGCGCGGGGAAGGATGTCGCGCTGTTGTCAAGATAAATCATGATGTTGCTCCTTTCAGTTTCATTTACAGTACCATAAACAGTGTTCCCGCCGCGATGAGCGCGCAGCCCACCACGGACTTCCATGTGAGCTGTTCGTGGAGGAAGATAAAGGCCAGCACGAGGGTTATTACCACGCTGAGCTTGTCAACGGGGACCACCTTTGAGGCTTCGCCTATCTGCAAAGCCCTGTAATAACAGAGCCATGAGGCGCCGGTGGCCAGGCCGGACAAGATGAGGAATATCCAGCTTTTGCGGCTTATCTCACCTATGCCGCCATGGGCGCCGGTGACGGCCACCATGACCCAGGCCATGACCACCACGACCACCGTGCGTATGGCCGTGGCAAGGTTGGAGTTGACCCCGTCGATGCCCACCTTCGCCAAAATTGACGTCAGGGCGGCGAATATCGAGGAAAGCAAAGCGAATATGAACCACATTGTATTTTCACCTCTTTTATCCCAATTCGTACTGACTGGTGCAAAGTGAATAGTATCTGCCCTTTTGGGCCATGAGCTGTTCATGGGTGCCGCTTTCCACGATTTGGCCGCCGTCGATGAACATTATGTTGTCCGCGCCGCGGATTGTGGACAGCCGGTGGGCGATGACAAAGCTGGTGCGGCCCTTGAGCAGCCGCGCCAGGCCGGTTTGGAGAGCCTGCTCGGTGCGGGTGTCGATGGAGGCCGTGGCCTCGTCGAGTATGAGTATCCTCGGGTCCGCGAGCAGCGCCCTCGCAAAGGAGATTAGCTGCCGCTGACCCACGCTCAGACGGGAGCCGCGCTCGTTGACCTCGGTATAGTAGCCGTTTTCAAGGGTGGTGATGAAGTCGTGGGCGCAGACGGTCTTTGCCGCGGAAATGACCTCCTCGTCGGTGGCGTCCAGGCGGCCGTAGCGTATGTTGTCCATTACCGTGCCGCTGAAAATAAAGGTGTCCTGAAGCATGACGCCCACCTGAGAGCGCAGGGAGCGGAGGGTGTAGCGGGTGATGTTTTCACCGTCGATGAGAATTTCGCCCCCCTGAATGTCGTAAAACCGGCTCAGCAGGTTGATGATGGTGGTCTTGCCCGCGCCGGTGGGACCGACAACGGCTATTGTCTTGCCCCTGTCCACGGAAAAGCTCAGGCCCTTAAGTATGTTTACGCCCTCCTCGTAGGCGAAGGTCACGTCCCTGAAGTCCACGTCGCCCTTGATGGGAGGCATTTCCACCGCGCCGGGCAGGTCCTCCACCGTGGCGGGGGTGTCCATCACCTCGAAGATGCGCTCAAGATACGCGGCGGTGTTGATAAGCTGGTTGTAATAGTTGCACAGGGACAGCACCGGCGTCCAGAACATATTTACATAGCCTACAAAGGCCACCAGCGTGCCGGTGGTGATGGCGCCGCTGCCCGAGAGCAGGTCTGCCCCGCCAACGAGGAAAACTATACAGGTGGTGATTGTGGAGATGGTCTCCACCATTGGCCAGTTGCAGATGTCGATTATCTTCGCCCGCATAAAGCTGGTGCGGACGTTTTCGCACTGGGTCTCGAAAATGCGCTGGTTTTCCTTTTCACGGCTGAAGGACTGGGTCACCTTTATGCCGCAGATGCTCTCGTGGATATAGGCGTTGAGGTTGCTCTGCTTGGCGCTGTAATCCTGCCACACGCGGCGCTGCTTGTTCTTCATGGCAAAGATTATGCCGCCGAAAACGAACACGCCCCCGAGGGTAATAAGACTCAGCTTAAGGCTGAGAGTGAACATCAGCACAAGTATTATCACTACCGTGAACAAATCCGTTATCAGGTTTATAAGGCCGCCGGTGAGCAGGTTGTTGATTGAGTTTACATAATTTATTACCCGCACAAGTATTTTACCGTGGGGGCGGCTGTCGTAAAAATCAAAGGGCAGTATCTGCAAATGCTTGAAGATGTCCCGCCGCAGGTTCGCCACCAGGCTCTGGCCCACCTTGACGAGGGTCACCATGCGGAACTTAACGATGACGGCGTTGATGAGATATATGGCCACCATTATGCCGCCCAGCACAAGGATGCCCTTTTTGTCTCCGGCCGGCAGGCGAACGTCGATGGCCTCGCGGGTTATCATGGGGGCCAGCATATTCAGCACGCTTGTCAGGAGCATCAGCCCTATGGTCGCGAACATCAGCCACTTGAAGGGGATAAGATAGCGGGCCAGGCGCTTTATGTGGTCGAAGCTGAAGCTGCTTTCCAGCTTCTCGTCCACGTCGAATTTGTTCCTTGCCATCAGCGAACGCCCCCTTTCACCGGCTCGGCGTCAAAGTTGCCGTACTGGGTGTCGTAGACCTCTTTGTATCTTCCGCCCAGGGCCAAAAGCTCATCGTGTGTACCGCGCTCGGCTATGCGGCCCTTTTCCATTACCAGTATCTGGTCGGCGTCCTTTACGGCGCTTATCCGGTGGGCGATAATAAAGGTCGTCCGTCCGGCGGAAAATTTTTTCAGCGTCTGCTGTATGTAATGCTCGGTCTCCATGTCCACGCTGCTGGTGGTGTCGTCGAGAATGAGTATGGAGGGGTTTTTCAGTATGGCGCGGGCCAGGGCGATGCGCTGCTTCTGGCCGCCGCTGAGACCCACTCCCCGCTCGCCGATTATGGTGTCGTACCCCTCGGGCAGGCCGCGGATAAAGCCGTCGGCGTCGGCCATTTTGGCCGCCTCGACAACCCGCTCAAAGGGGGCGTCGGGCACGCCGTAGGCGATGTTGCCCTCGATGGTGTCCGAAAACAGGAAAATGTCCTGCATCGCTATGGAAATGCTCCGGCGAAGCGCCCGAAGGTTAAGCTGGCGCACGTCTATCCCGTCCACGAGCACCTGCCCCTCGGTGGCGTCGTAGAACCGGCAGATAAGGTTTGTGAGGGTGGATTTGCCGCTGCCGGTCTCGCCGATGATAGCCACGGTCTGACCGGGCACGGCGGTGAAGCTCACGCGGTCGAGGACCGGCTCCTCGCCGTAGGAAAAGCTCACGTCCCTGAACTCTACCCTGCCCTCGAAGCTCTCCTTTTCCACGTGCTCCTTCTCGGTGTGGATGCGGGGACGCTCAAGGGTGAATTCCATTATTTTTTCGCCGCTTGCGACGGCGTTCAAGCTGTCGTTTATGAGCCAGCCCACGTTGCGCATGGGGGTGTTCAGGGCCCAGCTCATGGTGTTGAAGGTGACGAACTCGCCGGGCGACATCTGCTTTGTGATGACCATTATGCCGCCCACCACCATTACCACCACGTTCAGAGAGTTGGCCAGGGTGTCAAGTATGGGTATGTATCGCTGACCGATGCGGTTGGAGGCGATGTTGGCGTCCCGGTACTCCAGGTTGGCCCTGTCAAATTTTTCCAGCTCGTAGTCCTCGCGGGCAAAGGCCCTCACCACGCGGTTGCCGGAGATGTTCTCCTGCACCACGGTGTTAAGGCCGCTGAGCTTCTGCCTGGCGTTGCGGAAGGCCGGGCCCACGCGCTTGCCCATGGCGACGGCGAAAAACGCGATGACCGGCGTCACCGCCAGCAGACAAAGGGTCAGCTGCCAGTTGATAAAGCCGAGTATGAACAGCGCCGACAAAAACAGGCAGGAGTTTTCAAGTATGCCGTTCAGCACCCAGGCCACAAAGTGGCGGACGCTGTCGATATCGCCGCTCAGCCGGTTCATTATGTCGCCGGTGCGGTTGTGGTCGAAAAAGTCGAAATCCAGCTTGTGCAGCGACTTGTAGAGGGCGACGCGGATATTGTAGACCACCTTTTGGCTGGTGCCCTCAAGGATATAGTGGTCGATGATGCGGAATATGTCCTTTAAAACTATGGACAAAAACATCAGTATGACCAGCGTGACAAGACGGTTTTGCATACCGTTGTAAAACACGTCGTCGATTATCCGGCCCGACAGGTAGGGGCGGATGTTGCTCAATACCGTGTTGAGCATGGTCAGGCACAGCGCGAATATCATCCGGCCGGCGTAGGGGCGGATGTACACGGAAAAGAGCCATTTAAGGGTTTTCATGGGAAAATCAAGTCCTTTGAATTGTAGTGATTGCGGCCCGTCAATGAAGTGATGCGTTGGGATTGTTAAGATAGGCGCTTACGGTATTGTAAAATTCCTCGGCCCTTTCGTATTGCTCGGCGGCATCGTCCTTTGATGCGATAAAAAAGTCGTCGTAGTCGCAATTGTTTCTTATTTGAAATGCCGCTTGAAGATAATTTGAAAATTTTTTGTCAAAAATTCCGGTTTTTACATATTCCCTTTGAAAATAGGATATTACTCCGGTATGCTTGGAAAAGTCAACGCTGTCTTTTGCCAGCACAGCGCGGACAGCCGTAAAAATGGCGTAATACGAACGACTTATCGAGTCGCGATATTGACCGGCTTCCATGAGTAGCTTGGCGGAGTTAAGTCTTTCTCTGGCGCTGTCAAGCCTGTATTTGCTCAAATCAACCAATTTTCTTTCCCTCCCTTGCAATATTGCGGTAGTAGGGCAGCACGTTCTTATATTCCTCAAATTCGCTGCGGGGGATAACGGTGGGTGATATGATGACGTCGTTTTCCAGCCCCAGCTCGGCGGCCATATCCCAGACTGACTTAAGCTTGTTTTGCAGCTCGGCTCGGTCGCCGTCAACAATGGCGGCTATATCTATGTCGGAATTTTCGTCAAAATTTCTCCTTGCATACGAACCGTAGAGAAACACGCAGTCAACGCTTTCGCCGTAAACACTGCGGAAATATTTCGCCACAATTCGCGAAAGCTCTTGAGCTTTCGGCTCCGTACACATAATATGACCTCCTTTTATTCCAGCTTTATCTGCACGCTGGCGCTGTCCTCGTCCTTCAGGTAACAGCCGGCGGAGGGAAGGCTCCGCGAGCGGTAGCCGTCGGACGATTTAAGGCAGTCCTCGGGCAGAGCCATTGTCTTAAGCAGGCTCTTTCGCCTGAGGGTCATGACCTGCACGCCCTGAGCCGTGCGGCTGGTCTTGGTGAGTATGGCGGCAGTGTTAAACACCAGACACTTGTCGATGCTGCTGAGCAGCGCGATATCGCGGTCGGCGGGAATGTACATCGCTCCGATGAGGTCGCCCTTGCCGTAGGCCCCGGTCAGACGCCGGCGGTTGGTCTTGGTGGCGTAGCTGTTCATGTCTATCTTCGCTATCTTGCCGCTGGAGAAGGCAAAGAGCATAAAGCCCTTATAATCGAAGGCGGGAGTGGAGTAGACTATCCGTTCGCCGTCCTCCATGTCAAGGATATTTGGCAGATAGTCGCCCATGGAGCTGACGCGGGTGTCGCCGATGTCCTTTAATTTCAGCTTGTAGCAGTTCTGCCGGTCGGAGAAGAAGAGCATATCCTGCTTGTTTGAGGCTTCGGCGGTGCAGATAATCTCGTCGCCCTCCTTCAGCTTATGCTCGCCGCTGCTGCGGAGGGAGACCAGAGTCACCTTTTTGAAGTAGTTGTCACGGGTCATGAAAACCCTTACCCTGTAGTCGCCGGTGTCGTCCTCCTCGTCGGGGACGGGAACGTCCTCCACGGTGATTATCTGCGTCTTGCGGGGCTTGGCGTATTTTTTTTCTATCTCGGTGAGCTGCTTTATTATCAGCTTGTGTATAAGCTTTTCGCTGCCGGCGGTCTTGCGCAGGTCGGCTATCTCGGCGGTGAGGCTCTCTATCTCGGCGGTACGCTTCAAAATGTAGTCCTTGTTCAGGTTGCGCAGCTTTATCTCCGCCACGAACTCCGCCTGGATTTTGTCTATGCCGAAGCCCGCCATAAGGTTGGGCACCACCATGGAATCCTCCTCGGTGTGGCGGACGATGTAAATGGCCTTGTCGATGTCGAGGAGTATCTTTTCCAGACCCTGCAAAAGGTGGAGCCGGGCCTCCTTGTTCTCCGCGTCGTATACGCACATCCGCCGCAGGCTCTCCGTGCGGAAGTCCGTCCACTCGGCGATTATCTCTTTTATGCCCAGCACCTTCGGCTCGCCGCCGGTGAGTATGTTGTAGTTGCAGCCGAAGCTGTCCTCCAGCGTGGTCTTGTCGTAAAGCTTCTGCATGAGCTTTTCCGGGTCGGCCCCGCGCTTAAGGTCGATGGTCAGACGCAGGCCGTTAATGTCGGTCTCGTCCCGGACGTCGTTGATTTCCTTTATCTTGCCGGCCTTCATCAGCTCGGCTATCTTCTCGATTATGACCTCCACGCAGGTGGAGTAGGGTATCTCGGTTATCTCCAGGGTGTTGGTCTTGGGATTGTAAATATATTTCCCCCGCAGCTTTATGCTGCCGGTACCGGTCTCGTATATCTGGTCAAGGGCGTCCTTGTCGTAAACAAGATACCCTCCGGTGGAAAAGTCCGGCCCCGGAATATATTCCCGCAAATCGGCCTTTTGGTCCTTAAGATAGGCGACGGTGGCGTCGCATACCTCCTTGAGGTTGTAGGAGGCGATGCGGCTGGCCATGCCTACGGCTATGCCCATGTTGGGGTTCACCAAAATATTCGGGAACGCCGTCGGCAGCAGCACCGGCTCGGTCATGGTGCCGTCGTAGTTGTCGATAAAGTCCACGGTGTTTTTGTCTATGTCCCGAAAAATCTCCTCGCATATGGGCGTCAGCTTCACCTCGGTGTACCGGGGCGCGGCGTAGGCCATGTCGCGGCTGTACTGCTTGCCGAAGTTGCCCTTCGAGTCCACAAAGGGGTGGAGCAGGGCCTCGTTCCCCTCGGTAAGGCGGACCATGGTCTCGTATATGGCGGCGTCGCCGTGGGGGTTGAGCTTCATTGCCTCGCCCACGACGGTGGCGCTTTTGGTGCGCTTGCCCTTGAGCAGGCCGCGCTTGTACATCATGTATAAAAGTTTCCGATGAGAGGGCTTAAAGCCGTCTATCTCCGGTATGGCCCGGGAAAGAATTACGCTCATGGCGTACTGCATAAAGTTGGATTCCAGCGTGTGTGTTATTCCTTCGGGCCTGGCCTTTTGCTCCGGCATGGGGATACCTCCTGTAACCATAAACTCTCAATTTATTATCATGCCACAAACCCACGAATTTGTCAAGTAAAAAAGTAACATATTTCTTGACATTTTTCTAAAAAGTGTTATAATGTAATTACAGTTAACGGGTCAATAACGCGCGAGGCTCCTTTGCGTCCTTTGCGCGTTGCCGGATTTTAAAGGAGGAATGTAAATGTTTTGTAAAAACTGCGGGACGGCCATCAATGAGGGGTCGAGGTTCTGCCCCAAATGCGGCTGGGATTCGACAGGGGCGGGGAACGCTCAGCAGTCGAACGCTCAACAGTCGAATGCTCAACAGTCGAACTATCAGCAGGTAAACGCTCAATCGGCCGCACAGTATTCCGCCGACGGGGTCTATATGCCGCCGGCAAATAAGAAGAGCAAAACCCCGATACTGGCCGCGGTCGGAGTTTTGGCGGTGATTGCCGTCGTGCTGGCCGTGCTGTTCACCCGCTCAAATCCCCTGGCCAGGACCATCAAGGCCGCCGCCAACCTTAAGGGAATGAAGGGCGCCGACATCAGTGCTTCGTTGGATGCGGGGTATGATAATTTCGACGTAGACCTCAGCTTCAAGCTGGGCAAGGACACCGAGCACAGCTTGATGGAGCTTGAGGGTAGAATGGACGGCGATACCGTTCGCGTGGCCTTTGCCGACGGCGACCTCGGTATGACAGAGGACGGGGAATATTATGGATTTTACAAGGACTTCCTTGACGAAGTTGAGGATGAGCTAAACGGGTCCCTTGAGGAACTCGGCATCAAGGTGGACATCAACAAGCTTGTAAAGAACGGAAAGCTCAACGAAAAGTACATAAAGGAACTCGCCGAGGACGCGAAGCCCGAGGACTACGACGAGGATATGGTCGAGGGCATGGCGAAGATGATCAATGATTTCATTTTCAAAGAGTGCAACAAGTCCAAGGTTTGGAAGAGCTTCATCGACGATTATGAAAAGTCCGGCGGAAAGTACAGCTATTCCGTGGACGTGGCGAAGCTGGGACTGGCCTTCATCGACTATATTGAGGACTGCAAGGACAGCGGCAACAAAAAGGTGAAGGAAGCGGCCAAGTTCTTAGAGGAAAACGTGTTTGATGACAACCTTAAGGAAGTCAAGTCCGCGCTCAGGGAAGGAAAGGGCGAGATAGTCATCGACGTCGAGTACAGCACCAAGGGCGGACGTTTGGCCTCGCTGGAGATGAGCTACGACGAGGGAAAGGTTTCTCTTGAAATAGAAAATTACAACAAGCCCGACATAGACGAGGACGACATCAAGGACTTCCTGGACGAGTGCGAGGACGGGCAGGACGACTACGACTATTACGACGACTACTGGGATTATTGATTTTCAAATATAAATTTTAAGGGAGGAATAGAAAATGATTTGTAAAAACTGCGGCGGCGAAATAGCCGACGACGCCCGGTTCTGCAACCTCTGCGGAGCCGTCGTGCAGCAGGAACAGACCGTTCCTCAGCCTCAGCCCGTTCAGAACGTTCGGCCTCAGCCCCTTCAGCCCGTTCAGCCCCAGCCCGCTCCGGCTCCGGCGGCCGCTCCGGTAAAGGGCGGCGGAACAAAGGCCCTTTGCACCGTGCTGGCCATGCTTTTGGCGGTGTCGCTTATGCTCGGCTGGTTTTCTTTCAAAATGAAGGCCCCCATTGACGAAATGGACTTTGACGAGAAAACGACGGAAGCCTTTGAGGAAAACAATGTGGAAGAGTTTGAGCTCGGCGTGTCCGTTTCCATCTTTGGCATTTCCAGATTTATGCACCTTTACAACTCCGACCTCTTCACCGCCGCCATTGACGCCGAATCGACCGAGGACGCCGAGGACGTAAAGAACCTGTTCAATGTTATGGATATAATATTCCTGATTTTCTCGGGCGTGCTTATTCTTGTCATCGCCCTGCTAATCCTCTTTGCCGCCCTCACCCATGTCGCGCCGCGGTTTGGCGCGGTGCTCGGACAGATAGGCTCGGCGCTGGCGTTCCTGTGCTCGGCGGTTTTCGGCGCGGTAATGCTCTTTATCAATAACGCCGCGCAGTCGGCCCTTGAGGACGCGCCCAAGGGTGTCGAGATATATGTGGGCAACGGAATATCGGTTGCCGTGGCCATAGGTCTCAGCATACTTGTGTTCATACTTATAACGGTTTTCAAAAAGAAATGGTACAACAGGAAAGCGGCCTGAGGTGACGGTTATGTTTTGCGAAAGCTGCGGAGCGCGTCTGCCGGACGACTCACAGTTCTGCACCGTCTGCGGCGCCCCTACGGGCGGGGCGCCGGTGCCGGCCTCCCCGCCCCGTAAAAGGCGCGTCTGGCCCGCGGTGCTGATAACGGTGTCGCTGCTGGTGATAGCGGCGGCCGTGACGGTGACGGCCATCAAGCTGACGTCGGACGGCTCCGAAAAGACGGAGGAAAAGACGGAGGAGGCCGCTACCGCCGACGGGGAGGAACCGCCCGCCGAGGAGGAGACGGAACCCTCCGAAAGGACCGGAGAGCCGGAAAAAACCGAGGAACCGGAAGAGGCGCGGGAGGATGAAGTCCACGCCCTGCCGGTGTTCAGCTCGGTGAGCGCCTCCGACACCCTCATCGAGGAGGGCTATGACCACTCCCCAAAGCTGGCTGTGGACGGGTATACGGATACGGCCTGGGCCGTCAGCGGAGGAGAGGGCGAGTGGATAATGCTTTCCGCCTCCGACGACCAGTACGTTTCGGGCCTTAAGATACTGAACGGCTACAACAAGTTCAACGCCAAAACCGGCAAGTGGCAGTATTATCCGAACAGCCGACCCAAGAGGATAACGGTTTCGTTTTCTGACGGCAGCTCGGTCGAGGCCGAGCTGGCGGACGTGTTCAGCGAGGGCGAGGACGCCCTGTATCAGGACGTGTCATTCAGCAGGACGGTCAGGACAAACTACATTAAGATAACTGTCGACGAGGTATATCCCGGCGACACGTGGAGCGATACGTGCATCAGCGAAATAGAAGTTTATTGATAGGAGTTGAAAATTATGTTTTGTAAAAAGTGCGGGGCCCAGCTGCCCGAAGGAGTAAATTTCTGCAACGAATGCGGCTCGCCCGTGCAGCAGCCCCAGACTCAGCAGAACCAAGCTCAGCAGGATTTACAGCAAAATCAGCAGTGGAACGCGCAGAACGCCGCCGGCTATCAGCCGCAGGCCCCCGCGAATGTTCCCACCCCCGAGCCCGCGCCCTATGAGGCGCCGGTTACGCCCAAGGCCAAAAAACGCTGGCCCATTGTGGCGGCCATTGTCGCGGCGGCACTGTTGGTGCTCTGCGGCGGCAGCGCCCTCGCCATGTATTTTGTTCCGGCGGCGGACGTGTTCAACCTGTTCCACGACGAGAACGGCGAAAGAAAGAGCATCGGCGGCAAAGCGAACAATAAGGGCGGCGACACCTGGGCGGAGGACATAGAGGCCATCGCCGGCTTCTTCGAAAATCTTGATAAGAGCCCCTCCATGTCCGGCGCCAACTTTGACGCGAAGGTGTCCGTTTCCGGCGAAACCGTCGGGATATCCGGCTATTATTCCCTTGGCGACGATTTTGACGATTCCGCCGCTTACGTGAAGGTCTCGGCCGGCGGCGAAACCGGAGAAGTGGCGCTTTACGACGGAGACCTTGCCGCTTACAACGGCGGCCAATATGGGCTTATGACCGATGCTTTGGACGAGCTTGAGCGGGAAATCGGCTTAGACATCAGAGATCTGATCAAAGACGGCGGCATAGACATGGACGCGCTGATAGACTTTGCCCAGCAGTATTATGACAATGCCGGCATACCCATCGACCTCAGAGACCCCATGAGCGCCGTCGAGAACAATGAGGAGTTCAAGGAGTTGCAAAAGCTCCTTGAGGATTTCAGCAGCGACAACGAGGATGCCGCCAAAAAGGCCGTAAAAATAAGCAAGACCGACAGCTCCATCGAGTATTCGCTGGACCTTGCGGGCAGCGCGGAGCTGTTCTTCGAGTTCATTGAATACGCCGCCGAAAACGGCACCGGCGAATTCCAGGAGACGGCGCAGGGTATCCTCGACGGCATGAATGAAGAGGAAGTGGATCTCGACGAGATCAAGGAGCAGGTGGCGGATATGGCAGACGAGTACAAGCTCGAGGGCCCCGTCTGCACCATCACCTATGACGGCGACACTCCCAAAACAATGGAACTGGAATTCTCCATGGAAGTCGAGGGAGAGAACGTCGGCATTTCCGTCACGATTGAAAGAAGCGAAAAATATCTTGAGAGCTTCAGCATTAAGCTTGACGCCGACAGCCAGGGAAGCGTCAACGGCTCCGTGACCTTGGACGACGGATATCTGGACGGCATAAACTTATCCGTTGACATGGGCGGCCAGAAGATGAGCTTTGACCTCACCTTGAGCAATCAGGGCAATCCGAACATCGACAAGAACAAGCTGAGCGAAATAATAGACGCGGCCGTAAACAGCAATAACAGCGGCGACGATGACTACTATGACTATTACGGTGACTTCGGCGACTACGATTTCGATGATTATGATTACGATGATTACGGTTATGATGATTATGACAGCGGAGACGGCGACTATCTCTATCCCAGCGACACCCAGTATATAACCTACGGGGATCTGGACGGCCTTGACCGTGACACGGTGGCCCTTATGCGCAACGAGCTTTACGCCCGTCACGGCTATATATTTAATAAGGACGAGTACAAGAACTACTTCGGCTCGAAGTCCTGGTACGTTCCCATGTATTCCGACCAGAATACGGTTGTGTCGATGTTTTCGGATATAGAGAGGGCCAACCTGAACACCCTGATGTCGTATGAGGAGGATAAAGGGTGGAAGTAGCACTCAAAAAACTGATTTCGGTGCTCGTGGCCGCACTGCTGATGATGTGCGGCTGCGGCCCTCAGAAGAATGACGACTCCGCCGGTGAACGCCGTGAGGATACCTCTGCCGAAACGCCCGTTGAGGACGTCGGGGCCGCCGGGGACGAGCTCCCCGCTGAGGAGGTCCCCGTGGCCGAGGAGACCTCGGCGCTCAGCGGGAAAATCATCTGCATTGACCCGGGCCACTGTGTTTTCGGCTCCAACTATCAGGAGCCCGTGGCCCCCGGCAGCACGGTCACCAAGCCCGCCTTTGTCAGCGGAACCTCCGGCGCGGTCTACACCGAGGAACAGCTCAATCTCATTGTGGGACTGAAGCTTGAGCAGAGACTGGCGGAGCTGGGGGCCGAGGTGCTGATGACCCGCCGCACCGCCGAGTGCGAGCTGAGCAACGTGGGCCGTGCGGAATTCGCAAACAAGGCCGGGGCCGCGCTGGTGGTCAGGCTCCACGCCGACGGCAGCGAAAATTCCGGCGTCAGCGGTATGTCCATGCTCATACCCACCGGCGACCACATTTCCGACCGGGAGCTTCTGGATAAGAGCCACAGGGCCGGAGAACTCATACTCGAGCAGGCGGCGCTTAGCACCGGCGCGCAGAACAGGGGCCTTTCGCCCCGTTCCGACATGACAGGCTTCAACTGGTCCACCGTGCCGGTAGTGCTGCTGGAAATGGGCTTTATGACCAATCCCGAGGAGGACGCGGCGCTGTCCACGGAGGAATACCAGGATAAAATAGTTGACGGCATAGTCAACGGTCTTGAAATGTATTTTGAAGAAGAGGAGGCGGCAAAATGAAGTACATAAGCTATGAGAAGTCCGACGGCGAGAACAACGCGCTCATCACTTTGATAGTGGCGATATCCGCGTTGCTGGCGGTGGCCGCCGCCGTTGTGACGGTTTGCCTTGTGCTTCGCGGCCGGGCGCGTAAGGCCGCGGAGGAGACGGAGGTTCAGGAGCTGACCGAGCCGGCGGCGGAAGAGACCGCCGAGGCCGAGGAAGCCCCGGCTGAGCCCGCGCCCGAAGCGGAGCCCGAAACGGCCGAATAAAATTTTGCTCTTTTTGCCGGAGGGACGGTTTTGGTCCCTCCGGCGTTATTTTTTTGTTGACATTTGGCGGCCGCGGTGATATAATCATTGGGAATATTTAATGGGAGAAAGAACGATGGAACATTTTAAGATAAACCCCGCGGGGCGTTACGTGCCCCTTAACAGAACGGCTTTGTCCGAGGGCAGCCGCTTTTTTGAAAACCGCGGCCGCACTCTGAAATATCTTCGCGAGCTGGACCCCGACCGTATGCTGTATAACTTCCGTGCGGCCTTTGGCATTGACACCCTCGGCGCCGAGCCCCTTGGCGGCTGGGAGGCCCCCGACGGCCTCCTTCGGGGCCACAGCACCGGCCATTTCATTTCGGCCCTTTCGCTGGCCTACGCCGCCACAATGGAGGAGGTATACGGCGACAAGCTCCGCTATGTCGTCCACGAGCTGCGCAAATTGCAGCTCATGTCAAAGGGCGACCCCGCCGCCTTTGAGACGGCCTGCACGCCCGAGGACGCGGCCCAGGAAAAGTGGAGCCGGGACCCCGGCTGCTGGGGCGAGGGCTTTATTTCGGCCTATTCTCCCGACCAGTTCGCGCTGCTGGAAAAATTCACAAAATACAGGGAGATATGGGCGCCCTACTATACTCTGCACAAGATAGCCGCCGGTCTGCTGGAGTGCCACAAGCGTGTGGGCCTTGAGGAGGCTCTCGACGTGGCGAAGGGCATAGGCGGCTGGATATACCGGCGGCTTTCGCCCCTTAGCGCCGAGCATCGCAGGAAGATGTGGAGCCTCTACATCGCCGGTGAGTTCGGCGGCATGAACGAGTCCATGTCCCGCCTGTACGATATAACCGGCGACGAAAGGTTCCTCGAGACCGCGAAAATGTTCGACAACGACAACATCTTCCCCGGCCTCGCCGAGGGACGGGACACCATAGCCAATCTCCACGCCAATCAGCACATACCCCAGCTCATCGGCGCTCATCGGGAGTACATGGCCACCGGGGACGAATTCTATGAAAACGCGGCTAAAAACTTTTTCGACATCGTTACCGGCCGGCATATGTACGCCATCGGCGGGGTGGGGCAGGGCGAGTCCTTTAGGGACGCCTATGCCTTGGCCGCCAACATAAAGGACGACACCAACTGTGAGACCTGCGCCGCCTACAACCTGCTCAAGCTCGCCAAGGAGCTGTACGCTTTTGACCCCGACAACTCCGTGTATATGGAGTATTACGAGCGGGCGCTGGTAAATCAGATACTGGCCTCCCAGTCGCCGGTACAGACTCCGGAGCGTACCGGCGGCGTCACCTATATGCTGCCCATCGGCCCCGGGGCGGAGCGGCAGTACAGCGACAATTACAATTCCTTTACCTGCTGCCACGGCACGGGCATGGAGAACCATGTGAAGTATCAGGACGCGTCCTTTTTCATGACCGACGGCGCCCTGTATATCAATCAGTACATCGGCGCCTCCATGGAAAGCGCCCCTCTGAGCGTGAGCATACGCGGCGGCTTCCCTTTCGGCGAGGCGGAGATAAGGCTGGTGTTCCGACGGGATTTCACCGTCAGGCTCAGGGTTCCGCGCTGGTGCGAGCGGCCCTTCCCGGGGCTTGAGATGGAGGGGAGCTATGCGGTCCTGCGGGGGAAAGTCGGGGAGGAAAAATCCGTCAAGGGCCGCTTCGATTACTCGCCGCGGCTGGAGTTCACTCCCGACCGGCTGGACGGCTCGGCGGTGGCGGCGCTGCTTTACGGCCCCTTTGTGATGGTGGTCCGGAACCCCTCGAAGGAGTGGCTGACACTGAGCGGCGACATACTCGACCGGCTGCGGCCGCTGAGCGAGGAGGACGTGCCGGCCCTCACCGACGGCGAGCATACCTTTGTGCCGATGTACACCGCCGACAGCGGGCCCTATCACGCGTACTTTAAAATAAGCGAAGATTAAGCACAGAGGTTCTTAACGGAGCGCGGGCTCCGGCTCATAAAAAAGAAACGGGCGAGGCGTGCCGAAAAATCGGCACGCCCCGCCCGGCTTTTATCTTGTGAACATACTGACAAAAAGCGACCCCAGTACCAGAAGTCCCGGCACAAGGCTCAGGGAATAAAGTATTATGAGAAAAACATAGCTTTTCATAAAGCGGCCTATACGCAGCTGATCCCGAAGGAAAAACACCGACAGCCCAAGGCCGAAGCCGCCCACCGGCGGCATCACGAAAACCCAGTCCAGCAGAGCCAGCACAAAGGGCAGCCCCGAGCCGCGGAGCGCCGCCCTGAAGCCGAAGGCGTCAAGGGCAAAAATCCCCAAGGCGGCCGCCGCCGCAAGGTTGAGCGCGCCGCATATCCACATTATCACCCGCAAAATATCCATGGCCTTTTCGGCCCGCATGGTTTTTTTCGCCATGAAAAACCGTCCCCTTTCATCCGGACAACGCATCACGGATTAATTTTATGATAACACCGCGGCCCGTTTTTGTCAAATAAAAAAATTTTTAAGAATTTAAAAAAATTTATAAAAAGGGCTTGCAATTTTGTGAGAAAGGGTGTAGAATATAGCTAAGGTGCAAGTTTGTGCAAATTTATGCAACAGAGTGCAAAAAATATGTACAGGCCGAGCGTCAAATGCTGCTGCGGAAAGGGCGGTGAGCGCGGGTGGAAAATACGGCTCCGATCAGGAAAAAGCGTTACATCGGCAGGGCCTACGTGTCCATGGACACCAAGGGCCGCATTACCATGCCCGCGAAATACCGCGATTTGCTGGGCGAGGGCTTCTGCGTAGCCATGGGCTACGACGCCTGCCTCAGCGTTTACGACAGCGAGCAGTGGGACAGGTACAGCGAGGAGCTGACCGTCCTTTCATATACCAACAGCGACGTCCGCTATTCCATACGTACCATTCTTTCCAGCGCCGAGATGCCCGAGCCGGACAAGCAGGGCAAGATACTGCTTCCGGCCTATCACCGGGAATACGCCGGCCTTACCAAAGAAGTCATGATAATGGGCGTGGGCGACCATCTGGAAATTTGGGACAGGGAACGCTGGGAGAATTACAGCGGCAGCGGCGACAGGAGCCTTGAAAAGTCCGCCGAGGAAATGGACAGGCTCAAGAGAGGTCTGTAATGAGCGAGTTCAGCCATGTTACGGTGCTGGCCAATGAAACGGTGGACAGCCTTTGCGTCCGGCCGGGGGGCCTTTACGTGGACTTTACCCTGGGGGGCGGAGGCCACACGGCCCTGATTTTGGAAAAAGGGGGCGCCGTGATAGGCATCGACCGGGACGAAAGCGCCCTCGCCGCCTGTAAAGAAAGGTTCGGGGACTTGGGCGGCAGGTTTATTCCGGTACACGACAATTTCAGAAATATCGAGGCCATACTTGAGAAAATCGGGGCCGGCAGACCCGACGGCATCGTTGCCGATTTGGGAGTGTCCTCGCCTCAGCTGGACAAGCCCGAGCGCGGGTTTTCCTATATGCACGACGCGCCTTTGGACATGAGGATGGACACCGGCGGCGGCGTTACCGCCCGCGACGTGGTCAACGGCTACAGCGAGGAGGAGCTGTTTCGGGTCATCAGCGAATACGGCGAGGAGCGATGGGCCTCGAGGATAGCCCGCTTCATAGACGAAAGGCGCAGAAAAAAGCCCATTGAGACCACATTTGAATTGGTTGACATAATAAAGGCCGCGGTGCCCGCCGGAGCCCGACGCGACGGTCCCCATCCGGCGAAAAGGACCTTTCAGGCCATAAGGATAGAAGTAAACGGAGAGCTGGAAATTCTGGAGGACGCGGTCAAAAGCGGCGTCCGCGCCCTGAAAAAGGGCGGCAGAATGGCGGTGATAACTTTTCACAGCCTTGAGGACAGGATAGTGAAAACGGCCTTTGCCCAGCTGGAAAGAGGCTGCACCTGCCCGAAGGATTTTCCGGTCTGCGTATGCGGCAAAAAGCCCCAGGTGCGAGTCGTTACCCGCAAGCCCGTTACTCCCGGCAGGGAGGAGCTGGCGGCAAATCCCAGAGCCAGGAGCAGCAAGCTCCGGGTGGCGGAAAAAATAACAGATTAATGGGATGATGAGATGCAGAAAATCAACGGTTCCAACGCATTAAAAGAAGAATTTCCCGTGAACGGCTCCAGCGCCCTCAAAGAGGCGTATGCGGAGCCCGAGCGTCCGGCCCGAAAGCCGCAGACGCGCCGCCATCCCCACAGACGGGGCCTTACGGGGCAGGGAAAGGCCGCGATATTTGTCGCCACCGTCGCCCTTGCGGTAATGGCGTCCTTTGTGCTGACGCTCATGGCCAGCCTCAACACCGGCTACCGCACTCTCGGCCAGAAGAAGGACGAGCTCACCGCCCTCGAGGCGCAGGTGGATCAGCTTGCCGCCGAGACCGAAGGGGCGTCCATGGTGACGGCCTCCGAGGAGAAAGCCGCGGAAATGGGGCTTTACAAGGTAAATCGGGACCAGGTGGTATACATCTCTCTTGACGACGAGGACAGCGGCGAGATACTCGCCGAGGACGACAGCAATGTTGGCATGAACGCATTTTTCAATAAAATTGCGGCCATTGCGGAATATTTTTATTGATGCGGAAGTAAGTTTGTAGTGCCGATGCGAATTTCGCAGACACCCTAAGCGGAACAGCCGACGGCGGCTTACCGCGCCGGGAGGAGAGTGAAGCTTCACTCTCCGTTTGTTGTTTTATTCGGGCATAGGGGTGAGATATATGAACAAGGGAAAATTAACGATAAAAAAGCGAATACGGATAATAATGGCCGCTTTTATGGCCTGCTTTGTCTTTCTTACCGGGGCGCTGGTCTGGCGGCAGTTTGTCCAGGGGGCCGAGCTTAAGGCCGGGGCGCGTCTTTTGCAGACGAGAAATCAGAAAATAGCTTCGAAAAGAGGCACGATTTACGACATAAACGGCGAGACCCTCGCCAGCAGCAGCACCGCCGAGCGCATATACATCAATCCCAAGCTCATCAGCGAGACCGAGGCCAAGGCCCGCAAGGACCGTGACGAGGCCGAGGCCAAGGCCAAGAGCAGCGGTAAGACCTTTATAGACAATTACGAGAACACCGAGCTGACCGAAAAGGTGGTGGAGGTGCTGACCACGGAGCTGGGTGTTTCGGAGGAATGGCTGCGTACCCAGCTGGCCAAGACCGAACGGACCTCCGTGGAGGTAAAGGCCAATGTGGAGAAATCCCTCGCGGATAAGGTGCGCAAGGCAAATCTCGCGGGCATAGAGTTCGTGGGCGACGCCAAGCGCAGCTATCCCAACGGCACTCTTGCCGCTCATATCCTTGGCTTTACCGGCAAGGACGGGCAGGGCCTCGAGGGACTGGAAAACATACTGGACGACGAGCTGAGCGGCACCGCCGGACGGGTCCAGGCGGCCAAAAGCGCCGGCAACGGCGATATGCCCTACAAAAACGAGACCTACGAGGCCGCCAAGGACGGCAACAACGTGGTGCTCACCATCGACATCAGGATACAAAAGATAGTGGAAAACTATCTTCAGATAGCTTACGAGGAAAACAAGCTGAACAACGGAGCGGCCTCCATAGTCATGAACCCCAAAACCGGGGAAATTCTGGCCATGGCCTGCGTGCCCTCCTATGACCCGTCGAACTACAGTCAGATAACCGACCCCACGCTCCTGGCGCAGGTAGATAAGCTGGTGGCCGACAGCGAGGCTGAGTACGACGCGGCCCGGCGCCGTATAGAGGCCGGCGAGCCCGACCCCGGCGACGAGAACGTAAAAGCGCTTTCCTACGAAGAAGCGTATAGCCAAGTCCTCCTTAAAATGCGGCGGAACAAGGCAGTCGTGGACTCTTACGAGCCCGGCTCTACCTTTAAAACGGTGGTGGCCTCCGCCGCCCTTGAGGAGGGAGTGGTAAGTCTTGACGACCAGTTTTACTGCACCGGCTCCAAAGTCGTGGCGGACACGACAATTCACTGCTCAAACAGAGACGGCCACGGGGCCGAGACCTTCGTGGACGGCATAAAGAACTCCTGCAACCCCGTGTTCATGGAGGTGGGCGCAAGGCTGGGAGCGGAGAAATTCGACAAATATTTTAAGGCCTTCGGCCTTACGGAAAAGACCAACTTCCTTATCCCCGGCGAGACCGCCGGTCAGCACCACAGCCTTGAGGAACTGGGCCCTGTGGAGCTGGCTACAAGCTCTTTCGGCCAGACCTTCACCGTTACTCCCCTTCAGATGGTGTGCGCGGTAAGCGCCGTGGTAAACGGCGGCTATCTGATGGAACCCCACATAGTAAGCCGTTACACCGACAGCGAGGGAAAGACTATCGAAAACGTGGATCCGGTCATAGTCCGTCAGGTAATTTCCGAGGAGACCAGCAAGACCATGCGCGAGGTGCTGGAGAAGGTTGTTTCCGAGGGCGGCGGCAAATCCGCCTACGTGCAGGGCTACCGCATCGGCGGCAAGACCGGCACCAGTGAAAAGCACCCCACGGGCCGGGGGCTGCACGTGGCCTCCTTTGTCGGCTTCGCGCCGGCGGACGACCCGGAGATAGTCTGCCTTGTAATACTTGACGAGCCTACCAACGGCGTGTACTACGGCGGCACAATCGCCGCGCCCGTGGCCGGCTCCATAATAGCCGACACCCTCCAGTGCCTTGGCTATGAGCCCCAGTACAGCGACGAGGACGAAAACGCCGTCCGCATTGTTGTGCCCGACGTCACCGGCAAGGACGTGGAAGCGGCGGCGGAGGAGATAGCGGATATGGGGCTGAGGGCCTCGGTAAACGGCTCCGGCGCCAAAGTCGTAAGACAGGTGCCCGCCTCCGGCACCCGCATACACAGCGACAGCCTTGTGATACTTTACACTGACGAAGAAAGCGGCGGAGAGGAGACAAAGGTTCCGTCCGTGACGGGCAAGACCTACGAGCAGGCGGCGGAGGCTTTGAAGGCCGCCGGACTTAAGCTGGAGGTCTCGGGCCAGGGGCCGCCCGGAGACGAAAGCACGGCCGCCGGACAGAGCCCTATGGCGGGGGCGGTGGTGTCTCAGGGCACCACGGTATATGTGACCTTCGAAGATGACGATTAGCGTTTCTTAATAAAAAGGAGTAAGAGCTTGAGACTTTCTGAGTTATTCGGAATTCTTAAGATAAAAGCCGGCCTCCCCGACCGTGAGGTCGCCGGCGTGACCTGCTCCACAGATAAGGTAAAGGACGGCAGCGTGTTTTTCGCCCTTGAGGGCAGCCTGACCGACGGCCACGGCTTCGCCGCCAAGGCCCTTGAAACGGGGGCCGCGGCGGTCATAGGCGAGAGAGAGCTGCCGCTGGAAAATTATTTTAGAGTCGAAAATTCCCGCCGGAGCTATGCTCTGGCGTCGGCGGCCTTTTACGGCTTCCCCGGACGGGAGCTCAGGCTCTGCGGGGTTACCGGCACCAACGGCAAGACCACCGTCGCCAACATGGTGCGCTCCGTCGCTGTGGCGGCGGGACTGGGCTGCGGACTTATAGGCACGGTGGAGACCATCGCCGGAGGGCACAGGTCCCCCGCCGAACGCACTACTCCCGGCCCCGAGGAGCTGCACGCCCTGCTTCGGGAAATGGCGGACAGCGGCGACAGGGTCTGCGCCATGGAGGTGTCCAGCCACGCTTTGGCCGAGGACAGGGTCTACGGCCTGAGCTTCGACGTGGGCGTGTTTACCAACCTGACCCGCGACCATCTGGACTTTCACGGCACGATGGACAATTACGCCGCCGCCAAGGGACTGCTCATGGAAAACAGCCGCCTTTCGGTGATAAACGCCGACGACCCTCGGGCGGGGTATTTTCTCGGCCGGGCGGACGGAGCCGTGACCTACGGCGTGGACGGCGGCGACTTCCGGGCGGAAAACATAGTGTGCTCTCCCGAGGGAGTGAGCTTTACCTGCCCCATAGGACGGGTGGAGCTGCCGCCGGGAGGAAGGTTCAGCGTATATAACGGCCTTGCGGCCATCTGCGCCGCGCTTGGCCTGAACATACCGGAAAAAAGCGTTTTAAGAGGCATGAGCCTGTTCCGGAGCGTGCCGGGACGGATGGAGCTTGTGCCCACGAGAGGAAAATACAGGGTGTACATAGACTACGCCCACACCCCCGACGGCCTCGAAAAGGTGCTTACCGCCCTGCGGGAATTTGCCCCCGGGCGGATAATCACGGTTTTCGGCTGCGGCGGGGACAGGGATAGGACCAAGCGCCCCATTATGGGGGAGATAGCCTCGTCTCTGTCGGACCTTTGCGTCGTGACCAGCGACAACCCCCGCACCGAGGACCCCTCGGCCATCATCGCCGACGTGCTGAAGGGGGTAAGGGGAGAGCATATCGCCGTGAAAGACCGGCGTGAGGCCATAAAGACGGCTCTCGAGGCCGCCAACGAGGGAGACATAGTCCTTCTGGCGGGCAAGGGCCACGAGACATACCAGATAGTCGGCACAAAAAAGCTCCACATGGACGAACGGGAGCTGGTCCGCGAGATAGAGGACGAGAAAAATCTGAAATAACAGGGGGCACAGATGATGGAAACCATGGTTTTGATTGCCGGAGCCATAGGTCTTGCGGTGACGGCGGCGGTTGTGCCGCTGCTGATACCCTTTCTGCGCAGACTTAAATTCGGGCAGAGCATATTGGAGGACGGACCCTCCTGGCACGCCAAAAAGCAGGGCACACCCACCATGGGCGGCATAGCAATGCTTTTGGCCGTGGGACTGGGCGCAGTCATCTGTGCCGGCAGCGTAAGGGGCCTCGCGGTGACAGCGGGAGCGATGCTGTTCGGGCTTATCGGCTTTGTGGATGACTATATCAAGGTGGTAAAAAAGCACAATCAGGGCTTTACGCCTTTGCAGAAGTTTTCCTGTCAGGCGCTGGTGAGCCTTATCTTCGCACTGTACGTTTACTTTGTGGAAAGGCGGAGCGCGACCCTCGTGCCCTTTGTCGGCGCAGAGCTTGATTTGGGCGTGTTCTACATTCCTTTCGTAATGCTGGTGCTCCTCGCCACCACCAACAGTGTCAACCTTACCGACGGTCTGGACGGCTTGGCGGCGTCGGTGACCACAGTGGCGGCCCTGTTTTTTGCCGTGGCCTGCGCCCAGAGGGGCGAGGCGGACTGCGCGGCGGTGATGATGGCGGTGGTAGGAGCCTGCCTCGGCTTCCTCATTTACAATTTTTACCCCGCGAAAATTTTTATGGGCGATACCGGCAGCCTGTTCCTGGGCGGCGCCCTCGGCTGTGCGGCGGCGGCCGCCGGACTGGAGCTTTTCCTCATAATAAGCGGCTTTGTGTTCCTGTTCGAGACTCTGAGCGTAATAATCCAGGTAATATCCTTCAAAACCACCGGCAAGCGTGTGTTTAAGATGACCCCCGTACATCACCATTTTGAAATGTGCGGCTGGAGCGAGACAAAAATAGTGTTCGTATTTTCCGCGGCGACGGCCGCTCTGTGTATCCTGTCCTATCTGGGACTGTAGAGGAGGAATCCCAATGAGAGGGACGAGGAATAAAAAAACTGCCGAAGCAAAGCTTTTGTCCGGCATCGTTACCCGGCCCAAACGAAACGAAAGAGTGGATTTCATGCTGTTCATGCTGGTCTTCGGGCTGCTGTGCTTCGGCCTTGTAATGCTGTTTTCGGCCAGCCAGAATACCAGCCGTGAGAATATATACTCCATAATCCTCCGTCAGCTGGGCTTCGCGGCCCTGGGTCTGGCGGCAATGTTTGTGACCTCGCGTATAGACTACCATTTTTATAAGAAAATTTCGGCTCCGCTGTTCTGGGCGACCATGGTCGTCATGTACGTGGTGCCTATCATCGGCTTCGCTTCCCACGGAGCTACCCGTCAGATATCGCTGGGCGGCATAAGCTTCCAGCCCTCGGAGGTCTGCAAGTTCGTGCTGGTCATATACTTTGCCTCTCTGCTGTCCAGCAAGAGGCACAGCGACCTCAAAAACTGGCGGAACGTGATGAGATTTGCCATAATACTGGGTCTTGTGGCCCTGGCCTGCGTGCTCCAAAGCCACCTGTCGGCGCTGGTGCTCATCGTGGCGGTGGGCTTCGTAATGCTGGTGGCGGCGGGTCTGCCCTGGGGCTGGCTGGCTGGTCTTGGGGGAGTTGGCGCGGTCGGCATCGGCCTGCTGGCCTTTCTGGAGCCTTACCGTCTCCGCCGCCTGCTGATTTTCCTTGACCCGTTTTCCGACACCAGAGGCGACGGCTGGCAGATAGTAAACTCCCTTTACGCCGTTGGCAGCGGCGGACTGCTTGGCCTTGGCTTCGGCCAGTCGCGGCAGAAATACGACTATCTCCCCGAGGCGCAGAACGACTATATTTACGCCATTGTGTGCGAGGAGCTGGGCTTTGTGGGCGGAGTGATAGTGCTGGCCCTGTTTGCCCTGCTGATATTCCGCGGAATTCAGATATCCTTTGCCGCGAAGGACAATTTCGGCACCCTTCTGGGCTTCGGCATAGTTTCCATTGTGGCCCTTCAGGTGATAGTAAACGTGGGCGTGGTGCTTTCCGTACTGCCCTCCACCGGTATGCAGCTCCCCTTTTTCAGCTCCGGCGGCACCTCGATGATAATCATGCTGGCCGGACTGGGGATACTTATGAACATTTCGCGCTACAGCACGCAGAACAAGATATAAACCGGCCTTTTATATTCGACAAAATTACTCCTCATCAAAGGTGGCGTTAGTATGAGACTGTTGCTTTCCGGCGGAGGCACCGCCGGTCATATCAATCCGGCGGTGGCGATTGCCAAAACCGTCCGTGCCCACGAGCCCGACAGCGAGATACTTTTTGTGGGCACGCCCAACGGCATGGAGCAGCGTCTTGTGCCCAAGGAGGGCTTCCCGATAAAATCGGTGGAGGTCATGGGCCTGAGACGCAGACTGACCCTCGAGAACATTAAGGTTGCCGTGAACTATTTCACCTCCATTCGCGACGCGGGAAAAATAATCGACGAGTTCAAGCCCGACGCGGTGGCCGGCACCGGCGGCTATGTGTGCGCTCCGGTGATAAAGGCCGCCTTTAAGCGTAAGATACCCACCCTCATTCACGAGCAGAATGTTTTCCCCGGTCTGGCCATAAAAATGCTGGCCGAAAAGGCCGACGTCACCGCCATAAGCTTTGACGAGACAAGGAGCATGATGAAGGCGAAAAACATGGTTCTTACCGGCAATCCCCTGCGTCCCGACCTTTTTGACCCGGTGGACGCCGCCGGCGTCCGGCGTGAGCTGGGTCTGCCCGAGGGACCGGTGGCGCTGATGTTCGGCGGCAGCCTGGGCGCCGAGCGGATGAACGACGCTTTGGCCGATATGCTGCGCTCCGGACCGGTGAGCTTCAATCTGGTGGCCGCCACCGGAGAAAAGCACTATGAGGGCTTCATGGAGTCCGTCAAGGACGTGAAGCTTGGGCCAAATGTGAAAATATTCCCATATATTTATAACATGAAGGAAATGTTCGCAATGTCGGACCTTGTAATTTCCCGGGCGGGCGCCATAACCGTCAGCGAGCTGTGCGCCCTAGGCAAGGCCGCCGTGCTGGTGCCAAGCCCCTACGTGGCCCACAACCATCAGGAGTACAACGCCCGATATCTGGAAAAAAACGGCGCGGCGAAGGTGCTGCTTGAGAACGAGCTCAGCGGTGCCGCCCTCCGAAAGGCGATAGAGGACGGCGTCGGCAGCCCCGACAGTCTGGAAAAAATGCGCCTCGCCAGCAAAAAGATAGGCATATCCGACGGCGGGGAGACGATTTACAGGGAGCTGCGCAAGCTGATTGGCAATAAGTGAGACAGGGCGGCCCGGCTTTCCCGCGAGCGCCCCGTGCTTTCTGCCCTTATTGAACAAATTCCCCCAAGCACACATACTATAAAATATAGTTAGTGTGCTTGGAGGTGCAGGGATGGAGGACTACATAGTTTTCGGCAAACATCCCCTTGACGGAAAATTGAAGGTGTACGGCGCGAAAAACGCCGTCCTGCCCATACTTGCAGGCAGCGTTCTGAGCGGCGGGGTCGTACTGCTGAAAAACTGTCCCCGCCTCAGCGACGTCAGCTATACTTTGGATATTCTTGACCGTCTGGGCTGCAAAACGGCCTTCGACGGCGACGAAATCATCATCAACCCCGCCGGAGTGTGCTCCCGTCCGGTGGCCGCCGGCGGCGGGGATATGCGCAGCTCGGTGAACTTTCTGGGCGCGCTGCTGGGGCGTTTCGGCGAGGCCGAGCTCCCCATGCCGGGCGGCTGCCGCCTGGGACGGCGGCCGATAGATATCCATGTTCGGGCCCTCCGGACCATGGGAGTGAAGGTGGAGACTGCCGGAGGAATGATATACGCCAAAGGCTGGCCCAAGGCCGCCGACGTGTATCTGGACTTCCCGAGCGTCGGCGCCACCGAAAACGTGATACTGGCCGCGGTTACCGCGCCCGGCATCACCGTCCTCAACAACGCCGCCCGAGAGCCCGAGATAGGCGACCTGTGCCGTTTTCTCCGCGCCATGGGCGCAAAAATACGCGGCGAGGGCGGGGACATGATACGAATAGAGGGCGTGGAGCGTCTTGACGGCTGCGAGTATACCGTCATGCCCGACCGGATAGTGGCCGCCACATATATGTGCGCGGTAATGACCGCCGGAGGGCGGCTGGAGATAGAGAACGCCGTCCGTCCCCACCTTGAGGAGACCGCCGCCGTTTTGAGTCGCTGCGGAGGGGAAATAAGCTGGGCTCCGGACAGGGTCACCGTCCGTGCGCCCGGACTTATCGTGCCCTGCGGCACCGTCCGCACAGGGGTATATCCGGGCTTCCCCACCGACTGCCAGTCTCAGGTCATGGCGGTGATGGCATGCGGGCCGGGCCCCTCGGTTATGATAGAAAACATTTTCGAAAGCAGATTTAACATCGTCCCGGAGCTGCGGCGCATGGGCGCCGACATACGTATCTCCGGCCGCGAGGCCGTGGTCAGGGGAGGCAATCTCCACGGCGCGGAGCTGAGGGCGGCCGACCTTCGGGGCGGAGCGGCGCTGGTAGTGGCCGCTCTCGGCGCCGAAGGCGAAAGCCGCGTGAGCGGGATTGAATATATTGCCCGGGGCTACCGTGACCTGGCGGGGGAACTCCGTCAGGCCGGGGCGAGGATAGAAACCGTACCTACGAAAGGATGAGGGCCGTGAAAATTGAAAAAAACGGCGAGGATAGACTTAGGCCGCGGCGCAAAAAACGGCGGGGGCCGAGACTGGGCAAAAAAGCGTCCATAGGCATATCCATGCTGTGTATAATAGCCGCCTGCTGTCTGGCGCTGCTGCTTACGCCCATATTTGACGTTAAAACGGTGAGCGTGGACGGCAACACCGTCGTCTCGACCGAAGAAATAGTGAAGGCCAGCGGCATAACTCCCGGCAGCAACATTTTCAGCGTCAGCCTCCGGTCCGTGCGCGACAGGCTAAGTCGGCTCGGCGGCATAGATACGGTCAAGGTAAAGCGCAGACTGCCCACCACCATAAGAATAACCGTTACCGAGAGCGTGCCTTTGGTGTATGTCGAGAACAACGGCAGTCTGGTGGGCATTACCGCCGCCGGTAAGGTGACGGGGGTAATATCGGCCGCTTCGTTGGGGATAACCTCGCCGAAGGAGGAAGCTCCTCCCGACGCCGGTGACGGCGGCGGAGAGGAAAATGAAGATGAGGACGGCGGCGCGGACGGGGACGCGGAGGAGCCCTCCGCCGAGGCCCCGGAGCCGCAGACCTCCGAAAACGCCATCACCGTGGTGTACGGCATGGGAGAAATGACATACTCCGTGGGAGATACCGTCAAGTTCGAGGACGAAAAAAGGGCCTCGAAACTGATGGAGCTGATGGACAAGTTCCTCAGCGCGGACCGTGACTTCACCGAGGTTGATATGTCGGTATATGACAATGTTACCATGGTTTACCGCGGGACGCTGGACGTGCGTCTGGGCACCGTTGAAGAATTGGAATATAAAATGAAGCTTTTCCAAAAAATCGTAGAATATTTGGGCGGCAACCTGACCGGTACCGTCGATTTGCAGCGTCACACATACAATCCAAAAAAATAATAAAAAAATTTATAGAAAATTTAAAATTTTCTATTGAATATATTTTACTTTTATAGTATAATAATATATATTTAAAAGCGTGTGCGGAAAAAATACGTCTGAGGAGGAATTTCCAATGAGAATGGAATATGCGGACGAGCTTAGTACGGCTCAAAAAATAATGGTCATAGGCGTCGGCGGCGGCGGAAATAACGCTGTCAACCGAATGGTGGAGACGGGAATACAGGATGTGGAATTTGTTTCCATAAATACCGATAAGCAGGCTTTGGCCCACAGCCAGGCCACCCAAAAGCTTCAGATAGGCGAAAAGGTGACCCGCGGCCAGGGCGCGGGCGGCAAGGCCGAAATCGGCCGCAAGGCCGCCGAGGAGTCCAAAAACGAGATAACCCAGCTTATAAAGGACGCGGACATGGTGTTTGTCACCGCCGGTATGGGCGGCGGCACCGGCACCGGCGCGGCGCCCATAGTTGCCGCCGCCGCCAAGGAGCTGGATATCCTCACCGTGGCTATCGTTACCAAGCCCTTTGCCTTTGAGGGCCGCCGCCGCATGGTTCAGGCGGAGGAGGGCATAGAGCAGCTCAGGGGCAATGTCGATACCATGATAGTTATCCCCAACGACAAGCTGCTTGACATCAGCAATCCCAAGACTACTCTTCAGGAGGCGTTTTTCAGCGCCGACGAGATACTCCGTCACGGCGTTCAGGGCATAGCCGACCTCATAACTCAGGCCGGACTTATAAATGTTGACTTTGCCGACGTTACCTCGGTTATGAAGGACGCCGGTCTCGCCCACATGGGCATCGGCGCCGCCAGCGGAGAAAACCGTGCCGAAAAAGCGGCGCAGGAGGCTATCAAGAGCGCCCTTCTGGATACCACCATCGAGGGGGCTACCGGCGTGCTCATCAACTTTGTGGGCGGCTACAATATGGCCATCAACGAGGTCAATCAGGCGGCCACCATCATTCGTCAGTCCGTGGACGACGACGCCAATGTTATATTCGGCGCCACCATCGACCCCGATCTGGAGGAGGAGATACGCATTACCGTTATCGCCACCGGCCTCGAACAGTCCAAGGCGCCCAAGAAGGACGACTTCTTTACCGGCGGGGCAATCAAAAAGAAGCTCGGGGGCGGCGATGTGCCCGACATTCCCAGTTTCCTCAGAGGAATATAAGCATAATAAGTACATAAATAAAAGTCCGGGTCCTCCCGGACTTTTACAGTTGACGTCAGGCGCGACGGGCCATTGCCGATTTACGGCCGATAAAAAGAGGTGACAAAAATGCAGCTTAACGAACAGCAGCGGGCGGCGGTCAACGAGCCGCCGAAAAACATAACCGTCAGCGCGGCGGCGGGCAGCGGCAAGACTCAGGTCCTCGGGGCCAGGGTACTTAGGCGCATCTCCGGTGACGACCCCGTGGATGTGAACCGTCTGCTGATAGTCACCTTTACCAGAGCGGCGGCGGCGGAGATGCGTTCGCGCATAAACCGTTACATAACCGACGGGCTCAAAAAAGAAACCGACCAAAAGCGCCGGAAAAATCTGGAACGTCAGCTCTCCCTGCTGGGCGGGGCCGACATATGCACAATAGATTCCTTCTGTTTCCGGCTTTTAAAGCAAAACTTCTTCCGCGTGCCCGGCCTGGCTCCGGATTTTTCGGTTGGGGCCGAGGCGTCGGTCAGGGATATTTCCTCGGAGGCCCTGCGTCAGGCGGTGGAAATGTTCAGCTCCGCCCTTGAGGAGAGCCGGGGCGGTGAGCTTGCGGCCCACTATCGGAAGCGGGCCGATGAGTTCCGGGGCTTTTTTCCGGAGGAGGAAAGGGCTCTTCTGTTGGAGGGCTACGCTCTCCTTTCCGAGAACTACGGCTCCGCCAAACGCACCAATGACTTTGTAACCGACGACAAAAGCCGTCGGGGTGAGGATTACATAGAATTTGTCCGCGGCGTCAAGCGCGTGCTGTCCTCGGTGGCCGACCCCGAAAAGTGGCTGCGGGACAGGGCGGCGGACTACGACACGTCCGTGCCCTTTGACCGCACGGCGCTGGGCCGGTACGCCGCCGAAAGAGCGGCGGGGCTCGTTGAGGACATAAGCAAAAAGCTCTCCGACGAGCTGAAAGGCGGCCTTAATCCCAACAATGCCGCCACCTTTTCGAGTACTCTTGGGAATATCGGGGCCTTGCCAAAGCCCCGCACCTACACCGAGGCTGCGGAGCTGTTTTCGCGGCCCTTCCCGTCCGGCGGCAGGGTCCAGTCCAAGGACACAAAAAATGTTCGGGGCGACCCGGGGGCGGCCAAGGTCATGGACGACGCGAAGAGCATATGGAAAAAAGCCGCCGCCCTGTACGCGGCGCCCACGGAAAAAATCGAGATATTCCGCGAAAGGTTTCGGCCCGCCGCCCTTGCCCTGCTGGGGCTGACAAGGCTGACCCTAAGCCTTGAGCGGGAGAAAATGCTGGAAAAAAAGCGCCTCAGCTTTTCCGCCTGCGTGGGTCTCGCGCTGGAGCTGCTGACGGAGGAAAATTCCGAAACTGCCGCCGAGCTGCGGGAGTATTACGACGAGATATACGTGGACGAGGCACAGGACATCGACCCCCGCCAGCTCGCCATTTTCGAAGCCATATCCCGTAACAACCTTTTCATGGTCGGCGACGTAAAGCAGAGCATTTACGGCTTTCGCCAGGCGGAGCCGGAAATCTTCGGCAGCCGCTGTCGTGACGGCGGAGACAGCCGCCTCGTCAGCATGAACGTGAACTACCGCTCCTCCGGGGCGGTGATAGGCGCGGTAAATCAGGTGTTTGGCCGCCTTATGAACGACGGCACCATGGGGCTGGATTACGCCGACCATCGGATGGAGCGGGGGGAAAGCTGGCTCCCGGAGCCGACGAGGGCGGAGTTCCTGGCCGTTGTGGACGAGGAAAAATCCCATCTTACCTATAAGGCGGAGGCGGAGGCCCAGGCCGTCGCCGACCGTATAATCGAGCTGATAGATTCCCGCCGTCCGGTCTATGACGGGGAGGCCGGCGACCGGCGGCCTATCCGATACCGTGACATAATGGTGCTTTTTCGGGCCAACCGTGACGGCCCCGTGCTTGAACGGATCCTGAGCGAAAACGGCATCCCCTGCTATCTGGACGGGGGACGGGGCCTGTATTTGAGGGAGGAGATAACCGCCGTGGCCGACGTGCTGAGGCTCATTGACGACCCGTTCAGGGATATGCCCCTGACCGCGACGCTGCGGGGGCTGATGTTCGGTTTCGGCGACAACGACCTCCTCCGTATCCGTTCGGTCAGCGCGAACCATGAGTTCTCGCGCGTGTTCGCGGTTCTCTGCGACCCCGAGGCCACGAGGCACGGCGAGTATGCCGCGAGGCTTAACGACGGCGAACTGCTCGGCCGCTGCATGGACGTGGGTGCGCTTTTGAAAAAGTGGCGGCTGATGGCGGCCTTCCGTCCGGTCACCGATGTGATAGAGGCCATAATCAACGACACCGGTTACTACGCCTCCGTGGGGGCGCTGCCCTCCGGCGCGGCGCGGCGGGCCAATCTGGAGCTCCTTATCGACGCAGCGGCGGAGTTTGAGGCCGGCGGAAGCCGTGGACTTTACAGCTTCATCAACCACATTGAAAGACAGGAGCTTTCCGGCGGAGGGGAGCAGACCGAGGCCAAGACACTTTCCGACGCCATGGACGTGGTGCGCCTCATGACGGTGCACAAGTCCAAGGGACTTGAGGCCCCGGCGGTGTTCCTGTTCCGCTGTCCGGCCCCCTTCGGCGGAGGCCGCGGGGTGCTGGCCCTGAGCCGCGAGCTGGGATTTTCGGCGGACTATATTAATGAGGAAAAGGGTTACCGCTACAAATCGCCGCTTTCGCCGCTGATAGAGCTGGAAAGCCGCGGCCGCGAAAGGGCCGAGGAGATACGTCTGCTCTACGTGGCCATGACGCGGGCCAGGGAAATTCTCGTATGTACCGGCTATTTCCCCAATCAGACCGCCCTCGACAGGGCGCTGGCCTTTAAATCGGAGCTGACGCTGGGGGACGTGACCTTCCTTGCGGACTCCTATGCCAAGCTGCTGGGCGCGAGTATCACCGACGGGCGGTTCTGGCGTATGGAGACCGTTGCCGCCGCCGATGTGACGGGACCCCGTCCCTCGAGGCTGATGCCCTCGGCCCCGGCCTTCAGCGAGGATGTGCTTGAGACCGCCGGCGGTCTGCTGGGCTTTAATTACGAGTTTTCACGGGCGTCCGAGCTTCCGGCCAAGGTCAGCGTTTCCGCTCTTAAGGCCGGCGATTACGACGAGGACGCTCCGCCCGCGGAGCTTATCTCCCCGCCCGCGCGCAGGCTCAAGACGCCCGCGTTCCTTGACGGGGAGGAAAGGGTATCCGGCGCGGAGCTGGGCACCGCTTACCACACCGTCATGGAGAGCCTCGACTTGGACGCTCCGGTCACGCCTCAGATAGATATGTTGGAAAAAAGCGGCATAATCTCTCCCGCGCTGCGTAAACTTATCAGGGACGAGCGGATAACCGCCCTGCTGGACGGCCCCTTGGGACGGAGGATGCGCTCGGCGCGGCGGCTGTGGCGCGAGGCCCCTTTCATGATAAGCGTTCCGGCGGAGGAGGCGCTCGGCCCCGGCGTCCCGTCGGGGGAAAGAGTGGCCGTTCAGGGAATAATTGACTGCTTTTTCGAGGAGGACGACCGCGTTGTCCTTGTGGATTACAAGACCGACAGCTACACCGCCCCCTCTGAAATTGCCGAAAAATATAAAGCTCAGCTCAATTATTACGAAAAAGCATTGAAAATGAAATTTTCCGACAAAAAAATTCAAAAATATCTTTACTTATTTCATAAAGGTGATATAATAGAGGTATAATGGGTGAAAGGAGATAAAAAAATGGCTACAAACCGCAAACGCAAAAAGAAGAAGAAGGGTACCGGCCTGGTGATCCTGCTGACCGTGCTTGGGTTTATGCTGGTATTCCTGCTTGCGTTTATCATATCTTTCAGCGTTTTCTCGCATGGGGAAAAGCAGACCAGCTCCGGCGAGGATACATACGGCGCCGATTTGCCCAGCGCCTCTCAAAATTTGAGTCCCATTCCCGCCTCCGGCGCGGACAACGAGCTTGACAAGGAGGACGAGGAGACGGAAAACGGGGACGAGGATAAGGACGAGGACGGCGGAAAGGTCTCGTCCTCGGGCAATACCGGCGGCAGCGGTACGGGCTCCACTGGCTCCGGCAGTAAGAGCACCGGTTCCGACGACGATGACGGCGACTATGACCGCGTCAGCTCCGGCAACAAGATTACGAACTCCGGCGGCAACAGTACGGGCTCCACTGGCTCCGGCAGTAAGAACACCGGCTCCGACGACGATGATGACGACGACAGCGGCTCAGGCGGCAAAACCACCGGCTCTTCAGGCTCCGGCAGCGCGTCCGGCGGCGACGGCGGCGACCGCGGTGGTTCCTCCGCCTCCGGCAATGACGGCGGCGCGGGCAATGGCGGCGGCTCCGAGGGCGACGTTCAGCTAAGCGACGACGGTCTTTGATAACAAAAATGTAGCCTTGATATTGTAGGGGCGGCCATTGGCCGCCCGCCATCAAACGTATACGTTGACAATGATAAATGATATTACAATCCAATATATTCATAAAATCGTATATTTGTCACCGTAAATCTGTGTAAGCGGGAGCGCGATGCGCTCCCATACGGTATCCGGCAAAGAAAGACTTTACCGACGGTCTGAAAGGAAAGTCGAACCCCGCACTGGGTTCGGCTTTCCTTTTTAACGTCAAAGAAAACAAAACTGACAATTTGCACAAAAAATACAAATAAAATTTATGTGTTTTGACGAGCGAAAATTGCTGTACTTTTAAGGCGGAATGTGGTATAGTATATATGTGTAATAATATGAGTGCAATCTATGCTTTTGATTGTACAAAATAGCAAAACATTCATTACGAGGAGGAATTTCAGATGAAAATTCGGAAACTTCTGGCTCTCGTGACGGTATTCGCCATGATAGCGACTGTGATGCCCGCCTTTGGGCTCACCGCTTCGGCTGCCATTAGCGAGGGTCAGGGTATCGTTACCAGCGACGACCAGCCTTACGCCGCCGCCAGTGATGATTTTATAACCGACGGCGCTTTCGAGACCGACGCGTGGGAAGACGCCCTTACCACCGGCGCGTATGCCGGTCCCGGCGGCGGTAACCCCGGTGTTGACGCCGTTATCAAGATGAACACCGACAAAAACATGGCGGCCGTTGGCGCCACCGCTTTCGAGCGCGTTGACGGGCGTGAGGGCGGCTATGCCATTTCGCCCGCTTTCGAGGCTTTCTCACCCGGCACCACCATACCCAGGTATACCAACGATGAGAACGGCCCCACCTCTATAAAGCATTATATACATAACACCTCCGGCTCCAAGAAGACTTACTATGCCAGCTTTTGGGCCAAGGCTGTCGACGACGACGCTTCCCTCAGCTACTACATAGGGCCTGTGGGCGCCGACGATATACTGCCCTCTTCGAAAAAGGTCAATCTTTCCTCCGAGTGGACGCATATAGACGCCGTTGCGGATGTAAAAGGCGGCGACTATCTGATAATAAATGTTTTTGATATGGACGCCAACGCGGTTGCTCTCGACGATTTCGAGGCTTGCGAGGTAAGCCAGACCGGTGAGTCGAAGAAGTTCGCCGCCGCTCTCGCCAAGTGGGAGTCCACCTTCCTTTACAAGAACGGCGACATCGTAAGGGGCGACATGACCCTGCCCGCAAAGGTTGCCGACGCCCGTGTGACCTATGTGTGCTCCAATCCGGACATACTTGACGTTAACACCGGTAAGGTCACCATGGTTAAGGACGATACTCCCATCGAGCTTAGCGTGACCATCACCTACAGCACCATGTCCACGACCCTGAAGTACAACCTTACCATCGAGGGTCTCCAGGCCGGTATCAAAGCGGCTGTTCAGGCTGACGGCTATGTTCCCAAGTTTATAAATCCCAAGGACAGCAAGGTAGAGCTTCCCTCCACCGTTCCCGGTTACGCGGGCAGCACCGTTGAGTGGGAGAGCAGCGACCCCGACGTACTTGGCGGCGACGGCAGCTACAACCCCGGCGAGGGCGTTGACGCCGTTACCCTTACCGCCCATGTTACCTATAACGATATCGAGGTAGAACAGGACGTAACCGTTTACACCGGTCAGGGCCTGACCACTACCCTTATCCCCAACGGCGCCTTTGAGGTGCACGATGGCACGTCCATCCCCGGCTGGACAGTGGGCAGCCTTGCTCCCATGACTACCGATAGCTTTGACTATATGTTAGAGTCCAACGGCAACCACTATATCCTCTCCAAATTGCATCATGACGCTTACGGCGACGGCTCAATCAGAATGTACTATGACCTTGAGCCTGGAAAGATGTACCATCTTTCCTTCAAGATGTGGTACAACGGCGACGGAAGCTGCGAGGAGAGCTATACTGCGGCCGTTCTCGTTGCGAACCACGACGGCATGGTAGAGGACAGCGGCGGCGGCAACTTTGCCCCCGTTGCCACCTACGGCGGCTTTGAGCTCCCCAGAGGCTCGTATAAGGGTGAGCTTACGTACTCGGATCACTGGCGTACCATCGACTGCGGCATACTCAGTCCCGACAAGACTTACAATACCCTGCTCATCACCTCCAGATGGCTCAATAAGAAAGAGGCCGGCCACAATGACGGCCGCTGGGCTTTCGACGACTTCATTCTTGAGGAGGTAGACATACCTTTCTATGCCGACGTCACCATAAACTATGTTGACGAGAATGGCAACACACTCAAGAAGTCCAAGACCGTTAAGGACCAGAACGGTAACTTCGAGTACAAGGTTTCCGATGCGGAGAAAGAGGATATAACCACCGGCACCGGCAACAGAAAAAAGACCTACAGATATCTGCCCAGCAGTGTGGATCATGTTCTTGTAAAGGAAAATGAACCCAATGTGATAAACCTTGTGTTCAAGGAGCTTGTTCAGGCTGACGTTACTGTCAATGTTTTGGACAAAGAGTCCGGCAAGAAGCTGAAGGACACGGTTGTTGATAAGACAAACGGTTTTGTGGGCTTTGAGTACACAGCCGACAGCTCTACTCTCCAGCTTAACATGACGACCGACGGCGTTACCTATGCTCTTGACGAGGATACTGAATACACCATTACCGTATCCGAGAACAAGAACGACAATGTCATAAATCTTTACTATGAGCCGGTTCGCGGCAATATTATAACCAACGGCGACTTCTCAAACGGATATACCGGTTGGACCAACCGTAAGGGCACGGCTCTTTCCGGCGGTACCATTGCCATTGACCCCGAATTTGGCACCAACGCCCTTACCATTAATACCGGCGGCAGAGATTCCGACACCGCTATCGGTACGGCGTGGACAGGGCTTCAGGTGGGCATGGAGTATGTGTTCTCCTTCGACGTAGGCGGTAGCAAGCCCGAGTCGGGCAACTATCAGTACAACAAGGTTTCTGATGCGTTCAATAACAACGCCGGTATTCGCGAGGTTGCAGGCAATGAGTTGATACAGTTTGGCGAAATCATGACGAACGGCACATGGAACCATATGGAAATGAAATTTACCGCCAGCACAGACACTCTTTATATCCAGAGCAGCTGGACAAACGGTATAAAATTTGCCAACTTCGTGCTCCGTCCCGTCGGCAAGGTCGAGTACGGCAGTGTACAGGTGAAATTTGTCGATAAGGAAGGCAATCAAATAAAGCAGCCCCAGATTATAGAAGGGCTTCTCGCTAATTCTACCTATACGGTTCCCGAGACGATGACCGCTGATTTTGAACAGGACGGCTTTGTCTACAAATTTGACGAGACCAGCGTTAAGAGTGCTAAGGTAGTGGCCAACTCCACCGTTGACATAACACTTACGTTCGAAAAGCTTTCTGTGGCCGACGTTACCGTAAGCTTTAAGGACGCCTCCGGCAATACTCTTAAAGCTGATGAAACCGTTTCCGGCGAAATCGGCAAGGCGTTTGAGATAACGGCCGCCCTTAAGGCCACTATCAGCAAGGACGGCAAGATGTACGTTTACACCGGCAGCGACCCCGCCGAGCTTACCGTAAACGCTGACCCCGACCAGAACAAGATAACTCTCTACTTCGCCGAGACAAGCAATCTTATCACCAACGGCGACTTTGAAACCCCGCTTGACGGCGTGAATATTCCCGACTGGGGCACCGGCGCGGGCTCTGACAATCCCAACGGCATTGCCCAGATGACCACCGACCACTTTACCTATGTCGAGGAAGATGACGGCAACCACTATATCCAGTCCAAGAGCAGCCAGCAGCTTGCCCTGCCGGGCTCTCTCAAGAGATTTGTTGATCTCACCCCCGGCAAGCAGTATAAGTTCTCCTTCCGTGTAAAGCGCGCGGGCGGCGATAAGCTGGCCGAGGCGTGGATCGAGGCTCCTCTTGTAAAGGACGACCACGCTGAAATAGGCGAAAACAATACAAATCATGACACGATAGTTGACCTTCGCAGCAAATACGGTTCCATGATACCCGAAAGGGTAGCGAACGGCGGAGCCGATATGAATGAACTCCTCATCGGTCCCGATGACGGGTGGGTAACCATAGAGCGCACCTTTACCCCCGATGATACCTATAAGACGCTGCTTATCGGCGGCAAGTGGCTGGACGGCAACTGGTGCTTCGACGACTTTGTTCTTACCGAGATGGGCGACAAGACCACTGGCAGCGTCCGAATCAAGTTTGTTGACGAGAACGGCACCGAGCTTAAGGCTCCCGTTACGGTTGACGAGCTCACCGCCGGCAACAGCTATAGCGTGTCCGCCGAGTACAAGGCCGATATCACCGGCGAGGACGGCATAGTTTACAGGCTTGTAGCGTCCAAGTCCACGCTTTCCGTCAATGTGGTCGAGGGCTCCACCGTGGAGGCGACCCTTGTGTTCGCTCCCGCTCCCTCCACCGTGACCATAGCCGACAATAAGGCCACCGTTAAGGCCAACGCGGCGGTTAACGGCGAGGCTGTTGTGGCTCAGTACGACGCTGACGGCAACCTCGTAAAGGCCGAGCTCAAGACCGTTGAGCTTGAGGCCGGCGCGAGCACGGATATCGACATCACGTTTGTCGAGGGCACCACCGACGTGAAGGTATTTGTTATTGACAGCCTTAGAACCCTTGCTCCTCTCACCAACGCGGCCGAGGGCAAGGCGCCCGGCGCGCCTCTTGAGTCGTCCGTGGGCCAGAACGCTGACGCTTTCCACCCCATCGACGCTCAGACCGGCAAGGTTCGTTACACCTTTGATTTTGTGGACAACGGTGAAAGAGACAGCGGCGTTGTTCTTGGCAACAGCGGCAAGGTAAATTCCTCCAGTGGAAACTACTTTGAGGGCTCTATAGTTATCCTCTTTGCCGAGGGTAAACTTCACACCCGTGATAATGAAAGCAAAAAACAGGTGACGACCTATAATGTTGGCGAAAGAGTTAGTATTTCCATTGACGCCGATATTGAGGCGAACACCTATGACCTTACGGTTAATGGCAATGTAGTGGCGACCGGCGTTCATTTCCGTGAACCCGCCACGTCAATCGATACTCTCGCCCTTGTTGAAAACAACGGCTCAAGCGTACCGTTCTATGTATACGACTTTAAGGCCGAGCCTATCGAGTAAATCACAATAACACAGCAAACAGAAAACCTCCCCTCTGGGGAGGTTTTCTCAGTCTGTCGATAAAGTCGATTTCTTCGCCGAATTCCTTAGGGGAGCGCATTGCGCTCCCGCTTACACACGTTTACGGTAATAAATACGCGGGTTTGTAGATATATTTGATTGCAATATCATTTATCATTGTCAACATAAACGTTTGATGGCGGGCGGCCAATGGCCGCCCCTACGCCATTTTGTTACGGTGGTGCGCCGTGTGTATTTTACTTTATGAACGAAATTTGGGCCACTACCGTTGTAGGGGAGCGCATTGCGCTCCCGCGTTCACACGTTTACGGTAATAAATACGCGGATTTGTAGATATATTTGATTGTAATATTATTTATCATTGCCAACGTAAACGTTTGATGGCCGGCGGCCAATGACCCCCGCGCAAAACGGCGGGATGAGGGCATCCCGCCCTACATTTCATTTTTACTGCCTCGCGTATCCCGTGTAGGGCGGCTTGCCCTCAAGCCGCCGAAAAAATTAAAAAAAGTCGCCGCAAGCGGTGAGGCTTGCGGCGACGCCTTTCGTCCGTACTTAAGGGGGCTACCCTTCTATCATATTGATGAGCTCCTCCGGCGAGATGGGGGAGGTTATTCCGTAGCGGCCCATATCGTACAGGCATTGGGGCAGCCCTTTTATCAGCTCGTTGGTCACGGGCTCGGTGGTGAGGGTGGAGCGGATGCCCTCCTCCGCCATTATCGCCTCTCCAAGCTCCGAGGGATAGCCGTAGGGAAGGGCCAGCACCCTTGGCTCCGTGCCCATCTCACTCAGCAGGGCGCGCATTTTTTCCGCGTCGCTCCGAAGGAATTTTATATACTCCTCCTCGGTCTCGTCCTCCCGCCGCAATATGCCCTGACGGATGGGGTCGGGGTCCCGGCCCTCCACCTCGTGCAGGTCGTAGCCGTGGCTTTGTATGGATATCAGGCCCGAGGCTATCATTTCCCGCGCCTGTTCCACGGTGAAGTGGGGGTTCATGGGCACGCCGGTGTCCTTGTAGGTGTCTTTGCCCACCGAGGCGCCGATGACAAAAATGGTCGCCTTCATGTCCAGCTCTTTGAGAATGGGCCACGCCAGCTCGTAGTTGCTGGCGTAACCGTCGTCAAAGGTTATCACCACCGGCTTTTCGGGCAGCTCGACGCCATACATCACGTAATTGTACAGGTCGTTGAAGGTAACGGAAGTATAGCCCGCCTCCTTGAGGGCGGTAAGCTGTCCGCGCAGCCAGGGGCCGTTCATGGTGGCCGCGGTCTCGTCCCGATCTATGTCGTGGTAAAGTATGATTGGCACCTTGGCGGTGTAGGCGGCCCTGTCCAGCTCCGGCCCGTCCCAGTAGGCGCTGAGATGGCCGGCCCCTCCGCCCCGAGGCACGTACACGCCGAAGTCCTCGGGCACATATACGCCGCCGTCGCCGAACATACGGGCGAGCGCCATGCGGCCCGCGTCGTTGCGGAAGTGGGTCGAGTCGTAGAAGAAGCGGGGGTCGCGGCTGACGGAGCTGAGGGAGAAGTCCCAGTATGGCGTTACCTCCGCCAGGGCGGAGTAAAATTCCTCCACCTGCTCTCTCGGAAAGTAGTCCGCGTAATCGCAGTAAAGCGGCGAGGTTACAACAACGAAATTCACGCCCTTTTCCGCGCACATATCGCGAATGGCGGCCACGCTTTTCATGGTGTTTTCCGTTTCGGTCAGGTCGTACCGGGCCCATGGGTATTGGGCAAAAACGGGGTAAGCCTCAAGATAGCTCTCCATGCCGCCGATGTGCTCCAGGTCCCGCCTTTCCTTGTCATACGCGCCGGTTTTCTCGTCGAACACGTCGAAATCCTGCTGCAAATAGGTGTCCTTACGTAGGGCCGAAAGCTTGGCCGCCCCATATTTGGGGTTGGCGAAGAGATAGCGGAGGTAATATTTCAGCTCCGAGCCACCCTCTGCCCGCGCCGGCATGGACAGGGTGAGGGGGTCGTCCTCCACGCCGTAGCTGAGGCCGTTGCCCAAATACACGTTGAGGACAATGTTTTTCGCCTCGTAATTGTCGAGAATGTACCGGCAGAAGTTTTCCGTGTCCCGCATATCCGCGCCGTAGACTATCATATTGTAGAATTTAGCGTCAAAGTAACGGTTCAGCGCCTCCGTGGGGAAGGAGCTGGTGGCGGAGCAGCCGAGAATGTAGGAGTCGTACTCGCCGTGGTGCCGGTCGAGATAGCCCAGCTTGGCCACACGGGGGTTGTTTGTCTCGTCATAGGACCACCAGGTGAAAAACCTGTCCCCGAAGGCCCCGAAGGGGTCGGTCACAAAGTTGAAGGCGGCCAGCAGAAAGGCCAGCAGCAATATGGTCAGCAGGAACATTACCAGCCAGCCCCGCGAGGATAGTCGTTTCACAATGGGTCACCTCAGTATTGTTGGTATATAAAGGCCGAAGGAATGTAATCCCCTCTAAGCAGTATCCCCAAAATGAGTATCGCCGTCAAAGGCGCCAGTATGCCCAGCCACTGTATGAACCAGCTCCGCTTTTCAAGTCCGGCCCGCACGTGACCACCCAGCTCTTGATACAGCTCCAGCGCCAGTACCGCCGCCATTGCGGTAAGGGTTATGACTATGTCGGAGGGGGCGAGGCCCAAATCGAGAACTCCCCCCAGGTCCGACAGGCGAAAGCCGGTAAAGGTGGCCCAAAGCATGGACAGCGCCGCCGTAAGTCCCGGCGCACGGGTCAGGTAGCGGCCGACAAAGACCAAAAGATTGGTGCGCAGTATACGGAATATACGCCACGGCAGGTTTTTATCGGTAATGCGCAGCCTTTTGCGGAAGGCCGCGTAGCTGCCCTCCAAAAGGAAGGAGGCGGTTATAAGCACGCCGTTCCACAGGCCGAAAACTATGTAGCGGAAGCTGGCGCCGTGCCAGATGCCGATGACGAAATAGACCGTAAAGGTGGCGAGGGCCGCCGGTATCAGCTTGCCCAGCTTGCCGGGTATCCTCGAACGGGTCGCCTTGCCCAGCTTGATAAAGGGCTTCGACAGGGTCAGGGGATAGAACAGGTAATCCCGCATCCAGCCGCCGAGCGTGATGTGCCATCTGCGCCAGTAGTCGGCCAGCGACACGGCATAGAAGGGACGGCGGAAGTTCTCGGCCAGCTCAACGCCCAGCATTTCCGCCGCGCCGCGGGCGATATCGATGCCGCCGGAAAAGTCGCAGTAGAGCTGTATGCAGTAGAAGAACACCGCCGCCGCGGTTACCGCACCCGGGTATGCCGAGGGCTCGGCCATCACGGTGTCAACTATCACCGCCGCGCGTTCGGCGATTATCAGCTTTTTAAAGTAGCCCCACATGGCCAGCTGTATGCCGTATTTCAGGCTGTCCCAGTTGAGCCTCCTCGGCGCGGTGAGCTGGGGCAGAAGCTCGTGGCAGCGGCCGATGGGCCCCTGCACCATCTGCGGGAAAAATGAGGTGAACAGGGCCAGCTTGAGCGGATTTTTTTCGATGGGGTGCTTGCCCCGATAGCAGTCTATGACGTAGCCCACGGACTGGAATATATAGAAGGAGATGCCCAGCGGCAGCAGCGGCTCGAAGCCCTTTACGCCAATCAGCCTCAGTGTGTAGCCGCCGTATTTAAGCACGAACAGCAGTCCGAAGCACAGCAGGGCGGCTATAAGCACCGTCAGCTTTTTCAGCCCTTTTACCTTATCGGTTCTTTTGCGGGAATTGAGCGCGCCAAGAGCCCTCCCCGCAAGATAAACGGTGAGGGTGGTCAACAGCAGATAGACAATCGTCCATCCGCCGCCCACAAGATAAAAGCCCCAGCTGGCGGCCAGCAGAAGTAGCCACTGAACCTTCCCCGGAAGCAGGTAATAGAGGGCCAGCACCGCCGCCATAAAGAGGATAAAGGAAACCGACGTAAAGGCCATGGCTCAGCTTCGGCTTTCTATAAGCCGCCAGATGGCCTCGGCGGAGTTGAAGTTTTCGGGGAGAAGGTCGTCAACATTTAGCTCGACGCCAAAGACGTCCATTATTTCCGACACGATGGTCACTATGTCGAGGGACTCCAAAATACCGTCGTCTATAAGCGCGGTCTCCTTTTCAAAGTCCACTCCCGGACAGGTCTCCGTGAGTATTTTCATAAGCTTATCCATTATTATCTCCATTCCTTTTCATTGTTTTATCAGTACGACGGAGCGGTGTCCGTCTCTTTCAAAGCCCAGTTTTTCGTAGACGCGCAGGGCGGGGGCGTTGTCCTCGCCGGTCCATACCGTCGAACGGCGGCCGCCGGTCATGGCCAGTGCGCCCCTTATCAGCTCACCGGCAAGGCCCTCGCCGCGCCTGTCCTCCCTTACGATAAGGTGGAGTATGCGGGTCTCGTTACGGCCCTCGCCCAGGTGAAGCAGGCCCGAAAGCCCGTCCTTGTCCCTCGCGCAGAGCAGCAGCCCTTTTCCCGCCGACGCGATCAGCCCGTCCTCCGTGGGGACGCAGCCGGTCAGCGGGTCAAAGCCGGAATTCAGCAGCTCCATGGCCGCCGGTATGTCGGGCTCCCCCGCGGGAGCGACGCAATCGGGACGGGGCGGTGGCGTACTCTTTGGCCGCTTAAGCCGCACGCGCCTCAGCCTCTCCCGAAAGCCGGAGCTTTTCCAAAACTCGACCGCCTCGGACATTTCCCCACCGCCCTGACGAAAAGCGATTTCCGTCACAATGGGCGGGCCGTCCGGCATTGGGGGCCGGGGCCCGCTGAGGTAAAAGTTCATTATCCGCCTGTTTTCCCTTTCTCTTAGGAGCAGAAGCCCGTCCCGGTTTTCAAGCACCGTCAGCAGGCCGGCGGCCAGTTCTCTTTCGTACTCTTCACGGGATAGAAAGGCGTTGGTGACATTGCCCTTTTTCAGCCGCCCTGAAAGCAGCGGCTCAAGAGCGGCGTAGCTTTCAGGCTTCATTTATATACTCCTCCCTCAGCCTCGCCCTATCGACCTTGCCGTTGGCGTTACGTGGCAGGGCAGGTACTCTGCGGCAGATATTGGGCAGCATTATCTTTGGCAGTATGGACTTGAGGGCCAATATCATTTCGTTCCCGTCCAGGGCGCCCTCGTAAACACAGATGATTTTATCTGCCTTTTCGTCGAACAGACAGACCGCCTGACCTATGCCGTCCACGGCGCAGACGGCGGTCTCTATCTCGCCCAGCTCTATCCTGTGGCCCATGTGCTTTATCTGACCGTCCCGACGGGAGAGAAAGGTTATGTTGCCGTCCCCGTCCGTTGTCCCCAGGTCGCCGGTGCGGTAAAGCCTGTCGGGGTAGTGGGGGTTCAGCGGGTTCTGCACAAAGGCGGCGGAGGTTTTTTCCCACTCGTCGTAATAGCCGGGGGCCAATCCCAAGCCCCGCACGCAAATCTCGCCGGTCTCGCCGGGAGCGGCGGGGAGGCCGTTTTCGTTCAGCAAAAGCAGCTCCATATTTTCGCAGGCCCTGCCTATGGGCACGGTCTCGCCGTCGGCAAAGTCGCGGTCGATTTTGTACCAGGCGCAGTCCACGGTGACCTCGGTGGGCCCGTAGTGGTTGTAATACAGGGCGTCGGGCAGGGCCCTTTTCCATATGTTCAGATGCCTGGCCCGCAGCGTTTCGCCGCCCACCGCCACAAGGCGGACGGACGTCGGCTTTTCCCGCTCGAAAACGCCGGAGTCCGCCACAAGCTGGAAAGCCGAGGTGGACCAGATGAGGGCCGTTATTTTATGCTCGTTCAGGTATCTTATCAGCAGAAGCGGGAAGGAAAACAGCTTTTTTTCCAAAAGGTGTACGGTGGCGCCCAGCTTCAGGCCGGGGTAGATGTTTTTTACCGAGGTGTCAAAGTACAGCGGGGCCTGGTCCGCCAGCGCGTCGTAGCCGGTGAGGCCGCAGCTCTGAGTCAGCCATTCGGTGAAATCAATGAGGCCCCGGTGAGTTATAACTATGCCCTTTGGTACTCCGGTGGAGCCGGAGGTATATATCATGTAGGCCGGGTCCGCGTCCAATACGGCGGCCTTGCGGGACAGCAGCAGCTCCGGCTCGGGCTCGGTCCCCGCCGCCTCCTCCATTGTCAGAGCGGGCAGCCCCGGCTCGTCGGCCCAATCGTCGGCCTCAAGGCGGAGCAGCGCGGCGGGACGCAGTCTCTCGAGAATGGCGGCCAATCGCTTCCGAGGCATCCGCCTTTCCAGCGGCACATAGAAACAGCCGCTTTGCAGCACCCCAAGCAGGGCGGCCACCGAAAGGGCCTCCCTGTCGCAGAGAACCGCCACGGGCTTGTTAGGGCCGCCGGCGAGGGCCGCCGTCGCCGTGCCGATGCGACGGCTCAGCTCCAGCAGCTCGCTGAAGGAGAAGCTGTCCTTCCCGCCCCGAAGGGCGGTCTTGTCCGGCAGCCTCTCCGCCGACGCCTCCAAATATTCCAATACGTTTTTGACGTATTTCATCACGCGCTCACCTGGCTTAACGCAATACCGCGCAAAGGCCGTCTTTACAAAAATTTCTTGAAATACGACGGTACTCCTTTGTCATTTTCGTAATTTCGTCGAAAAATCCGCCGCGCAATATGGGCGCAATCTCTGTACGGTATTGCTTTTATAATATACGGTTTTATTTTACACTAAGAGACCATATTTGTCAAGTCCTTCGAAGAGAACCGGCAAAAATTTAGCCTTGACTACTTGCGCCCCGAGGGAATATAATATACTATAAAAGGAAGGAGGGGGCAGCCGTGGTGGGCTTTTTGCTCCGACGCTTTGTGAAAAACAGTGAAAACGTGGACGACCCCGCGGTGCGCCGTGGCTACGGCGAGGTCTGCGGACTTACGGGGATAGGGATAAATATTCTGCTGTTCCTGTGCAAGCTGATTGCGGGACTGCTGAGCGGTTCCATAGCCGTGGTTGCCGACGCCTTCAACAATCTCAGCGACGCCGGCGCCAGCATAGTGACCCTTATGGGATTTCGTCTGGCGGAAAAGGCTCCGGACAGGGACCACCCCTACGGTCACGGCCGCTTTGAGTACATTTCGGGGCTGTTGGTTTCGGTGGCGATACTGCTCATGAGCGTGGAGCTGCTGCGCTCGGGCCTGGAAAAAATATTCCGCCCCGGCCCCGTAGAGGCGGGGGCCGCGCTGACGGCGGTGCTGGCGGCGTCCATCGCGCTGAAGCTTTACATGGCGTATTACAACAGAAAATACGGCAGAATGATAGATTCCGCCGCAATGAGCGCCACGGCCACCGACAGTCTCGGCGACTGCGCCGCCACCGGAGCTGTGCTGGCGGCCATAGTTATAGAGCGGCTCACGGGGCTGAATATCGACGGCTGGGCCGGTGCGCTGGTGGCGGTATTGATAGGGATAGCGGGCGTCCGTTCCTTTAAAGAAACTCTCGACCCCCTTTTGGGTCAGGCGCCGGACGCGGAGCTTATCCGGCGGATAAGGGAGATCGCCGGCTCATATAAGGAGACAAGGGGCATCCACGACATCGTCGTCCACGACTACGGCCCCGGCCGGAGAATGATATCCCTCCATGTGGAGGTGGACGGCGGCGGGGACATTTATGAGCTTCACGACGCCGTGGACGCCATGGAGCGGGAGCTGGCCGAAAAGCTCCGCTGCTCCGCCGTGATACATATGGACCCGATATATGTTGACGGGCGGCAGTCGCCGGATTTGCGTGAGGAGATAACCCGGGTGCTGCGCAGTCGGGTCGATGAAAGGATAACCATTCACGATTTGCGCATACAGCCCGGCAATAACTGCACCCTCCTGTGCTTTGACAGCGCGGTTCCGCCGGAATTGGCGGAGGACGCCGAAACGGTAAGGAAAAACATCTGCCGCGCCGTGGAGGAAAGCTTCAGCGGCTGTCAGGCCCGGACGGTCATTGACTTCGGCCTTGATGGGGACAAATAGAAGGGGCTGTAAAAAAATGGCGTAGACCTGCGTCGGAACGAGCGTTGCATCGCTTGTTCCGATTTTTTCAAAATCGGAACAATGGCTCGCGCCGCTGTTCCTCCTTTTCCCCACAAAATCGGCTCTGCCGTTTTGCGGGGGCCCCATTTGGCCGAAAGTCTTTATTAAGGCAAATGTGAGTGCTATATAATTGTTCGGCAAAAAATAAATTAATGTATTATTAATGTAGAAAATTCGCCCTTATGAGCGAATTTTCTCATTTTTATGCCCTTGAACTACGAACGAAAATAACCACTCGGCGGCGTCGGGGCAAAGCCCGTCTCCGTTCCGACATTCCCTGCGGAAAAGTCTCACTCGAAGGCTTGCCCCTCCTTTTTCGCAAAAGGTCACGTTCGCGTCGCCTGCTTCGGGTCTAAAGCGACCCTCGCGGCAGCCCGCCCTACACTACATTGTTACGTTAGTGCTCCGTAGGGCGGCTTGCCCTCAAGCCGCCGAAAAAATTCTAAAGAAGTCAACGCGGGCGGAGCGATGTTTGTGACAACGCCGGTCTGCGCCATTTTTTACAGCCCCTTTTATTTTCCGGTGATGTATTTTACGGCGTTCCTGACCATGGTTGCGGCCTCCGCTCGGGTGACCTCGCCGTCGGGGTTGAAGCGGCCTCCGCCGTCGCCGTGTACTATGCCCATGGCGGCCAGCTCGTTTATGGCGCTCTCCGCCCAGTGACCGGCGATATCGCTGAATTTTGACTCGGAATTCAGCTCCGCCTTTACCAAATCGAGATAATAGTCCCAGCCGTAGTCGTCAAGTATACGGTGCGGGCAGTATTTGCCGCTGAAATCCTGGTGCTTCTTAACATGGGAGATGTCCCAGCCGTGTTCTTTAAGCAGCTTTGCCGTGAGCCACGCGGCGTTCTTCATGGCCGCCTCGAATTTGGGGCCGCCGCTTTTGCTGTAGCAAATTTCAACGGCGATGTACCTGCGGTTGCCCTTGCCGCTGCCGCCGTCCCCGGCGTGCCAGGCGTTGCGGTCGTCGGGTATGGCGTGGACGGCCTCATTGTCGTCCACGGCGTAATGATAGCTGACCTTTTCATCGTTGGACAGCATATACTTCACTTCGTTTTGTGCGCTGGCGTCGTTGGCGGTGTTGTGTATGCACACGCCCTCGGGCGTCATGGAATAGGGGCATTTTATGCCGTACTTGTCCTTGCCGCAAAAATTCTCAGTTATTTTCACTGCTTTCGTCGCCTCCCTTATTTTTCAGTACTTCCAAAATATTATTTATTACCGGCGGCATTGGCACCCCAAGCAGGCCGGCGTTTTCGACGACCGAAATCAATTCGTTCGTCAGGAAGCCTATTATGACGGTGTTGCGTACATAGTTGAGTCCAAGCACCAAATCCAGCCGGTAACCGATAAGCACAAGCAGCAAAATCACCGTCTTTTTTGCGAGGCCCGAAAAAATCACCGCGCTGCTGATGCCGCCCTGTCTGGTTTTGGGCGATTTCCCAAGACCGGCGGCAATAAGACCGGTGGCGAAATCTATAGCCATAAATGTGACCAGCGAGGCCAGCGGCACGTCCCAGCCGCCCAAGGCCGAGGCTATTGCCGCCCCGACCAGCCCTATAAAGGTACAAACGGTATTTTTCATGTCCGTCAGCTCCCCTTACTGTAATTGGCCGAGCTTGGCCGTCAATTCGTCCACGCGCAGCCGCAGCTCGTTTATCGCCGCCACCACGCTGCTCTTGTCCCTTGTTGTCAGGTCGGCCAGTGACCCGACCTTGACGTCGCTTCCCAGTTTGTCCGCCGTCACCGCGTTGTCGGCTATGTCGGCGGCCTTTACGGGAAAGCGTTTTTCGAGCTTCAACACGCGGGCATAGGACGACAGCTGGCTCGCCACGAGAAAATATCCGGCGTTCAGGGCCTCGTACAGGTTAATTTTTTCGGCGGGATGCGGCTTTACGGCGATAATATAATCTCCGGCCCCTATATAATAGCTGTCGTCCGAATACGATATTACCGTCTGGCTTTTCCATGTCCAACCGGCCTCCCATTCGTTGGCGTTCATTATGTCCTCGAAGTTAGCGGAGGTTCCCTTGTAGGTGAACAGCCGCACATCTGCCGCGACGTCCTCCGCCAGCTTTTCGCCCGTGACCGCGCGGGCGGCTATTTTGCCCGTTGTCACCGCACCGGTGCCTATCTTCTCCTCAGTGACGGCCCCGCTCGCTATTTTACCCGCCGTCACAGCGGTGACGGCTATTTTGCCCGTCGTCACCGCGCCGTCCGCCAGCTTCCCCTCGGTTACGGCCTTGTCCTGTATCTTGGCCTGAGATACGCTGCCGGCTTGCAATTTGTCGGCGCTTATGCACTTGTCCGCCAGCTGGTCCGTGCCCACGGTCTTGTCCGCGATGCGCCCGCCGGTCACCGACTTGGCCTGGAGCTTTTCACTGCCGACGATGGAATTATCCTTGATGTCGGAGTTTTGAATTTGCTTGTCCATGATCATGGAGCTGTCTATCTGCCGCCAGTGGGTCTCGTACTGGTTGTTCTCATATACCGTCACAAGCACGGTATTGGCAGACGAGCCGGGCTCAAGATTGGACAGCCCCACCGTCCTTTCGGCGATTTTGTCGCCGGTGACGGTCTTGTCCGCCAGCTTGCCGCCGGTAATGGTCTTGTCCTGTATCTTGCCGTTTGAAATGGAGCCGAGCTGTATCTGGTCGTTGCCCACCGACTTTGAGGCCAGCTTCTCCTGCGTCACCGCTCCGTCGTCAATTTTCTCGGTGGTGACGGCCATGGGCCCGATATTGGTTGTTTCGACGGCTTCGCGGCCGATTTTTTCGGTCGTCACGGCGCCGTCCGCTATACAGAACTCGGTCACCGCTCCGCCCTCGATTTTATCGGTTGTGACCGCTCCGTCCTGTAACTTCCCCGTGCCGACGGCCTCGTCGTCCAGCTTCTCCTCGGTGACGGCACCGAGGCCAAGCTTCGCCGCGGTCACCGCGCCGCCGGCTATTTTGCCCGTCGTCACCGCGCCGGTGCCTATCTTTCCCTCGGTGACGGCCCCGCTCGATATTTTGCCCGCCGTCACCGCGTTGTCGGCTATGTCGTCGGCCTTTACGGGGAAGCGGTCGGTTACGTCCTTTACCGCGCCGGCCACAAATTCGGTTGTGGCGAGCTGAGTGCTGCTGGTGCCCTTAGCCGCCGTGGGAGCCTTGGGTGTGCCGGTAAAGGTCGGAGAGGCCAGCTTGGCGAGGGCGCTGAGAAGCACCCCGCCGTCCTTTATGAGCTTGCCCGTGGCCCCGTCAAATACCGCCACTCGTCCGTCCGTCGCCGAGGCCGGACCCTTTACAAAGCTGTCGGCGGCTTCTTTGATTTGGTCAAGCCATTTCTGCGCAATCTCTCCTATGTAGCTTTCCCATGTGGCGCTGTCGTCGGGGGAGGGGGGAGCGGCGTCGATTTCGCAGGCCCCCTCAAGTATCCTGAGACGCACGTAGTTTGTGGCGATGCGCAGGTTCCCTCCGCTGTCCAGGCCGATGAGACCGAAAATAAGAATACCGCTCTTCGCCGTCAAAGCCTCGGGTACGATGGCCGAGTCCTCGGCGGTCATGGCCGTGCTGCACTGCTCGGAGGGAAAGATAACGTACTTGCTCAGACCGTTCCAATCCGAAGTGAAGGCCGCCCGCAGCTCGTAGTAATTCTTGCTGCCGCTGACTATCGAACACGGTTCGCTGACGGTCAGGGTGTCGTTGTCTATCCTGATGCTTATGGTCATTTTTCCTTTTCTCTCCTTTGTGTTTATGTGTGAAATCAAGCGCGCATTGACTTCTATATAATATGTATGATATCATCCGAAAAATTCCATGTAAAGCCGTAATGCTGCACTGTAATTTCTTAAAAAAACAAAAAAATCCGGCGTTTCGCCGAATTTTTGGGGAGATATGGCCGCAAAGGGCGGTGAGGTTCAAAAACGAAAGGAGTGTAAAAAGCCCCGCGGAGCGTTCAGTGGCATAAAGGGAGCCCGTCTTTCGCAGACGGACTCCCCTGTGCTTAAAGCGCTTGATATATAGCGATTACGCCGTTATTGCCTTATTTCTTCGGCACGCCTTCCCAATCCTTGGCAAAGCGCTCCATGCCGATGTCGGTAAGGGGATGCTTGGCCATCTGGACGATAACGTTGTAGGGAATTGTGGCGATGTGGGCGCCAAGACGGGCGGCCTGTACCACATGGATGGGATGGCGGACGGAGGCGGCGATAATCTCGGTCTCGATGCCGTGGGTGTTGAAGATGTCCACGATTTCCTCGATAAGGTTCATGCCGTCCATGCCGATGTCGTCGAGTCTGCCCAGGAAGGGGGAAACATAGGTCGCGCCGGCGCGGGCCGCAAGGAGGGCCTGTGTGGAGCTGAAAATAAGAGTGACGTTGGTCTTGATGCCCTTGGCGGTAAGCTGCTTGCAAGCCTTGAGACCCTCAAGGGTCATGGGTATCTTGATAACGATGTTCTTGTGTATCTTCGCCAGCTCGAGGGCCTGAGCCACCATTTTCTCGGCGGTGTCGGCGTCGGGACTTACCTCGGCGCTGATGGGGCCGTCAACGATGGAGGTTATCTCTTGAATGACCTCTTTGAAGTCCCTGCCGGACTTGGCGATAAGAGAGGGGTTGGTGGTAACGCCGCAAATCACGCCGAGGTCGTTGGCCTTGCGTATGTCCTCAACAATGGCGGTGTCGATGAACAGTTTCATTGGTATCATTTCCTTTCATGTTTTATTATTTTTATCATACAATATTTTCCGGAAAAATTCAATAGAAAAAATAAAATTCACAAAAAAAATATTTTGCACAGCACAAAAAGACCTATGGCCGGCACGCCCAGCGCCCCCGCCGCCGGAGCGGTGAAAAGGTTCAGGCTCACCGTGCCCAGCCCCAAGGCCGTCAGCGCGCAGTTGGCAATGAGTATCAGGGCGGCGCCCTTGATAAAACAGCATAGCAGCCGGGCCGATTGGTCGGTGAATTTTGCCAGCACCGCGAAAATGACCACGGATACAAATATCAGGACCATATCAGACATAACGCTCCGCCTCCCTGTCTACTACAGGATATGAGAGGGCGGAGCGCTATTATTCTAGCTATTGGGCTAAAGGGCTTGGCCTATTTGGCAAACCGGGGGTTCGGCTTTCCGCAGCCGGGGCAGCGGGGAAAGTCGATGTCGTAGGTCCGCTGGCAGCCGGAACAGGTCACCTTTTCGATCTCGGGCTCGGTAGGCGTGAAAAATTCCATCTTTCCGCACTTTTGGCAGGTGTAAACCTCCACCTTCAGGCCGCCGTCGCCGAACTTGAATTCGGTCTCGCCGGCAAAGACGAGCTGTTTGCTGCATCTGGGGCAGTGAATTGTTCTCATGTTGTAATCTCCCTTTTGTCAATTTATTTTTTCCCTGACAGGAGCTTGTAAAACTCCCCGTCAGGATAAAAATCGTAACTTTTGTTTTCAAAGATGATTTTGTTTTTGCCCAGCTCCGCCCGGCTAAGGTCGATATGGGCGGTCTCTCGGGACAGAAAACCGTACTTTGTGATATATATGAGCATATTGTCGTCGGTAAGCACGTAGGTCACCGTAAATGTGCCTCTTTTTAATATGAAGTTAACGCATACCGCCGCCAACGCCAGTACGCCGAGCTGGAAGAAGGCCCCGTAGGGCAGCTTCCCCGCCAGTCCGAGCAGCAGCGCACATACAACGGCCAGCGCCGTCAGCGTGAAAAACGCGGCCCTTGGAGTGCCCGGCAGCCTCGCTTCACAGCGGGCCACCTCGTTTTTCTCCTGGAGTATGTCAGTCACGGGCGACACCTGTTTCACGGGCGGCGTTCTTCACGGCCTCGGCTACCGCGGTTGACACTCTGGCGTCCAGCGCGGCGGGGAGGATGTATTCGGGGTTCAGCTCCTCCGGGGTCACGAGACCGGCGATAGCCTTTGCCGCGGCTATTTTCATCTCGTCGTTTATCTCGGTGGCCCTGGCGTCCAGCGCCCCGCGGAATACTCCCGGAAAGGCCAGCACATTGTTTATCTGATTGGGGAAGTCGCTGCGGCCGGTGCCCACAACCAGCGCCCCCGCCTCCTTGGCCACGTCGGGCATCACCTCGGGAACGGGATTCGCCATGGCGAAAATGATGGGGTCCTTGGCCATGGTTTTTATCATTTCGGGCTTGAGCAGATTTGCGGCGCTGACGCCGATGAACAGGTCCGCGCCCCTGACCGCGTCGGCAAGGGTGCCCTTTACGTTGTCGGGGTTCGTGTCCTCGGCCAGAGCGGAGAGGGCCTCGTCCATGCCCGGCCGTCCCCGGTACACAACGCCGCCGATGTCGGTCATAATTACGTTTTTGAGGCCGTTTTTCATGAGCAGCCTGCAAATCGCCGTGCCCGCGGCGCCGGCCCCGCTGAACACCGCCTTTACGGAGGACAGCTCCTTGCCGGCCAGCTTCAGGGCGTTTGTCACGGCGGCCAGGACTATTATCGCCGTGCCGTGCTGGTCGTCGTGAAAGACCGGAATGCTGAGCTCCTCCTTCAGCCGCCGCTCTATCTCGAAACAGCGCGGGGCGGCTATGTCCTCAAGATTTATGCCTCCAAAGACGGGCTCGAGATATTTTACCGTTTTTACGATTTCCTCCACGTCAGTGGTGCCGAGGCAGATGGGGAAAGCGTCCACCCCGCCGAATTCCTTGAAGAGCACGCTTTTGCCCTCCATCACCGGTATGGCGGCCTCGGGGCCGATATTGCCCAGACCGAGCACGGCGGTGCCGTCGCTGACCACCGCCACAAGGTTGCCTTTGCGGGTGTAGTCGTAGACGGCGTCGGGATTTTTGTGTATCTCCACGCAGGGCGCGGCCACCCCGGGCGTATACGCGGTGGACAGATCGTCGCGGGTCTTAAGCGGAACTGTGCTGACCACCTGTATCTTGCCCTGATGCTTTTTGTGGAGCTCAAGGGCCATTTCGCTGTAGTTCATTAGTAGGTTCCTTTCTGCTTTTTCTGCATTTCGTAAATTTCTTGCAAACCGTCGAGGGTGAGCATACCGTCTATCTCGTCGATGGACACCGCCTCGCGGCTTATCATTGAGGCCAGACCGCCGGTGGCGATGACTCTGGCGTCGGGACAGCCCATCTCCTCCTTCATCAATTTGACGATGTAATCCACCTGACCTGCGTAGCCGTGGATTACGCCGGCCTGCATACTTTCCACGGTGCTGCGGCCGATTATCCGGTCGGTGGGCGCAAGCTCGATGCGGGGCAGCTTGGCCGTCCTTTCGAACAGTGCCTCGACGCTTATCTTGATGCCCGGGCAAATGGCGCCGCCCAAATACTGGGCTTTTTCGTTTATGGCGCAGAAGGTGGTGGCGGTGCCGAAGTCCACCACTATGGCGGGGACGCTGTGGCGCTTTATTACGGCGACGGCGTTCACCAGCCGGTCCGCGCCTACCTCGCGGGGGTTTTCGTAGAGTATGTCCATGCCCAGGTCCATATCGTTGGTGACGACGATGGGAGCTTGGCCCAGATAGTCCTTTACCGCCCGCTCCAGCGAGTACATCACCGGCGGCACTACCGAGCTGATTATAACTCCGTCTATGTCCTCGCGGCTTACGCCCCGGTTGTTGAGCAGCTGTATGAACAGCAGTCCGTATTCGTCGCGGCTCTTTTCAACCGAGGTCGCCACGCGGAAGTGGAACAGCCGCTGCTTTCCGTTGTAAACCCCCATTACGATATTGGTGTTGCCCACGTCTATGGCTACAAGCATAGCTTATCACATCTCCCGTTCATAATACCCAGTCCACAATGACCGACCGGCAGCTTCCGTTTTCTATTTCCAGTATCCCGAAGGTGGGCGCCCCGCCGCGCGGCAGGGAACAGCTCCCCGGATTGAATATAAGGATACCCTCCTCCGTCCGGTCCGCCGGAACGTGAGTGTGGCCGAAGAGGGCGGCCTTGCAGTCCCTGGCCTTCGCCGCGGCTATGAGACCCTCGTCGCCCCGCCTTACGCCCTTGGTGTGGCCGTGGCAGAGGTACAGCCTCACGCCGTCCAGCTCCACCGCCGTTTCGTATGGCCGGCCGCCGTGGAAATCGTTGTTGCCCAGCACCGCGTATATAGGGTACTGACCGTAATTCTTCTCGAGCCAGCGGACGTCCCGCTCGATGTCGCCAAGATGTATAATGGCGTCAAAGGTCCCTATAACGCCAATCGCCCGCTCCATAGGCCGGACGTCTCCGTGACTGTCTGAAAAAACCAGGACACGCATAACCGCACCCCATTCTGTACAGTAAAACTTCCATATGGTAGGTAGAATAAAGCCTTGGCTTTATTGTACCATAAAACCCGTCCGGTGTCAACATCAAATCGCGGGCATAATATAAAATAGAAGATTTTTTGGAAGGAGGAATGACACCGTGCAGGATATAATGTCCATGCTTCGGGGCATGAGCCAGGCGGAGCTGAACAGCGCCGTCAAAAAGGCCCGCGACTTTATGGGCACGCCCGAGGGCCGTCAAACCCTTGAAAAGCTCAAAAAGGGCCAGGCGATAGAGGGGCTGCCGGTCACCACCGACCAGCAGAACCGCCTTATCTCTCAGCTCTCAAAGGACCCCAAAATGGCGAAGCAGCTTGGTGAAATGCTTGGAAAGTAAGGAGCCGGGAGCCGTCCGTCCCCGCCTGTCATTCCCGGAGCCCAATTAAAAAAGGAGTGTTAGTATGAATTTGGAAGAACAGCTCTCCGCGGTGCTCAACGACCCGGAGGCAATGAATAAGATATCGTCTATCGCCAGCTCTCTCGGCCTGGACGCTCCCGCTCAGCCCGGCTCCGAGGACGGCGGCGGCGCCTCGGCCCCCGCCGCCGCGCCCGTCGCTCCGGCGGCGGGCTTCCGCTTCCCGGACGTAAGGACCGACCCCCGCGCGAGACTGCTCATGGCGCTTAAGCCCTTTCTCAGTGAAAAGCGCGCCCCCTACGTGGACGGGGCCGTGGCCCTGCTCAGTATAATGAAGCTGGGCGGCCAGAGCGGGGCCTTGACCTCGCTGCTTTCCTCCTTTGGGGGAAAGGCTCAGTGACGACGAAAAGGAGGAATGAAATATGCGTGTCCGCAGCATGAACCCCTTCCCCTCCGCCGAGGCCAAGGCTCTGCCCGCCGTTCCCCCTCCCGCGGCGGCGGCCACCGGCGGCAGCGGCGGGATACTTGGGATGCTGGAAAATATGAAAAAAGACGATTATATACTCCTCGGCATAATTGCGGCCCTGGTTTTTGAAGGCTGCGACGACTACATTCTGTTGGCGGCCTTGGCCTACCTCTATATTATGGGTATTATGTGATAAAAATAAGGGGCATTTTTTATACATTTTTACTAAATTTAAAATTTCTATTTACAAATGGGAAAAAAAGTTTTATAATAGAATTGTAATTATGTCGGGGTATCCCGACGCGAACTTCTAAGGAGGGAATTCCATATGAAAAAGGTGCTTTGCCTTTTGATGGTCCTTACTATGGCGCTGGGCTGCATAAGCATTTCCGCGTCCGCCGCCGAGTATGGGATCGTACTTAACAACAATGTCGCCATTCTGGTCGGCAGTACTACCGCTGTGGCCAACAATTCGCTGCAGACGCTGCAGGCGGCCCCCGTGGCTCAGGGCGACGATGTGCTTGTTCCCCTCAGCGCGGTTTCCGTCCTGCTTAACGGCATGGTAAACTACGACGCGGCCACAGGCATTATAAACATCAGCTTTGGCGCGGATACTCAGGTAGTGCTCCGCACCGGCAGCACTCAGTATACCCTTAACGGCCGCGGCTATGACCTGGCTGTCGCGCCCCGCGTTGAAAACGGCGTGGTTATGGTGCCCGTCATCGGCCTTGCGAGGGATGCTATCGGGTTCGAGGTCTTTTATGACAGGACCACTCAGCTCGTGGTAATCTCTTCCCGCCGTGTAATTAAGGATTCTGTCAGCGACGCCGCGGTTATTTCCACGATAGCCAACGCTATCCGCACCGGCGTCCTGCCTCCAATATCCGTTCCCACCTCTTATGAGCTGGATTGGACCGTTACTACCGCCAGCGGCAGCAACGCCAGCAATGACCCCGGCCAGCTCAAGTTTGTCAACATTTCCGCCAGCGCGGAGCCCGAGGCGCAGAACCCCGCGGCCAATGTTAACGACGGCAGCGCCGCCACCTTCTGGGCTATCGGCGACGTGGGCGGACAGCTCATCGGCGATATCGGCAAGCTTAACAACATGACCGAAATAAAGGTCGCCTTTGCCAAGTATACCGAGCGCGCGGCCAACTATGCCCTGTATGTTTCCGAGGACAATAAGAACTACGAGCTTATTTTCTCGGGCTCTTCCGCTCAGGGACAGCAGTGGGATTCCCACTCCGTCACCGGCGCTTACCGCTATGTGAAGCTCATCTCCAACGGCAACAGCGCCGGCTCTACCTGGAACAGCGTTGCCGAGATACAGGTGTTCAACGGCGATTCCGGCAGCGGCTCCAGCAGCGAGCCCATAGGCACTCCCATCAGCTCTTCCACTTTCTCCTACAAGGCCAGCGCCGAGCCCGAGCCCGAAAATAACGCCGGCAATGCCTTTGACGGCAACTCCAGCACCTTCTGGGCCGTTGAGGGCGATAACGATCTGGTAATTGATCTGGGCAGCTCCAAGAGGGTCGAGGCCGTATCCGTTCAGATGAGAAGCTATGACGACGGCCGTGCCATAAACTACACTCTTGGCTGCGGCAGCGACGGCAGCAACTACGACACTATATATGACGGCATTTCTCAGTTTGGCGGCGGTGTGCCCGAGAACCATATCGTTGGCACCGATGTCCGCTATATCCGCCTCGGCGTAAGCGGTTCCTCCACAAACGCCTGGGCCAGCGTAGCCGAAATCATTGTTTACGGCGAGTATGTTCCCACCACCGGCGGCAGCGCTTCTTCCGGTGTTGTGAGCCAGGGCGCGGCCATCAATCCCGCTTCCTACTCCGCCAGCGCCGAGCCCGAGTCCAATAACCCCGGGGCCAGTGCCATTGACGGCAACGCCGACACGTTTTGGGCCGCCGACGGCAGCCAGAACCTCGTCCTTGATTTGGGCAGTGCTCAGGATGTCGGCTCCGTATCCGTACAGATGCGCAAATATACCGACAATCCCGGCAGAACGGTAAACTACAGCGTTGAGTACAGCGCCGACGGCTCTAACTACACAAGCGTATTCAACGGCGCCGCGGCCGCGGGCGGCGGCGCGGTCGAGACCCACGCCGTGGGCGCTCAGGCCCGCTACATCAGAGTGGGCGTAAACGGCTCCAACGAGGGCAGCTGGGCTTCTCTCGCCGAGGTCGTCGTATACGGCACCGGCTCTTCCGGCGGCGCGGGTTATAAGAATATGTCCAGCATTTCCGGCGAGTTCATGCTTGCCGTGGCCGGCACTACCAACGTGCTTTCCGTTGGCGGCGACGGCACGACCCTTACCGTTGGCTCCGACCAGCAGAAGTGGGCCGCTGAGGGCTCCGCTCTCAGAAATGTCTCCACCGGCAAGTACATGGACGTATTCAACCAGTCTTATGACGTTGGCGGACAGATAGGCGTGTGGGACGGCAACGGCGGCACCAACCAGCAGTGGGAGTTCAATGCGGTTGAAGGCGGTTACCTCATTAAAAACGTCATGTCCGGTCTTTACCTTTCCGCCGTTGGCGCGAACATTCAGCAGCTTGACAGCGGCTCCGCCACCAAGTGGGTTGTTACCGACGGTACTATGGATGACGCCGCCGGCGGCTCCGCCGGTACGGTGGTTTCCGGTGTGCCCGACATTGATACCTTCGGCGAATTTGTACTTACCAACTCCGACGGCGATATTCTTTCTCTTGCCTCCGACGGCGAGGGCGTTGTCGCCGGCCCCTATCAGGGCCTCAGCACCCAGAAGTGGACCCAGAGCGATGGCATCGTTACCAACAGCGGCACCGGCGCCCGCCTGAGCGTGGCCGGCAATTCCGCCAGAGTAGGTATCATGATATGCGTAAGCGCCACCGGTACCACAAGTCAGAGATGGACCTTTGAAAAGGTTTCCAACGGCTATATTATCAAAAACGAAAATTCCGGCCTCTACATCTCCATTCAGGACTCCATCGCTATCCAGCGCGCGAGAGCCAACGCCACCGTTTGGACCGCCATGGAGGTAGGCTCCTCCGGCGAGGTGAATATCCCCGTCGAGAGCGTTTACGAAAATCTTGACAGCGTAAGCGGCAACTTCCTTATGGTTCCCATTGGCGGCAACAATGTTGTTGGCGTAGGCCCTGATGACTATGCTCTTTCCGCCGGCGCTTATAACGGAGACGCCAGACAGCAGTGGACCCTTGAGGGCAACGGCATCAAGAACGTGGCTCTCGGCACGTATCTTGACGTGTCCGGCGAGTCCATGGATCCCGGCGCTCAGATAGGCGTTTGGGAGGGCAACGGCGGCGCCAACCAGAGATGGTCTCTCGAAAGAGACGGCAACGGTTACTATGTAAGGAGCACCTTCTCCGGCCTGTACCTCGGCATGGCTAACGGCGGCCAGCAGGTTTCCAGAGAAAGCGCCACCAAGTTCATCATTGCCTCGACCGAGCTTCCCGGCGCCGGAGCGATTCAGCAGACCGTTCCTACCGTACCCACAGCCACCGGCTACAGCAATATGGATAACATTTCCGGCAGCTTCATGATAGCCGTATACGGCACCACCGATGTGCTTTCCGTAAATTCCGACAATTTCAGCCTCAGCGTTGGCGCTTCCGGCGCGAGGTCCATGTGGAGTCTTGACGGCGCGGCCGTTAAGAACAACAGCGCGGGCGTATACCTTGACGTTTCCGACCAGTCCATGGACGAGGGCGGCGCTATCATCGTTTGGGAAGGCAACGGCGGCACCAACCAGCAGTGGACCTTTGAGAAAGATGGCGACGGCTACTATATCAAGAGCGTTATGTCCGGCCTTTACCTCGCTGTTGTAAACGGCGGCGCTCAGCAGGTTTCCAGAGCCTCCGCCACCAAGTGGGTGGTTACCGACGGCAGCACCGCTTCGGCCGGCACAACCGCTCCCACGGTTACCGGCGTGACCTCTCTTACCAGCAAATATACCAACATGACCAGCATTTCCGGCGATTTCATTATTGCCGAGCTGGGCACTGACAATGTTCTCACCGTAGGCGATAACAACCAGAGCCTCAGCGTGGCTTCTTACAGTCAGAACGGCAAGCAGCAGTGGACTCTTGAGGGCGCGTCCTTCAAGAACATTGGCTCCGGCAATTACCTCGACGTTTCCGGCCAGTCCATGGACGTTGGCGGCGAGATAATCGTTTGGGAGAGCACCGGCGGCGACAATCAGATGTGGGTATTTGAGAAGGACGGCGACTCCGCCTACTATATCAAGAGCCTTATGTCCGGTCTTTACCTCTCTGTTGTGAACGGCGGCGTTCAGCAGGTTGCCAAGGGCAGCGCGTCCAGATGGGTAATTGCCGCGAAATAACGGGTAAAATCAGATAAAATCGCAGTCCGGCGAACGAAGCTCCGTTCGCCGGAATTTTATTTTGATTTTGTAAAATTTTTTTGCAAAAAGGGCTTGACAAAGGGGAAAAACGATGATATAATGGCAAGGCGCTTCGGGAGAGGCGCGGTTGGCCGCAAGCCCCGTGGTCGAGGAGTTTTTCAAAAAAAAATAAAAAAAGTTGAAAAAACCTCTTGACAAACGGTCGGAATTGTGGTAAACTAATTAAGCTGTCGGCGGAAGCGGACGGCGAAAAATCCCAAAAGCGCGGGCTTGCCAGCGCGCGAATAGGGTCCGGCTAAGAACCGGTGCAAGACTTACGAACGCGGCAACGCGAGCCCGACAGAAATGTTTGGGAGAGCGGCGCCACGCGAATAGGGTCCGGCTGATTGCCGGTGCAAGACTTACAAGGGCGGCAACGCGAGCCCGACAGAAAGATGTCGGCATAGGGTTGATTCGCGTGTAAGCGAGATGTAAAAACCCACACACGCGGATTTAACAATGCGGGCGCATCGGTAGATGCACATAGCTTGTTAATGCGCGAATAGGGTCCGGCGACACGCCGGTGGACCTTGAAAATTGGATAGCGTTAAGGGCTCAAGAAAATCTATGGAAACATAGACGTAAATTGAGAACAAACTTGTAGAAATACAAACCAGCAACCAGTTAAACTGGAAAAAGTAAAAGAGCCAAAAAGCTCGA